>CAZXLA010000044.1:0-21076 GCA_964641895.1 uncultured Tepidisphaeraceae bacterium
TCCACCAACAGCAAAAACGCCCGAATCGATTTCTCCAGGTGTTCAACCGGCGTGTCTTCTTCCTTGCAATGACTCAACCCGCGGGCGCTGTGGGCGAACATCATGACGACCGGCATGTGGGGAACCATCTCGGCGGAATCGTGCAGCGGGCCCGACGGCAATCGCGGGGCGTCGCCGGTGGCTTCGCGAACCGCTTCATCGCACAGACGTAGTAGTGTCGGGTCAAACGGGCGCGGGTTGATGCTCCACAAACGTTTCCATTCAACCGATACATTGTTGTCTTTCGCGGCGGTCTGCGACGCGGCTTGGGCTTCGGCGTACATGGCGGCGAGCACGTTGGCATCGAGCGCACGCTGGTCGATGGAAATCTCACACACGCCGGGAACCGCCGTCACGATGCCCGGCTCCACTTTCACAATGCCGCAGGTGCAGACGACATTCGCGCCGGGCTTGGAATGCTTCAGGCCGATCGCGCGCACCGCCAGCGCAAACTGCGCCGCGGCCAAGAATGCGTCGCGGCGCATGGGAATTGGTGTCGATCCGCTGTGCGCCGCCTGGCCGGTGAATTTGAGCATGTGCCGCTCCACGCCGAACGTGCCGAGCACCGTGCCGGTTGATTTGTTCATCGATTCAAGCACCGGCCCTTGTTCGATGTGCAGTTCAAGATACGCGCGGGCGTTGATTTGCTTAAGCTGTTTGTGGGCATCGAGCATCGTATCGATATTCACGCCGTCGTCGCGCATGGCGTCGGCCTGCGTAATTCCGGCGCGGTCTTTGAGGTTGCGAATGTCTTCGACGTTGAGCGATCCACCGGCGGCGGAAGAACCGACAAGGCTTCGTCCGAACCGCGCACCCTCTTCATCGGCCCAATCAATCAGCCGAAGGGTCACCGCGCATTCGCCGCTTGCGGCTTCGCGGCGCAACGCCTCCAACCCTGCGATGACACCGAGGCATCCATCAAGCCAACCGCCGTTGGGAACCGAATCAAGATGGCTGGCGAGAATAACGGTTCGATCAGACTTCCCCGGCAGGACGACGTGGTTGTTGCCCGCCGAATCGGTGGCTACGGGCAGGCCGAGTTCATGCTTCACCTTCTGGGCAAACCAGGAACGTGCGGTTCGCCAGATCGGCCCCCACGCGACGCGCTGGGCGCCGTTTTCATCAGAAGTGAGTTGGGCCAGTTCGCGCAGATCGCTGACGACACGCTGCGCCGAGTGCTCGAAGGTTGGTTTGGCGATCATGGCGAGAGCCGACAATAGATTCGGCTCCTCACGAATGCAATCACAATCAGGCGGTGGTTCGTTCCGGGCCGGTTCGTGCGTTGAAGTATCGAGCGCGGATCGGTGGCGGGTTTGTCAGTCGGGCGGCCGTGGATTATGTACACGCGTGGTGGCCGACCGATCTTCACGCAATTTCACCATCCCGGCGGCGCTGGCAGAACAGCCGTTGTCGTCGGTGCTGCGCAAGCTGCTGGCGGGCAAGAGCTGGGGCGATGTAAAGAGCCTGATCGCCCATCGTCATGTGCAGGTGAACGGCAACTTGTGCGTTGATGAAGCCCGGCGGCTCAAGGCCGGCGAGGTGATCAAACTGCACGTGCAGCCGCTGGCGCCGCCGGCGCGATCGGCGGATT
This sequence comes from uncultured Tepidisphaeraceae bacterium, assembly GCA_964641895.1. Classification (GTDB taxonomy): domain Bacteria; phylum Planctomycetota; class Phycisphaerae; order Tepidisphaerales; family Tepidisphaeraceae; genus UBA2421. The sequence goes on from CAZXLA010000044.1 coordinate 1,631, forward strand.
TGAAGATTCGATTTTGCGACGCGCATCTGCTGGTCGTCGAAAAACCCGCCGGCCTGACGACGCAGCGTCACTTTGAAGAGCGCGACTGGTCGGCGCAGCGGAAGGACAAGCTGCCGACGCTTGAAGAAATGTTGCCGAAGGTGCTGGCGGCGCATCTGGGTTGGAACGTGCCCAGCGGCGTAAGCCCCGTGCGGCGCGGGCCGCAGTTGATTCGTTCGAAAGCGCCGAAACTCCCGCGGGTGATTGCGGTGCATCGGCTCGATCGCGATACGAGCGGCCTGATGATTTTCGCGCGCACGCCGGAGGCCGAGCACTTGCTGGTGAAGATGTTCGCCAAGCACGACATCGATCGCATCTACACTGCGGTGTGTCTCGGCGCAATCACCGAGCCGCAAACGATCGAGACGCAATTGGTCCGCGACCGTGGCGACGGCAAGCGCGGCAGCTTTCGGCGGGGCGAGGAGCGCGGCGATTCGCAGCGGGCCGTCACGCACATTCGCCCGATTGAAATGATTGGCGGTCAATACAGCATCATCGAATGCCGGCTCGAAACCGGGCGGACGCACCAGATTCGGATTCACCTAAGCGAAATCGGCCATGCGCTGTGCGGCGACAAGATCTACCGCTCCATCGACGCCGCCGGTAAGCCGTTGGTCGATCGCAGCGCCGCGCCACGGCAGGCCCTGCACGCGGGGCGATTGCAATTTGTCCACCCCGCCACCGGTCGCGCGCTGGAATTCACGATGCCGCTGCCGATGGATTTGCAGAGCTGGCTCGCAGGCGTTCGAGCGGTTAAGCGATGAGGCGTCGTTGTCGGCGCATCGGGGAATTTCCCACCGCGCAATCAGGTCGCGAAGGGGCGACATAGCCGTCATATTGCAATCGTTCAGAATAACCCTTTTCCCTGGAGTTTCAGATGGCACTTAACACACTTAATGATCTGTTTGAAGAGCAGATCAAAGACCTCTTCAACGCCGAGAATCAGCTTCTCAAGGCGCTGCCCAAAATGGCCAAGGCGTCGACGGACGCAATGCTTCGGCAGGCGTTTGAAACGCATCTCGAGCAAACGCGAGAGCATGTGGAACGACTGAAGGAGGTGGCGGAGATGTGCGAGTTCAAGCCCACCGGAAAGAAGTGCGCCGCGATGGAGGGCCTTGTTAAAGAAGGGGCCGAAGCGATTGAAGAGGACGCCGAAGATACCATCCGCGACGTGGCGCTGATCGTCGCCGCACAGCGCGTTGAGCACTACGAGATCGCCGCCTATGGCAACGCGGTCGTCATCGCGCAGAAGCTTGGATTGGACAAACAGGCGATCGATCTCTTGAAGTCGACGCTCGATGATGAAGAAAAGGCTGATATGTTGCTGACGAAGGTTTGTCAGAAGAGCGTGTTTCCTTCAATCGCACAAACCGTTGATGCGTAAGTCAAAGCGTAAATGCGGCCATGACGATGTCCGTAAAACTTCGGCGGCACCGCGTGACGTTTGTTCATGCCGGTGCCGCCGGTTTGTCCCGGCAAGCGGGAGTGAACGTTCCGCGCAGATTCATGCGTTGACGATCTCACCGCCGTTGGGGTGGATGACTTGGCCGGTGATGTACGTGGCGTCGCTGCTGGCGAGAAACACATACGCGCCCGCGCACTCGAACGGCTGACCGGCGCGGCCCATGGGCGTGTCGGCGCCGAACTTGGCGACCTTCTCATCTGGAAAGGTTGAAGGAATGAGCGGAGTCCAGATCGGCCCGGGGGCTACGGCATTCACGCGAATGTCGGGCGCGAGGGCGCGGGCCATAGCGCGGGTGTAGCCGATCACTGCACCCTTGGTTGACGTGTAATCGATCAGCAGATCGTGCCCCCGGTAAGCGACGACCGATCCGGTGTTGATGATCGTCGCACCGGCCTGCTTGCGCAGGTGCGGCAGCGCGGCGTTGGTGATGAAGAACATGCCGAAAACGTTGGTATGAAAGGTGCGGAGCAATTGCTTGCTGGTGATTTGTTCGGGCCGCTCAACCGGGTGCTGCTCGGCGGCGTTGTTCACCATGATATCGATGCGTTTGAACTTGCTCACGACCTGCGCAACAACGCGTTTGCAGAACGCTTCGTTGCCGATATCGCCCTTGATAGAAATGCAGCGCCGGCCGGTCTGTTCGACGAGTTCGCGCGTCTGTTCGGCGTCTTTGTCGTTCTCGTGATAGACGATCGCGACGTCGGCGCCCTCGTGGCCGAACGCGATCGCGACGGCGCGGCCGATGCCGCTGTCGCCGCCGGTGATGATCGCAACTTTGCCGGCGAGCTTGTCGGCACCGCGGTAATCCGTTCTCACATAAACGGGTTGCGGCCGCATGGAATGCTCAGCATCGCTGCCGCGGTTCGGAGGAATTTTGGGAGAGATTCGGCCTTTGGTCTTCTTTGTCGATTTCATGACTCATTCGAAAGTAATGGAGCCATCGAAAAACAGTATCGGGGAGAAGCCTAAATCTGAATTTGACGTGACTTTAGTGTTTGGTCCGGCCATGTGCCGTGGGTGTTATCCCGATGCTATCTAGGGCAACCACCTTGATACGCGCCAGCATTTCAATGGCGCACAATGTTCCCCGTGAAGGTGAGCGTTCACCTTCGTCTTCAGAAGTGTCACCCAATGGAGGCCACCATGGCAAACGACGTTCAAACAAACCCACCGACAACCCCTTTCCAGCCGGTCAATCGAGAAGTAAAAAACCCTGGAGATCGGACCCGCGACGAAAACCCCGACGCCATTACCGGCGCACCGGGTAGTCATCCGGTAGGAACCGGCATCGGCGCTGCCGCCGCCGGGGTCGCCGGCGCGGCAATCGGCTCGATAGTGCCCGGCGTGGGCACGCTCATCGGCGGCGCTACGGGCGCGGTCATCGGCGCGGTGTTCGGCGGGCTTGCCGGCAAAGGCATCGCCGAAGCGATTGACCCGACCGCGGAAGAAGCCTACTGGCGAAACGAGCATCGCAATCGCCCCTACTTCCGCGACGATTACACGTTCGATGAAGACTATGCACCGGCCTACATGTACGGCTACCAAACCCGCGCCAACAATCCAACCACCGCTTACGACAAGCTCAATGATGACGAGCTTCGCAGCGGCTGGGAAAGCACCAAAGCGAAATCACGCTTGAAATACGAAGATGCTAAGCACGCCATGCGCGACGCTTGGCAGCGCTGGGATGATCGCGACGACTCGCAGCGTTCGTAAACCCCCGCACGGAGGACATCCTTCGGCACGGAGGACGACAATAGAGTGGAGAGTTGTGATCGGCCGCCCGTGGTGCAATGCATCGCGGGCGGCCCTGTTTTCTCCGGCTATTCACAGCGGCGCGAAGTTTCTCTGAAACTCAGTCTGCTTGTTCGCCAGGGTGACAAAGCTGTAACTCGGCGGGAGATACCATGTCACGCGAACGCATACCTGCTGAAAATGCTCGTCGCTCGGAAAGTCGTCGCGGAAGAGGTTGAAAACCAGTTGCTGCGGCGGCGTCTTTGACGTGTCGTGCAGCAGGAACATCGCAGGCTCCGCCACGCCGTTGAGCGCGAGATACTGCTTGAGAATTTGGCGCGTCGCCTGCGGCAGAAAAAACTCGCTCGGCTGCGATGCCATGAGTTGCCGCGATCCCGACGGCGGTGCGGCAGATGAAGCGGCGAGCGGGTCGCGCGCATCGAACTTGCGAAACAGCTTGTACGAAAGCAGATTGCCGTACGTAAAAACCCACAGCGGGCTGCTGGTTGCGTCGGGGCAGATGACCGCGCCAATTCCCTTCTCGATACAGATATCAAGCAGGTGCGAAATCGAGAAGCCTTTGAATTCGCCGTCTTGCGGCGGAATAAGCAGGTGCAGATAGGAGAACCCATCAGGCCCTTTCTGCACGTCCTTCTCAGCCACTGCCAGCGCTGCATTGGGCGCGACGGCGGTGAACTCAGTCATCCACCCGGCGTCGCGGTCGCCGGCGGGGATGTTGAGTAGCTCGATCAGTTTGTCGGTAAGGTCAATATCAACTTCAGCCATGACGAGATCGTACTGCCTAACCCTCTCCCGGGGTACCGGGCGAGGGAACGATGCGGATGATGATCGCCGGTGGAATGTCGGGCCGACGGGCCCAACTGAACGGGCTGCGGGTGCGCAAATCTTCGGGGAAGAGCGGCTCTTCCATCGCGTCGATCACAAAACCGGCTTTAAAGCACGCCGAGAACAGGGTGCTGAGCGAGCGATGATACATCCAATGCGGCTCGGGCTGATTGAGCAGCCCACGCGAAAGGTGAGGCCAATCGGCTGCATAGCGGGTGACCTCTACGCCGAAGATTTGTTGCGGTTCGCCCAGGCTTTGCACGAGCCGGCCGGTCATGTCGGCTTCGTTGCTATTCCAGCAGGGGTGGCTCACCGAGAACACAAACCGCCCGTTCGCTTTCAGGTGCTTTCGTGCGGCGCGGAGCAGCGGGTCAAGTGTGGGAAGGTCCATCATCGCCATCGAACAGACGTACGCATCAACGCTTATCGTTTCCGCGACGGCGGCAACGGCGTTTGCATCACAGGCGTCGACGAGGTGATAGGCAACGTCGCCGTCGGATTGCAGCGTGCGCTTCTTGGCCAGCTCAACAAACGCCGCCGAGCCATCGAACGCCGTCACCCGCGCCCCCGCGCGCGAAAGCCGCCGCGAATAATTGCCATTCCCGGAGCAGGCGTCGATGACCCGCTCGCCGGGCGTAATGGCCAACAAGCGGTCGGTGGCGGGAATGATCAGCAGTTTTTGAAAGTCATTCCCTTCGCCGATCTGTTCGTCCCAGTGCGCTGCGATGTTGTCCCAGATTTTGCGGTCGCGTTTGGTCACGGTGTCACGCATCCCGCGCCGGCAGCGCCACCGTTTTCACCCGGATAATGCCCGGGTTGCCGCGGAGTTTGTCGACGACGTTGGCGCCGGGGGCTGAATCCACCTTGAGCAGCATGAGCGCGTGGGCGGTGCCGTCGGGGGCGATGTCGCGGGTGATCGTCATGTCGGCGATGTTCACTTTCGCGTCGCCGAACGTGGTGCCAACCAGGCCGATCATGCCGGGCTGGTCTTTGTTCTCGATCAGCACCATCTGGCCTTCGGGCACCATGTCCATTTCAAAATTGTCGATACGCAGCACACGGGGCAGGCCGTCGGCGTACGCGGTGCCGAGGATGCGGTGGCTTTCGCCGGTCGCCAGTTCCACGCGCACGCCGACGATATCGCCGACCAATCCGGCCGGCGGGTTGGGTTCATGGACCTGCGCCAGCTCGATCCCGCGCGCGCGGGCGATGTGCTCGACATTGATCACGTTCACCGGCGTATCGAGGTGCTCGCGAAGCAGTTCGACGGTTGCAAGCCGTAAAAACGTGCTCATGTACTTCGGCGCTTTGGTTCCGCTGACGCGCAGCGTGATCGATTTGTAGCCCCCTTCGCTGTACGCGCTGAGCAGCCGGCCGATGCGGATGGCGAGCTTGGCGAACGGCGCTTCGTCGGGAGCCAGGTCAAGTTTGATCCCGCCGGCATTCACCGCGCCGCGGATTTCGCCGGTGCGCAGGTAGGCTACAATCGCGCTGCACGCATCCACACTCACGGCGGTCTGTGCTTCATCGGTGCTGGCACCGAGGTGCGGGGTCAGCACGGCATTCTCTATCCCGAAGAGCGGATGATCCTTCGGCGGCGGTTCGGTTTGATACACATCCAGCGCTGCGCCGGCGATCTTCTTCTCCTTCAGCGCATCGGCCAGCGCGAATTCATCCACAACCTCGCCGCGGGCGTCGTTCACCACCAGCAGGTTGGGCTTGCACTTGTTGAAGAGCCGCTCGCGGTTGAGCAGGTGTTTGGTGGCATCGCCGCCGGGCACGTGGAAGGTGATGACATCGATCTGGCTAAGAAACTGATCGAAATCTTTTACCATCTTCACTTTGCCATCGAGCGCTGTATCAGCGGGGAAGAACGGGTCGAAGCCGATGACGGTCATATCCATCGCAATCGCGCGGGTGGCAACGGTTCGCCCGATGCGGCCCATGCCCACTACGCCCAGTGTTTTGCCTGCAAGCTGCGTTCCCTGATAGACACTGCGCTTCTTCCAATCGAGCGCGCCGCTTTTGAGCGATGCGTGCGCCTGTGGAATCTTGCGGGCGAGCGAATACATCAACGCCAGCGCGTGCTCGGCGGTGGAAAGCGTGCTCGCCTCGGCGGTGTTGAGGACGAGAATGCCCTTGGCAGTTGAAGCGTCGAGGTCAATATTATCGACCCCCACGCCCGCACGCGCAATGGCGCGCAGCTTGCCGGGATTGGCCAGAACCTTAGCGGTGACCTTCGCACCCGAACGAACGATCAGCGCGTCATAATTCCCCACCTCGGCGGCGAGTTCGTCTTCCTTCAGGCCGACTTTCACGTCGTACCCGATGCCGCAGTTCTTCAGGAAAGCCAAACCTTCATCAGCCAGCTTGTCGGCGACCAGAATTGTCATGTGAGCACGTCCTTATGAAGCCAAAATGGAGTGGAGATGGTAGGGAGATGCGTTCGACTCGGCAAGCGCATCGAGGATAGTAGAAAATGCGTCACAAGCCTAAAATATTTCGCGTGGGTGCGGGTCCTCGCACGGCGCGACGTGGGGGAGCGTCAGAGGTCGCGATAAAGTTCGCGGCGGTGGGCGATTCGAGAAATTTCCACGAGGTTGGACTGATCATCCACGCGATAAATAACGCGATAGTCCCCGATTCGAATTCGGCTGTAATGGCGGTGTCCGGCAAGCCGGGCTGATCCTGTCGGACGTGGGTTATCGGCGAGTTCGAAGATTTTTGCCTTAACACGAATCAGCAACCGTCGATCGAGCTTCGCCAGCGCGTTTTCAGCGTTACGTGTAAACTGAATTCGATAAGCCACCTGAGTCAGATCCCAAGTTTCTTAAAAGCATCTTCGGCGGAAATTCGATAGGGGTCTGCCAGTGCCTTGATTGACGCTTTTACGTCAAGTCGATCAATTTCCTTCTGTGACAACCGGCGAGGCTGACGGGCGCGGACCGGGGTAGGAAAGCGGGTGGCAGCAGAACCGTTTTTTTTGAGCGCAAGTTTCTTGTATTGGCTTTCCGGCACGACCACGTAGCGCTTGCCTGCGAGCGTAAGGGTAGTAATCGCCTTGAACGGAGTATATCAATTTGTTCGAAGTTTACGACAGGCTTTTAGCGGTGGACGACGAAGCCGCGCCATCCGACGACGGCACCTGATCTCCTCTGGCTACTGGCATTGTGTTAACGATGTTCGATGGTCAGACTTTGGCAGCCCAAATCTGCCTACGACGCTTGAATTCCCAGCACCACCCGGTCGTGCCCGGAATTATCCTTGATAATGCGCGAATCCAAAAATCCCGCGGCGCGGGCGATATCGAGCGCGGCGGGGCCTTGATCAAACTGGATTTCAACATACACCCGCCCGCCGGGCAGCAGGCGTTGCGGGGCTTCGGCGAAGATTCGGCCGACGATGCCCAGCCCGTCGTTTCCGCCGTCGAGCGCGATGTGCGGCTCGTAATCGCGCACGTTGCGGTCGAGTTTGGCAATGTCGGCCGACGGGATATACGGCGGGTTCGACACGATCACATTGAACGGCGCCGCAGTGATTTGCGTTTTAAGCGGTTCGTACAAATCGCCGACCGCCAACAGCACTCGATCGCTCAGTTGCAACCGCTCGATGTTTTTGCGCGCCACGGCGATGGCGGCTTCAGAGACGTCCATCGCAAGAACCGTCGCCGACTTCAGATGATGCGCGATCGCCGCGGCGATGCAGCCGCTGCCGGTGCATAGGTCGAGCACGCGCGGCTGTTCCATGCCCTGGCCCAGCCGCGCCTGCTGCAGCACGTGTTCCACGATGGTTTCGGTATCCGGCCGGGGAATGAGCACGTCGCGCGTCACTTCAAATTCGAGATTGAAGAAATGTGCCTTGCCGGTCAGGTACGCGATCGGCTCGTGTTCGCCGGCGCGCTTCACAAGTTCGCGGTAGCGGTTGAGGGGGTCCTCGCTTAGTACGCGGTCAAGCTCGGTGTAGAGCTTGATGCGCGTTGCTGCCAATACATGCGACAGCAGTAGTTCGGCGCTGAGCCGGGGCGAATCGACCGCTTTACGCGTAAAAAAACCGGCGGTCCATTCCAAGAGGCGGCGAATCGTCCATGTTTCGGCGGCGGTCGGCATCGTCCGGGCGATTTTATGCAAACAAAACGCCCGCGACAGTTATCGCGGGCGGAAAGTGGTTGAGATTGAGGCGATCGTTACAGCCGATCGTTACGCAGGCATGGCCGAGGTCTGGTCCTGCAAGTCATCGGCGATGCGCGTCCGAGAGAACATGGCCGCGGACATTGTGGAAGGTGGCAAGGCCGCCGGCGGCAGGCTTCCGCTGGCGAGGCTTGATCGCGAGCCGGTGTAATCATCGGGCGGGAAGAGATTCGCCATTGGAACAATTTCTTCCTGTTCGCCGGGCTGCGTCCACCAAAGTTGAACGTTGGCCGTCCCGCCGTATTCAACGTACTCCAGGCGAATGTCATAGCGGAGATTGCGTGTCAAGAAGGTCGATCCGCGCGACAAGCCGGCGTTGGGCGGGGGGGCTGTCTGGCCGAATCGGCTGGCGAGGGTGGTGAAGTCGTCGAGGTTCACGGTCGTGTCGCCATCGAAATCGCCCTGTGAAAAATCGCGGTTCAATTGGCCGAAATTGGCCGCGAGGATGGTGAAATCGTCGAGGTTCACCGCGCCGTCGCTGTTGGCGTCGCCGGGGAATCGGTCGGTGCTGAGGGTGTCGATCACGAGCAGATCGTTGACGTACAGGCGCACGCCGTCGTCGGCATTCACATGAAATTCGGTGTCGCCGCCGTCAATGTCTGTGATGACGTAGCCGGTCCAGACGGCCGAAAACGAGTCGGGATCGGTGCTCACGCCAGCCGGCGCACTCAACTGGTAGTCAAAGTTGACCTGCGGATCAAGCCGGTCGGTGATGAAGTCTGAGAAGTTGATGTCACCGTAGTAAGCGCCGCGCAAACCGGTGCCGGCGGTAATGGGATCGAACGGCACGTCGATGGTTCCGCCGCCGTTGTTGCCACCGGTGGGGTCGATCGGTGGGATGACGGTTCCGCCGTTGCCGTCGGTAATACTAAAGTCGGCGATCGCGGGCGCGCCCGGATCGTATCCGGCACCGGAGTTGATGCGGAACTCGACCGATTCAGGGTCTTCGGCGGCCGAGTCGCCGTTGGGCGTGACATTAACCAGGATCGATGCCGCGCCGACCGGGAATGTAATCTGGCCCGAAATCGGCACCGTTGCCGAGAAATCGGTGCCGTAGGTTGCCGTGCCGCTAATGGTGTAATTGACCGTGAGCGCGCTGGTCACCGGTCCGGTGCGGAAGACCGTGAACTGCCCGGGGTTTGCCATGGGATTGGCGGTACTCGGCTCGGCCACGTCGCTGTCGGTCGGCACGACGTAGACTTGCGTGCCCACGCCTGAACCCAAATTGAACCCCTGTCGAATGAACGAGATAACGGGTGCGGCGGTGTAGTTGGGGTTGTAATTCGCCCGCGACATTAATCGTGCGTTGGCAATGAAGGCATCGAACGAATTGCCCCCGCCTAAAAACTGGTTGTATGCGCCCAGTTCGCGGTTGGGATCGAGATAATTCTTGCGCTGCACGGTCGAACCGCTGTCGCCCGGATCGAACTGCCAACTGCTGAACGTCTTAAACTGCGTTCCGTACCAGAAGGGTTGGGCGCGAGGGGAATAGTAGGTGTTGTCGTGATAGCTGAAATTGTTAGCGCCCGTTGGCCCGTTGTGTACCACGACGCCGTGAAAGTCGTCGTCAATCTGAAACTGGTTGTTGTGGACGTCGACATCCACCGATCCGCTGTTGCTGTAGAAGTACGGCCGGCGCCAGTCGTAGGTGATGTTGTTTTTCACCTCGGCGCTATCCATGCCGTACCACACACGAATGCCAAAAACGTTGTAGGTGAAGTTGCTCCAGTCGTGGGCGATGATGTTATCGGTAATAGTGGCATGCCCGCCGGGGGTGGTGGATTGGTTAACGACCTGAATGCCAAAGCCTTGGGGGAAGTTTGGGATGTCGCCGTTTTCCAGCACGACGTTGTTGGAAATCGTAGCGTTACCCCAGGTTTCGATTCCTTGGGCATTGCGCGCCGTGACGTTGCCGGTGATAATCCCCCCGCCCCGACTTAGTATTCCGCGGAGGCTGGCGCGCGTGCTGATGTTGTTTCGAATGACGACATTCTGCGCGCCGTAATTGATATACATATTGTGGTTGAATTGCGTCTTCTCCGCACCGGCGACGCCTTCTTTCCAGCCGTTGTGGTCGAACACGTTCTCTTCAATCGTAAGCCCGTTAGTGGTGCCCGAGGCATAAAGCCCCTGCGAGTGGCCGCCGGAACGCTTCTGCCAGTTATCAATAATCAGGCTTCGGCGGATGGTGACATTGTTCACGCCGGGATTGGGCTTTTCCTGGCCGATGACGATGCCGTCTTTGAAGTTATCCACCTGCACGTCTTCGATGTAGAAACCGGTGCCCGGTCGCTGGAGGCGGATGCCGTACTTGTCTTCGGTGCCGTTGTGCGTGTTATCGGTGAAGCGCAGGCCCTGAATGGCCAAGTAGCGCAGCTGGGCGGTCGTTCCACCCGCGAGCGTGATTCCGTCGGCGTCCAAGCCGTTGGTGCGCAGCGTCGGGCGATCCGAACCACTACCCCAAGCGCCAAGAAGCATGGGTTCGTCGGCGGCTCTGCCTGATCGTGTCCAGTTGCCGAATACTTCATTAAAGGTGTCGCCGCGCTTGAGCAAAAGCCAGTCGGGCTTGCCGTCGCGGAGCTGGCTTTTTCCTTTGGAAACGGTCTTGAATGGCTGGGCCTGCGTGCCGGGGTTGAAGTCGCTGCCGAGCGAATCAGAGACGTACCAGATTTGGGTGTCGGCGCTGGGGCCGAAGGTGGTGTAGCCGTCGCCGCCGATACTCATCGACATCAACTGGCGATTTTCCAACGGCGACATTTCACACACCGCCCGCCGAACCGCGCTGCCGCCGCGGCGCGATGGCGGCGTGCCATGCTGGGTGGGGCGAAAATGGGTGGGGCGAGACAATCCAACGGTGCGGTTTCCATGGTGCGGGGTCATTACGCAAACTCCCTGACGAGATTAAACCCTTCCGACGATCCACCGCACCGGCGAAGTGCGATTGGCAAAGTCGGCTATTAGGGCGCCAACAAAAACAGGCTTCGGATTCTGACCGTTTCAGTTGCCGGCGCCTCTGCTGCGATCTTTCAACAACCGACACAACCCCGGGTAAGGCCGTTACTTGGTGTTGCACTATTAAAGACGCTGCCGGACGACGGTTGGTTCCGGCGACGGCCATTTAAGCCCGCTTTCGGGCGATCACGCACCGGTAGGGGGCTTTTCCCTAAAAAGTTATAGGGAGCATAAACTAGTTGGTTAGCCGCGGCAACAAAAAAGCAAGTTTCGATGCGGTAATTCAGAGAGTCTATTCCCGATGTTCTGATGAAACTTTTGTTAAATTCGGGGGAAAAATGTGAGGCAGGCAAGCCGCCGTCTCGGCGATTACTCGAAGACAGCGACCGTAACGGTTTGCCGGCCCCATTGCAGCGCCTCTTCGTGGGTGGGGAAGAATACATCAAGCTTGTTGCCTTTAATGGCACCGCCGCGGTCGATCACTTCCACCGGCTGGCCTTCATGATAGCCGGGAATACTCACCCGCGTGCCGAACGGCAACAGCCGGGTGTCGGCGGCGATGAACTTGCCGGAGTTGTACTCCACCGATTTCCCGCTCGCCGTAATGCCTTGCGCTTGCGGTCCACAGCACCGTGGGCACGGGCAATACGCGGTCACTTCCATCGCCACATGCTTAGGGCCGATGACGTGCAGCAGTTCCGCTAAAGCCACCGGCGATGCGGAGGTCTGCTCCACCACATCGCTCAAGCCTCCACCCTGCGGCTGCTCGGCCGATGCCAGGCGTGAAGACCACCCCAATGAAACGCCGGCGATCGTCAGCAGCGAAATCGCCGCCGCACGCCGATTGCCGGCGTATGCGCGGAAGAATTTTACGATTCGGCGATCCATGCCTTTTTCCCAAAACCGACAGAACAGGCTCAAGTTTTTTCGAGCCACCCGCCGATGTACTGACGAGACGATAGGTAGTATTCCGGCCACCGTCAATCGGTTTCAAGCACACTAACCAAATCTTTGTGATGATCGAAGGCGCACCGCGCATTTTCTGCGCGACCAAGCGATATCCACATTAGAAAAACCAGTATTCAAGCCGTGTGCCGATGGCGGATGATGCGTCCGCTGGCGACGTACACCACGTTCTCGGCAATGTTGGTGCAGTGGTCGGCGATGCGCTCCAGGTTCTTGGCGATCATGATGTTCGACAAATCCAGCCCCGCCTGCTGGCCGTCTGCCTCCATGAGGCCCACCATGTCCTGCACAATCTGATGGTAAAGGGCGTCAACCACGTCGTCGCTGCGCAGCACCTGCTGGGCCAACGCAGGATCGGAAAGGTTAAATGCCTTAATTGCTTCGCGCAAGGTGCTGATGACGGTGTTGCCCATGATGCGCAGATCATTCGGCGCGTGGTAATGCCCGTTCTGTCCGCCCAGGAGGCTGGGGACGCGCTGAGCGACGTTCACGGCGCAATCGGCAATGCGCTCGAAGTCACCGTTCACTTTGATAATCGTCGCAATCAGCCGCAAGTCGCTGGCGGCGGGCTGGAAAAGGGCCAGCAGGTCGATGGCATTTTTTTCGATCTCGACTTCTTCTTCATCAATCCGTCGGTCGCCTTCGATCACGGCACGGGCCAGGCGAATATCGGCTTTAATGACCGACTCGACCGCCTGCTCAACTTCAAGCTGGACCGACGCCGTCATCCGCGAGACTTTCTCGCGAAGGTTGTCCAGAAGTTCGGTGAAATGTTGAGCCATGTACTAATTTCGGATTTTCGATTTCGGATTTTGTATTGAAGTCGCGGAAAAATCAGGAATCCGCAATCCCAAATCCGCGATCACCCAAACCTTCCCGTCACATATTCTTCGGTCTTTTTTTGCCGCGGGTTGGTGAAGATGACCTGCGTTTTATCGTACTCGATTACCTCGCCGACGAAAAAGAACGCCGTCAAATCTGAGACGCGCGCCGCCTGCTGCATGTTGTGTGTCACAATCAGGATCGTGTATTGCTTCTTGAGTTCATTGATCAAGTCTTCGACCTTTCCCGTGGCGATGGGGTCGAGCGCGCTGCACGGCTCATCCATCAATAAGATAGTCGGCTTGGTGGCCAACGCCCGCGCGATGCACAGCCGCTGCTGCTGCCCGCCGGACAGGCCTAGCGCGCTCTCGCGTAGGCGGTCTTTGCTCTCGTCCCAGAGTGCGGCTTTACGCAGGCATTCTTCCACCAGCGCATCTAACTCGTCTTTCCGGGTCACGCCCTGTAATCGTGGGGCGAAGGTGATGTTCTCGTAAATGCTTTTGGGGAAGGGGTTTGGCTTCTGAAACACCAGCCCGACTTTCCGCCGAAGGGTGACTAAATCGGTGCCGGGCGAGTAAATATCGTGCCCGCCGATCACAATCTGCCCCGTCACTTTGCAGCCTGGAATGAGGTCATTCAGCCGGTTGACCGATCGCAGGAAGGTGCTTTTTCCGCAGCCGCTCGGGCCGATGAGCGCGACGACCTGCCGCTCGGGAAACTTCAGCGAAACGTTACGAATGGCGTGGGTTTTGCCGTAATGAACGTGAACGTTTTTCGTATCAATCAGGATCGGAAAAGCCGCGGCGGGGTGCGGCCTGTCGGCCTCGGCTTGCGCTCGTTGCTCGGTCGTCTCCATCGGTGCCTGCATGATCGCCACAGCCATAGGTCGAATTCCTCGGACAAAACCGTCCGAGAAGCGACTGTATGACCCAAACCCGGTCAAGCAAGCAGCTTAACAAATCTTAACAATCAGAAAAACGCTTAACGCTGCACCAAAGGTGCGTCGCGGTATCGAACTATCGAAGGTTGATTGCCCCCACCGCAAGCGCAGCAGCCGCAAAGACGAAGACCGATAGTTCGAACAGGTGAGACAGCACCGAAACAACACGAGCTTGCATCGCCGAATCCTCCGAGCGACCGCGGGCCGGTACATCCTGGCCACGCACTGCCCTTTGAATCGACGCTTGTCCTTCTCCGGCGTTGGCAAAAGTACGAAACGACTCGGACAGATCCAAATCCAATCGTGCCATCGTGGTTTTATCACGCCTTTCTGCGGGTACGTATTTGCGTCCCGCAGATTATCGGACCCGTGAAGTTAGCGCTGGTTAGTTATCGGACTTCCTGTTTTCTAAATTAAACGGCAGGGTCGATGAATCGACCCATGCCTACACCCCCAGCACCCGCGCCATCGTCTCCCCGATCGTTGCCGGGCTATCCGCCACTGCAATCCCCGCAGCCTTTAAGTGCGCGATCTTCGCGTCGGCGGTGTCTTCGCCGCCGCTGATGATCGCACCCGCGTGCCCCATGCGCTTGCCCGGCGGGGCGGTGCGGCCGGCGATGAACGCCACCACGGGTTTCTTCACATTCGTCTTGATGAACTTCGCCGCGTCGCTTTCATCGCTCCCACCGATCTCGCCAATGAGAATGATCGCATCGGTTTCGATATCGCTGTTGAACATCGTGAGCAGTTCGATGTAGTTCAGCCCCTTCACCGGATCGCCGCCGATGCCCACGCACGTCGTCTGGCCGATGTTCCGCGTGCTGCACTGCCACACCGCTTCATAGGTGAGCGTGCCCGACCGCGAGATGATCCCCACCTTCTTACGGCTCTTGGCTTCGTTCGCCGGCAGGTGAATGTAGCCGGGCATGATTCCGATCTTGCATTCCCCCGGCGTGATGATGCCCGGGCAGTTGGGGCCGATGAGAACCGGATAGCTGATAGCCGATAGCGACGAGCCGATAGCGGAGAGCGGAGAGCCGGGCGGTGAAATCGATGAGCCGCCGTTCTTTTCTTTGCTCTCGGCTCTTCGCTTCCCGCTATCGGCTAACGCCGCCTTCACCTTCACCATATCCAGAACCGGAATGCCCTCGGTAATAGCAACGATGGTTTTGATGCCCGCGTCGGCGGCTTCCATGATCGCATCGGCGGCGAACGGCGGGGGGACGAAGATCATCGTCGCCGTCGCGCCCGTGGCTTCGACCGCTTGCCGAACCGTATCAAAAATCGGCAGCCCGTTGGCGTCGGTCATCCCGCCTTTGCCCGGCGTTACTCCGCCGACCATCTTTGTGCCATACTCCAAGCACCCCTTGGTGTGAAATGCCCCGGCGGAACCGGTGATGCCCTGACAGATAACCTTGGTGCTGGCGTTGACGAGAATGCTCATAATGCTCCGACCTTTCGTTTTGCGGGGATGCGAGGGGGAAATTACCCGTCACGGCTTTGCGAGACAACAATGAGATGGTTGTCGCGTCGGAACTCTGAAGTGGATTCTCTTACGAAAAAAGCTGTCTTCCGACGGGTTAGTGCCCAGGACAGTTCGCTCGGACGCTGAGATAGACGCAAAAGATTAACGGCACGGTATTCTAACCGTCTGGTCAATGGACGCCTATACAGCCAATTGTCGTCGCGGCATGGATCAATCGTTCAGGCCGACATTGATAAAAAGCACTTCTGGGCGGTGCTGAAGAATGCTCATTCCAGATCGTCGATAATCGATATGATCTTCCACCCGCTCACGGCGGTGTTGATGATGCAATCACGCATCCATTGCACTTCCCAGCGCGTGCGCTCGGCAAACGGTTCTATATAGTCGCGCCAGCCGAAAGTATGTAGCGCCCCCTGCGTAATGCTGTCGCCGGCAAACAGCCATCGAATCGGGGATTTTTCAGCCACCCTGGCTTGAAGACGCTCGAGATCGGGGCTCACGCGATGGCCCTCCATCTAGCTCTACACAAAAAATGACATTCCCAGGTATTTAATTCACGACGCGAATAAAGTATACTGTGCGTTCTGAATGAGCAGGACTCTCCCACCCTCGTCGCGCGGACGGCTGAAACTGGCGTTTGCCGGCTTCTTGTTGGCATTTGCGGCGGGGCTGGTGGGGTGGAACCTGTTGCCGGTCGGCGGCGGCGCGGGAGGCCAAAACCTAGCCCACTTCACATGCGACGACGGGAAAACCCTGTTCGCCGCCGACGCCGACAACATCCCCCCGTTTTTGCACGACGGCCAGCAAGCCTGCCGCGCATTCGTCTTTACCTGCGATGCCGGCGCTACACGCTGGACCGGGTACCTGCAGCGCTACACACCGCGCGGACAGGAAATCTTCCGCAAGCTGATCGAGGCACGGAAACGCACCGGACACCCCGAAATCAATACCGAACTGGTGACTTGCAGCGAGGTAAAGCGGCCGAACGATTCGGCGTGGGCGCGAGAATCCGACTTCGCCCGAGCGGCAACCATCATCACACCCAAGTGCCCTCACGCCGGCGCGCACCAACCGGAACTGGTTCCGCCCTGAGTATGATGCATGGAGACAGCAGTTTTCCGATGAAGCCACCCCCGATCATCCTCGCGCCCCTGACCCCAATGGCGCTGTGCCTTGGCGTGTACCATTCGCCAATCGACAACGTCGTATTGCACCCTTACCGTGAAACACCTTTAACGTGGAGTAGCTATGCCGCGGCGGCTCATTTTACTTGTAATTGCCTTCGTCTCGCCGTCCGTGCTCGTCGCCGGCGAAAACCTGCTGACCAATGCGAGCTTCGAGCAGCGCGACCTGGCAGATAAAAGATTTCCCGCGAATTGGACCGAAACGCATCATGAGTCTTCGCCGCTTCAATTCACAGGCGAACATTCCGACGGCGCCGCCGGCGCGCTGTTGCTCGGCGACGGCAAATCACACCTCTGGCGGCAGAACATCATCGCGCCGTCGGCACGCGAATTCACCCTTTCCGCGTGGGTGACGGCCGCCGACGTGCGGTTCGATCAGCCCGATGACCACGCGTTTCTTTACGCACACATTATTTACAAAGGCCGACCGTATGAGTCGGCCACGCACCTGCCGTGCAAGTTGGAACCAGGCAGTTACAGCTGGAAGAAGGTGACCCTCAGCGGCGCCGCCAATAACCCCGCCGAGATCGACATGGTTCAAATCAGCCTGACCGGCAAATTCAGCAGCGGACGAATGGTGATTGACCAGGTGGAGGTCACCAGCGCACCACAACTCAAACCCGAAGCCTTGCTGATGGCAAAGGTGGAAGACCTCCAGGGGCAACTCCACCGCATTGGCAATGTAGACTCATCGGTCAACGAAGCCGAGGCAAAGCTGGCCGTGGCGAAACGGCATCTGCAATCCGACCCGCCGGAAATTGTGCCTGCAAAAGAGGCGTGGGCCGCCGCCGCCGCTGCGGTGAGTCATCCGGTGTGGAAGGCGATGTTTCCTGCCGCAATGACCGACGCGACCGTCGAAGCACGAATGCTCTACCACGCCGGCCTTGGCAAAACCGCCGAGGAATGCGACGCGTCGTTTGAAACACTCCGGCGAATGGGCGGAAACGCTACGTTGCATTCACTGGGTTCATGGATGAGCGTGATCCATCATTCAAAGCTCCTTCCGATCGAAGCCGGGTGGGAACAGTTTGATGCGCTGAAGTATTCGATCGAGTCGGCGAAGCGGCGCGGGTTCAAGTCGTTCGGCTACATCGCCGCGCTCTACGGCACGAGCAATCCGCCGTCCGGGCCGGATAGTCTTTACAGCAAGCACCGCGACTGGTTCGCCACCGGACCCGATCCGAGCATGCCGACGTTCCTCGACCCGGCGAATCCGGACGTCAGCGATTTCATCGTAAAATTGTTTGTCGAGCTGGCCGGCACCTATGACCTTGACGGCATCGGACTGGATTACATTCGCTATCCGACCGAAACATCGCTGAACTACGATCAGCGCAATCGCGACGAGATTCTGCATCGATACAACATCGACATCTTCGTCGGCGGCGACGCCAGCCGCGACCCTGCAAAGTGGGCGAAGATTCAGGAGTACCGCGCCGAGAACGTCGGTAAGCTGGTGAAGCGTGTCCGCGACGCGGTAAAGCAGGTCAAGCCCCGGATGTCCGTCATCGCCTGCTTGATTTCCGAACCTGACGATTGTTACCACTATGGGCAGAATTGGCCGGTGTCGGCGGCGTGGCTCGACTACGCAACGCCCATGAACTATGACGATCGATCGTTGAACCTGAAGATGCTCGCGCAACAGCGCGACATCTTCGCGCGCAACAAAACGGTCTACATCCCGGCGCTGGGCGGGATGCCGGAAGTACACGAACGGTGGACGATCAGCGAATGGGCCAGGCGTGTCGAAATCCAGCGAAAAATTGGTTGTGATGGAATCATCGTCTATCGTTCCGACGGCTTCGATCCCGCGGTGGCAGAGTTCTTTGGTAAGGGGCCTTTCTTTGGCAGCGCAGAATTTCCCGCACCGAAAAAGTGATCTCGACACTTGGATTTCGACACTGGCAGTTCAAACATGAGAAAAAGCACCGTCCGTTCAAAATGGCTTTCGGGTCAACCTGCGCTTTGCATCGCAACGGCGTTAAACGACCCGACGATCGCCGAAGTCATCTCACTGTTCGGCTTCGATTGCATCTGGCTAGACATGGAGCACACGCCCCGGTCGATGGATGTGGCGCGAGAGATCATTCGCGCCACGCGCGCCGGCAACACCGACGTGATCGCCCGACCGGCGCGCGGCGAATTCATGAGGATGCAGCGCCTGCTCGAAGCTGGCGCGACGGGAATCATGTACCCTCGCTGCGCCGATGCACACGAAGCCGCAGAGGTCGTGGCCAACGTCAAATTCGCCCCGCTCGGGAAGCGCGGTTGCGACAGCGGTAATGCCGACGGCGATTATGCCGGCGTAGAACTACCGGAGTACATTCGGCACGCCAACATCGAGACGTTCCTGTTCATTCAGGTCGAAGACGTTGCCGCACTGGATCAGGTCGAGAAAATCGTCAAGGTCAACGGGGTCGACGGCGTATTTTTCGGCCCCGGCGACTTCAGCGTCCTGGCCGGCATTCCGGGGCAGATGGATCACCCGCTGATCACCGACGCCACGCGACGGGTTGCGGCCGCTGCCAAGACTGCCGGCAAGCGTTGGGGGATGCCGGGATTGAGCATCGAGCACGTCCGCCGGATTTTGGAAATGGGCGCGTCGTTCATGTCCGGCGGCGGCGATCTGCTGTTTCTCCGCGACGGCCTGGCCGCCGTGCAGAAGAGCTTTGGCCCGCTTGGATTTTCGTTCAATAGCCTTTCCGCTGTCGCGACGGGCCGAGTGGTCTAGTCTAATTGCCGGCGGATCGGGTTAACTCGGGTTGTCCCGTACGACACTCCGCGACGTGTAGATTGAGCGAGCGTTCGCTCCACTGGCATTCGCG
>CAZXLA010000045.1:0-3495 GCA_964641895.1 uncultured Tepidisphaeraceae bacterium
ATCGACGAGCTTCTGACAACCGCTAACGATGTGAATGCCTGAGTCTGCCAGTGGGGCGGACGCACTTGCAAATGCACGGCTACTTGCTGCCCTCGGGCAGCAGGTAGCCCGCGTCGCGGAGTTTTTTCATGATCGGGCGGCGCATGGCGAAGTAGGGGCGGGTGATTAGGCGGTGCAGTTTGATCAATCCACCGATTTGCGTGGCCTGCACGCGTTGCTCGGCAGAGAGCGTGTCGGGGCGCAGGCGGCGCTGGTGTTTAAGGATGTGGTAGCGATCGGCGGCCTGCAGGCGGTGCAGCAGGTTGCGGGTGAGGAACCAATCGCCGAAATCGTGCAGGTCATAACTGATCTGGAAATCAATCAGGTGCGGGCGGCCGTCGTCGCCTACCAGGATGTTTTCGCGTTTGTTGGAGTCGACATAAGCGATCCGGCGGCGGTGGATTTCGGCCAGGACCTGTCTTAGTTCGGGGAAGAACGAATCGGGCAAGGCCATGCCTTTGGCCAGCGGCCGCCCGGGGACGAAAACGTGGATGAAGCCGGTGTTGCCGAGGCGGCCGAGCAGGGCGGGCACGTTGGGGACGTGGCGCAGCGAAGAATAGAAGCGTACTTCGTGGCGGCAGAGCCATCTTCCGACCCATTCGAGGCTGATGCCGCAGAAGGGGGCGGCGCGGTTGATTTTGGCGACGGCCTGGGTGCCGTCGTCGCCGTCGTAGAAGGCGGTGGCGGCCCAGAAATCGTGCTTGACGATGCGCGACCGGCGAAAGGTGTTGCCGGACAGCACAAACGTCGCCGGCGGTTCGGCACGGCCCAGCGCCCGCATGGCGCACGCGAAGGCGGTGGATTTGGCGGGCGAGTTGGCGCGGTGAGCGATCACGGTCGGCGGATCATATCGATCGCGACGGCAATGCAACAAAACTCCCGCGCTGCACGTTCACGCAGGTGGAGAACCGCAACGGGTCAAATCAGTCGGTCAAAGTGCCGAAGTTAAACACGAAGGGCACGAAGAGCACGAAGGGCATGAAGTGCACGACGAGACCATCAAGAAAACAAATTGGATGCTTCAAGCTCCTGGTGATCTTCGTGTTTAACCGAAAGAGGCCTTCGAAAAACCCGGTCTGAACCACGACGCTCACAGAGGACACGACGAAACTGCGGCGAAAACAAGTGAATTTCTTCGTGCGCTTCGAGTCCTTCGTGGTTATTCAAAAGTCTTCAATCCGGAATGATAATGAACCGAGCCCGGCGCGTTTCGGCGCCGGGCCCGGGCAGTTTCCTGCATGGAGGTCGCTCATAGTGAGCGACGAGCGTGGAAGGCGGGAGTCTCACCCGCCTTTTAAGTCGCGTCAGAGCGACGCTCCACAATTGGCAAAACTCATCGGAGCCTCCTTTCAAAGGGGCCGGCAACGCTGCCGAACCCGCGCCATGCCCAGCCGCCGTTCCAGTCGTTTCCAGTCGTTTCGATGGAACCGCCGGGCAATCAACCCCGCGAACGCCTTCGCGGGAACAAACGAGCGGTCGCCACAGGCAAACCGATCGCCCGCCACGGGGGCTGCAGTCCGCCGCGGCGATCTTCTGATTATGAGCAGTTTTCGGCGGAACTTCAACAACTATTTTGCCGGTTAGTTTGAATCATTCTCGTCAAACTCGATCTGCATGTCGTCGAGTACTCGATCCAGGTCGCGTGCACCGTGTACGACGCGCAGGATTTCGATCGCATCGCCGGCAACTCGATAAAAGATGAGGTAGTTCCTGTATTTCCGCAGCCCCATCATGCGAACATCGGCGAGCCGTGGGTCGTTTGACAGCCACCGCGTTCCGGCGCCCGGCCATTCGGCAAGAAAGCGAATCGTCGATTCAATCTCGTCGAACACGCGTTCCGCCGCCGAACGATTTCGGGCCGCGATGTGACCGTAGATGTCGATGATTTCACCGGCGACCTGCTTTGTCCGGCGGATCAACCGCTTCATTTTCTGCCCCGCCGGTTTACTTTAGCCGCGGTACGGGCGGCGACTCGGATGGCGGTGAAATCGGCGGAATCCATTTTGATGTTGGCACCACGATCGATCGCTTCGATCAGCGTCGAATCGATGCGGCGTCGCGTCTGTCGCTCGCGCGTCCGTCGGAGCATATCACGCAGGTACTCGCTGGCGGTGCCAAACCCCCCTTCGGCCACCTGCTCATCGACCCATGTTTTCAAGTCGGTCGGAAGAGAGACGTTCATCGTTGATCGCATGCGTCAATAATAGCATCGGGAGGGTGCATTTTGTAGCACAAAATGCGGCGGCACATGAACGCACGAATGCGGTCGCCAATGTTCATCCAAGGCAACCGCATAGGCGCGGAATGACGAGCCGCCAGCGTTAACATTCGGTCGGATTGCGCCTTGAATCGGGTCGCTGACGCTCGCCGCTCGTTATATGTGTTTCTGCTGATCTTCATCGAACCGGTTCCCGCTCAAACTCAATCTCGTAATCCCATTCATCAAAGTAAAGATTCCGCCCGTCCAGTTCGACTTCGCCGCGTTGGAAATCGAGTGGTTCGCTGCGGAAGGATTGCTTCGCGGGCGACAGTTCGCGGCCGTAGTCGAGGCTAACGATGAGGCGGTGGCTGTCGGTGTGGCCGAAGTAAAAATCGCGAACGGCGGGATCATCGCTTTTCTGTCGGCCGTAGCTGGCGTCAACCGGAATCCAGCCCCACGGTTCGATGTAGATTTCGCTCCAGTCGTGCATATTCCAGCCGACAGGGTTGGTGGTCCATCCGCTTTGCCACCGCGCGGGCACGCCGGCGATGCGGCACAGGGTGATGAACGTCATGCTCGCCACGCCGCAATCGCCTTTGCCGCGCGTCAGGCCGTGCATGCTTAAGTTGGGGATGACGCAATATTCTTCCTCGGGCGTCCAACGCAGGTTTTCGTCGAGCCATATGAAGATTTTTCTGGCTTTGATTAACGGATTTGTTTCGGCGCCGACGATTTCATTTGCCTTCGCTTTCAACTCGGGGGTGAAGACGATGTGCGGGGGGCGCTGTGATAAGTACGAAGAGTCTATGCGCGACCGATCCGGGGCTGAAGCTCCCGGCTTGGGGCGCGTATCATCGAGTTTGGGGTAGAACGCGCTGGTGACGAATTCAAACTCGATCTCGAACTTTGCGGGTTGGCTCGGATCGTCGATCTTTCGTTCAAGGTACACCGTTCGCTGCGGCACGCCGGTGACCGGATCGCCGTCGATCGCCGGCGGAGCGACCGTCGCCCCGTCGGGGTTGCTCCGCAGCAGTTTTGCGTCGCGCTGCCGGCCGTAGACTTGGGGGAACGGCAGCCACACGCGCAGCAGCGATCCGGATTTTGCGCCGCGCGGATTGGCGTTGACCGTGAGCGTGTACTTCACGCGGGTTTTAAGAGGCAGCACCTCGGGCGTTGCGCTGTTGGCTGCGGATGCGATGATTTCTTCGAGGTGGTTTTCGAGCGTCCAGGAATCCGGGGCTGAAGCACCCGGCTTG
>CAZXLA010000045.1:3595-5042 GCA_964641895.1 uncultured Tepidisphaeraceae bacterium
GTGCGCGTCGCGGCGGTCGATGGCTTCTTTGCAGAAGCGGAGGATGTGGCCGGGTTCTCTACGGAAAAACCAGATTTGACCATCGATCGTTCGATACTGCACCTGCTCGGCGGCCATCCAGCGATCAAGGTCAGCGTCGGTCACGTCGGGAATGCTTTCGCGCAGCTTGATGAGCAGACCGGCGCGATCGAGGTTGTATTCGCGGCGCATTCTGCGGATGACTTCGGTGAGTTCATCGCGTGCTGCCGGGTCCGTCATCTCTGCCGAAGAAAGCAACGTCGCGGCGCGG
This sequence comes from uncultured Tepidisphaeraceae bacterium, assembly GCA_964641895.1. Lineage (GTDB taxonomy): Bacteria > Planctomycetota > Phycisphaerae > Tepidisphaerales > Tepidisphaeraceae > UBA2421. Next base: position 3,885 of record CAZXLA010000045.1, read on the forward strand.
GTGAACGCGCCCGCCTTGTACGCGGCCCGTGCTTCAACGATCGTCGGATCCGTCGAGACAAACGCCCGGCTCGCGCCCGGTGAAAGGTGTGACACGTCTGCAAATGCCAAAGCAGCCATCATGACGCTACCGAAAAAGGTTCGAAGGATCATTTGCGCCGAAGTATAGCACCCGACAGAATTTGGCGTAAACAAATGAGCACAGCCGTTTTGCAAACCATTGTCGCTCCTGACGGCTTAATTAGAAAGTGTTGGGCAGGGCAAACGCATGTAACGAGCGGCGATCGTCAGCGACCCGATCCCCGCAGCACTGCGACCGATTCCCGCAGAAGTACATCCGGTCGCTAAGGCTCGCGGCTCGTAAATCGGGGCACATGCGATTGCCCTGACGTGTTGGGTTGGCAATGTGTACAAATCTTGATGTACGCCTTGGCACGGTGTATGCTGCGGCGTCATGTTTTGTGTGGGTGGCTTGTGATCGCGCTCGGCTGCTGCGTGGTCGCGCTTTGTGCGGCATTCATTTGTCGGGTATTGCCAAGAGCGCGTGGAGACCTGCGAAAGATGGAGTATTAGCGTGACAACAAAACGTGAAATCTTGCGTGCGGAATTGTCGCCGCGTGCCAAGGCCGGTTTGGAGAAAATCTGTGAGGCGCGTGGGATGACCTCGCTGACGGTCATGTCGCGGCTGAACCTGTGGTTCGCCGAGCAGGACCAGCGCACTCAGCACGCGATCCTCGGCCAGACGACCGAAGACGCCGGCGAGTTGCTCATTCGAAGTCTCATCAAAAAAATCGCCGAGTCGGCAAAGGACAAGTAACGGTCGACTGTACCGTAGGAGGTAGCCGGCCGCTGGCGGAACCCTCTCAGTGCCTCGTTTGATCGGACCCGCGTTTGATCGGCAAGGTCCGGTCAGGAAAGATGGTGGAACTATGAAAAAAGAATCGCGCAGGCGTGTTATCGTGCGTTTAGAACTGTCGCCGCCGGCCAAGAAGGCCTTGGAAGAAACCTGCGATCGCAACGGCATGACGCAGGTGGCGGTGAGCAGCCGGCTGGTGGAATGGTTCCATCAACAATCCGACATGCTGCAGGCGGCCATTCTCGGGCATTATCCGAAGGAACTCGAAGCCGATATCGCGAAGCTGATTCTGCAGCGCCTGGC
>CAZXLA010000045.1:5142-20913 GCA_964641895.1 uncultured Tepidisphaeraceae bacterium
ATTATCCGAAGGAACTCGAAGCCGATATCGCGAAGCTGATTCTGCAGCGCCTGGCGAGGTGAGTCGTGCGTCGATCGCATTGTTGTTGTAGCGATGGCCGTCTCGGCCATTCCTTGCCTTCGCAGATCGGCCGAGAAGGCCGACGCTACAGCAGCAAATCCATACCCATCCCACCGAGCCTTACTCCTCCAGCAAATGCTCCGTCGGAATCACCCGGAAAATCTCTTCCATCGTGGTTTGCCCGCGGGCGACTTTAAGCAAGGCCGATAGCCTGAACTCCAGCATCTTTTCTTCGATCGCCTTGGCGCGAATCTCGCGTGCAGGGGCGCCTTCGGAGATGAGATTGCGAATCTTCGGCCCGATCGCCATCACCTCGAACACGCCCGCGCGCCCGTTGTAGCCCGTGAATTGGTTCGACTCCGCCGGCCGCGGGGCGTAGAGCTTGGTGCCTTCGCCGGGCGCGAGCCACGGCTTCACTTCGTCGAAAGTGCCGGGCGCGTCTGACAGGTCGTATTCGATGCGCGTGGCGGGGTCGAGCGTGCGCACCAGCCGCTGGCTGATGATGCCGCGCAGGCTCGTCGCCAGAAAGTGATTGTGTACGCCGAACGACCGCATGGATTGAATCGCTGTCGCCGTCGAAGGCGCGTGCAGCGTGGCGAACACAACCACGCCGCTGTTGGCGGCATGAACGGCGGTGCGGGCGGTTTCCTGGTCGCGAATTTCGCCGATCATGATCACGTCGGGCGATTGCCGCAGCACGGCGCGCAGCAGATCGGCAAACCCCAGTTCGATTTGCGGATGCACCTGCGACTGGCGAAGTCCTTCGATCGAATATTCGATCGGGTCTTCAATCGTGTTGATCTTCTTCGTGCCGTCGTTGAGCCGGGTAAGCGTGCTGTAAAGCGTCGCCGTTTTCCCGCTGCCGGTCGGGCCGGTGATGAGAATCAGCCCACTCGGGCTGGCCGCCATTTGTTGATAGGCCTGCAACTGCTGCGGGGTCATGCCAAGTTTGTCGAGCGCCACGAGTGAGTTGCTGCGCACCAGCAGGCGGATGGCGAAATCTTCGCCGTACATGCTGGGGATGACGTTGATGCGCAGATCGATGATCTGCCCTTCGGGCTTGCGGTAGATCCACCGGCCATCCAGCGGCCGGCGGCGCTCGGTGAGGTCCAGCGCGGCGTTGGCGCGAATGTAGCTCAGGCAGCGCTTGCCCATCTCCGCGGGAATATGGGCAATTTCGCGCACGATTCCCAGGTGCCGCACTTTCACGGTGACATGTCCTTCATCGGCGAGAAGGAACAGGTCGCTGGCGCCTTGATTGACGGCCGTTTCGATCAAGTACGAAACCGCCGTCTCGGGCTGCATGCGGTGGACGTCGAGAAGGGGCGATTTCTTTTCAGTCTTGTCAGTCCGGTCGCTCATTTTGCGCCTCCTTCGGCGGCTAGAGTTCGAGCGGCGGGCTCATTGTCGGCAATTGGCAGAATTCGCCCAATCTTGAGCATATCCAGCAGTTGTCGCACCGCCGGCTGAACGTTGTAAATAACCATTTGCCCGCCGGCTTCCTTGAACGCCTTGTGGGTCGACATCAGCCACCCGATGGCGCTGGAATCGATATAGCCCGACTGCTCCATATTGAGCAGCACGCGATTGGTCGACCAGGTGGCGCCCAGAAGCGTTTGCAACGGGTTGACGACGGTCGGGTCGACGTCGGCGGCGGTGATGTTGCCTTCGGCGGCGACCAGGATCAATCCGCCTTTTTCAATCGAAACCATGGTAAGCTTCATCGCGTGCTCTTGGGTAATCGAATCGCCGCGACCTTGTCCGGCGGCAACGGGCGCCGCGCACGGGAGTTTGGCCGGGTCGGAGTTTACCTTCGGGGCGGGTGAAGTTGAAACCATTTGCTTTCCTTCCGACGTGATGCCGGCTGATAACGTGGTTGACGAGAAAATCATCGGCGGATATCCCTTTGTCCTGAATATCTTGGGCGTTAATGAAAAGAGGAGCCATCATGGGCGTTTTGTGGCAGTGGGTTGGGGTGTTTATTCTTGGACTGTGCCTGTTGCCGTCGGCCGCGATGGCCGATGTCGAAGGCGCGCGCAAAGCCATCGATGCCGCCGCCGAAAAGGTCAAAGGCGGCGATTTTGATGCCGCCGATACCTCGCTGGAAATCGCCGCCGCCGAGCTTGAAGGCGTCGATGCCACCGCTGCCGATCCGATCAAACAGCAGATCGAGGCGATGAAAAAGCAAATCGCCGCTGCAAAAGGGTCGGAGGAAAAGCAGGAGTTGACCCGTCAGATCAACTCCAACCTGAAGAACCTCGAATCGCAGATGGACAACGGCAATTTCGTACGCGCCGATGAATACCTCTCCGATTTAGAAAGCATGCTCAACGATGCCGGCAACAAAGCCCTGCTCGGCGACGAGGCGGTAGGTTATCTCAAACAGATTTCCCCCATCCGCAAAGTGGTCAACGGCAAGCTGCTGGGTCAGAAGCTCGATTACGCCGAAGCACGCGTGAAAAGCCGCGAAGAAGACTGGGCCGAAACCGTCACCAAGCTGAAAGACCCCGACGGCGGGCAGGAGTCGCTGGCGCGCAGCGCCTACGGCGATCTGGAAATGCTCGCCAAAGTCGTGAAAGACCTTCCCTCCGACAACGATAAAGTGAAGGCGCTCGATGCGCGCGTAAGGAAAATGCAGTCCGAGTTCGATGTCGCCAATGCCACCGCCGCCAATGCCCAACTGCTCGAAAGCATCAAGGGTTCATTGAGCAGTTACCAGGACGAGTTCGGCGGGTGGGAACAGGAAGCCAGCGCCGTGACGTTCAAAGAGTACATGGCGCAGTCCGGAGCGGATATCGGCGAGCTGAACATGCCCAAGACCGCGAAATTTATCTCGCGTTACGAAAGCTTCCTGAAAAATCTCAACGATCGTGAGGACTTTAAGACCTCGGGAAACACACCGGAAATCAAAGCGTTTCTCGATGAAACCAAGAAGAAATATGAGACCGCCCACGCGAAGATGCTCAAGGGCATGACGGCGGTGGTTGAGGAGGCCGAGAAGACCGAGTTGACCAACGACAACATCGGCGTGGTTATGCGGCTATCGGGCAACGGGAACCGCGGCGATCTTCATGATGCGATCGGCGATAATTCTCCGGAACTGCCAAAGCTGGTGGCAAGGGTCGATGCGCTCATCAAAAAACACAAAGACGGCATTGCCGCCGCCGATCAGGCCGAGAGCAAGGCCTACGACGACATGGTGGCGGCGGCGAAAAAAGCGTGGCCGGACATGGCCGCAAAATTCACCACAGAAACCGGCTTCGATCCCAACAACGCCTCGGCCATGAAGGGGAAGCTGATTCGCTTCAGCACCGATAATTTAATGGGCTGGCGGTTCAAGCCCGGCGATTTTCCGTTCGCCACCACCATCAACGGCCTGCCGGTTGCCGGCCGATATGATCCGGAAGTGGCCAAGGCGATCGACGACGTGCAAAGCCGCACGCCCCACACGCTAGGCGACAGCGACTACGACGGCCGGTGGGACGTCATCGCGCGGGTTGAAGGCACAACCGGGCGCATGATGACGCGCGCCAGTGCCGAAGGCGATGTGAAAGTCGACGGGCAAAAAGTCGGCACGGTTACCCAGGAATATTCCGACCCGGTCGATGCGCCCATCATCACCATCGTGGCGGCCCAGGTCGGCCCGTTGGCGGTGGCGGCCGGAACCGGGATGGCCGGCGCGGACGGCGCGGTGCGCGCGCCCGTTGGCTCAACCGCCGGGTCAACCGCAGGCACTGCGGCCGTGGGCAGCGGCGGCGGTGGTTTTGTCAGTTGGCTTTGGCGATTGTTCGTCCTCGTCGTCGGCCTGGGGGCCGCGGCGGCTTGCCTCATGAAGGCCAACTACGCGCCCCTTGCCAACGTGCCGCAAGCCGGACAGATGCAATCGAAACTCGGCAACGAAAACCTGGCGATCATCGGCCTGATTTGCTCGGCGCTGGGCGTCGTATTCCTGTTGAAAGGTTTCATCATCTATGGCCTGCTGACAAACCTCGCCATCATCGCCGCCGGCCTCTACGCCTCGCTAGATTGGCTAAACGGCCGCGGAATCGTCAAGAACGAGTTTGCAGCGCAGGTGCGTCCGCTGGGTGTTCCGATCGGATTGGCTTGCGCGGCGCTGGTCGTCATGAGCCTGCTGCTGGCGTTGATTGGTGTAAATCTCCGCGTGATCTGATTTCGCGCCTTCGGCCGCGAGGAAATGGCATGTCCCTCGACCCCGCCGCCCTCATGCTCATGGCCATCGAGCAGGCCGTGCTGGCCGAGCAGGCCGGAGAGGTGCCGATCGGTTGCGTGATTCTGCACGAGCCGACGAACTGCATTATTGGCGCCGGCTGCAACCGCCGGGAGGTCGACCACGATCCATCGGCCCACGCCGAGATCGTCGCCATGCGCCAGGCCGGCCGCGAATTGCAAAGCTGGCGGCTGGAAGATTGCATTCTGGTGGTCACGCTCGAGCCGTGCCCGATGTGCGCCGGCGCGATTGTGAACGCCCGCATTCCCAGGCTCATCTACGGCTGCGACGACCCGAAAGCCGGGGCCGTCCGCACCCTGTTTACGCTCTGTGAAGACCCGCGGCTGAATCACCGCGTCGCTGTGACTCCGGGCATCCTGGCGCCGGAATGCGGTTTGCTCTTGACCGAATTCTTTCGCAAACAGCGAGCGTTGGGAAAGAAATAGCATAAGTTGTTAATCGGCAGAATTTTAGGGCATTTCGGCGTTGCGCTGCCGTTTTGCAGTGCTGCGCATGAGTACAGCGAATGCGCAAGCCTTGCGCGGTTCACCCGAACGCCTATTTCGGGTAGGCTTGCCGGACTCGAAAATGAAGGTGCCCAGCTTCGAATGACGATTCAGCCTCCAAATTGGTTTGATGTGAATGCGATGATCGATCAATCGGTGCCGTCCCCGCGCGCCAAGTGGTGGCGGTGGATGGCGGTGTCGATGCTCGTGGGGTTGTTGTTTGCCACACTCACCGCCGGGGGCAACCCCGCGGCGCAGTTGGCGCTTCGCATTCTTACTGGGGCTGTGTTGCTGGCGTTCATGGCGATTCTGGTTTCCCTGGCCTGGTCGGCGAACCGCGCCGCCCGAAATGAGCGGCAGCAGATCGATCAACTCGAGGAAATGGTCACCCTCCGTCAATGGCCGGCGGCGGCGATGTCGCTGCATGCGCTTCTGCTTCGTCCGATGCTCAATCATGGCGCGCGCATTCAGGCGCTGATGTATCTGTCGAGCGTCCTGGGCCGCTATCACCGCTTCACCGATGCGCTGGATGTACACAACTACCTGCTCAACCACTTTGAGTTAGACGGCAACACGGTTTTCAACATTCGCGTGGGCCGGGTTATGGCGATGCTGCGTGAAGATCATCTGGTCGATGCCGACCGGGCCATTTCCGAACTGCGCCGCATGAACGGCGCGACGGAAACGGCGGCGTACGCGCTGGTGCAGTTGTTTCGCGACGTGAAGACCGGTCATGCCGCTGAAGCCACCGAACTATTCGAAAAACGCCGGGCGCTGTTCGCAGCCCAACTCGGCCATCGCGCCGCCGACGCATTTTTGCTGGCGGCGCAAGCCTACCTGAGCCGCGGCGACCGCGAATCGGCAGACCGGTGCTTCCACGACGCCACGTTGCTCGCGCCGACGATGGAGCTTAAACGCCGATATCCTGAAACAGCCGCGCTGTTCGAGGCCTTTGAGCCGGCTGCGGCGCCGCTGGAGGCCCGCTGATGCTCTCGGCCCAAACCGCCATTTCCACCACGCGCCGCGGGATGACCGTGGGCGCCGCCGTGCGCGGACTCATGTGGGTGCTGGTGCTGGGAGCCGCCATCGCCGGGCCGTTTTATCGCCCGCAGGTAGACGTGCTGGTGGTGCTGATTTTCCTTGCGGGATTGTGGACGCTTCTGGTCGTGCGCAGCTTTCGCGCCGCGCGGTTGACGGCTGACTTTCCGCAATTGGTGGCCAGCGGGCAGTTTGATCAGGCGGAATCGCAGATCGAATCGACGTTGCGGGCGTTCTCACTGTTTCGACCGGCAAAGTTGCTGGCGCTGCATCAGTTGGCGGTGTTGCGTCACGCGCAGGAGCGTTACGCCGACGCCGCCGCCATCGCCCGCGAGTTGTTGCGGCAAAGATTGGGCCGGCTGAGTGGTCTATCGACGTCGACGTTTTTGATTCTGGCGCAATCGAGCCTCGAACTAAACGACCTTGCCAGTGCAGGGCAGGCGCTGGCGCGGCTCGGCGGCCGGCGATTGGCGATCGGCGAGTCGTTGAACCTGTTGGCGCTGCAATTGGATTATCAATCGCGAATCGGCGCGTGGCCGGCGATGATGAGCGACTGGATGCCGAAGGTGCAGTTGGCCGAAGTGATGCCGGCGGCCCCGGCGGCGGTGTCGCAGGCGCTGCTGGCGCTGGCGGCCAATAAAATCGGGCGCGACGACGCCGCGAAGTGGCTCGGCGATCGCGCCTCTTTACTGGCCGATGTACAGGAACTGGTGAAGCAGCGTCCCGTGCTGGCGGCGTTGTGGCCGGCGGTGTCTGTTGCGGCGGTGTCCGTCGCGGGGTCGACGGCCACCAACGAACAAAAATAATGGTCTGTTAAGGGTTTGAACATGATGCGTAGAACGATTGCTCTGGGAAAGTCCGTGTTGGGAAAGTTCGCTCTCGCCGGCGCGTTGGTGGTGGCCGGGCCGCTAAGCGCCATCGCTCAGCCTGCCGACCCCAGCGGCGACCAGGCCATTGCCGAGCGCCTTGCCAAACTGGCGCAACTGTCACTTTCCAAGCCCGACCTGGGCGACGACAACTTTCGCCAGGCCGCTGCGCTATTGCAGGGCGCGTGCCGGCTGAACCCCAACGAGCCAAGGTTCTCGCGGCTGCTGGTTGAAGCGCAGCTTCAGCTCAAGAACACGCAGGGCTCCATCGAAGCCCTGGAACTGTATCTGAAATCAAACAAGACCGATCAGGTCGCACGGCTGCAACTGGTCGACCTTTACGCATCGGAAATGGAAACCGCCGAACGGCGTCTGGCCTATTACACGCAGGACCTGCTGCCGATTGAATCGCTGCCGGCGGAGTTTCGGTCGGCGATCGCGGTTCGCGCGGCGCGGCTGTATCTCGATCGCGACCAGACCGCCATGGCGTCGGGCATGATTGATCAGGCGCTGGCCCTCAACCCCCTCAACCCCGAGGCGTGCGAACTCAATTGGGAAGGCGTGAAAGACAGCGGGACGACCGTTGAAAAAGTGGCGGCGCTGCTCGGCTCGCTGCGAGCCAACCCCGCGCAGCCGCAAGTCATGACGCAACTCGGTGCAGTGCTCGCCGGCGCCGGCATGCACGATCCGGCCCAGCGTTGGTACACGCGTTCGTTCGAAGTCACCCAGCGCATGGGCCGGCCGGTGAGCAAAGAGGCGATGATCGACGCCGCCGCCAGTTCGTTTATTCTGGGTCAGACCAAGACCGCTGAAACGCGGGTGTCTTCTCTTCTGGATTTTGACCCGTCGGTTTACGACGCGCACCTCATCCGCATCATCGCCGCGCGCCGCCTGGGCGGGAATGAAGTGGGCGCTAAGGCCACCGATTCGGCGGTGGATTCGCTGGCCGCCCGCGTCAACGCGTTGCACAAAGAGTTGGCCGGCGAAGAATCGCCGACCACCAAGCCGTCGGGCGACTTGAGCGAGCGCATCCCCGATCCCGCCGCCGATGCCGCGTTGCTGAAAGATAAAATCGGCACCCCGATCGCCGACGCTTACGCGGCGGCATGGAGTGATCTGGCGTTTGTCACGCTGATGTACGGAGCTAAGCCCACCGATGCCGATGCCGCCGTCGCCGCCCTCCGCGCCACCCTGCCGGCGGAGAGCATTGTGCTGTCCCGGCTCGAGGGGTTGCAGCTACTCCAGGGCGGCAAGACCGAAGAGGCGCGCACCCGGTTATCGTCGATCGCGGATCGCGATCCGATCGCAAAAATGGCGCTGATTCGATTGCAAGCCAGTGAAGACAAGGCCGCCGCGTCGCTGAAGGCGAATGAAATGCTTGTTCAGTATCGTGCCGGGCTGCTGGGCGCGATTCTGGTCGATGGCTTCTCTCAACTCGATATCAAGCTGGAACCGGTGTCGGAAGAAACGGCGGCGGTGAACGACGTGCTGAGCAAATTTCCGAGCGAGTGGCTCAACATCCTCGACAAGCCGCAGGATTTTTATTCACTGACCGCCACCGCCGGCAAGGTGCCGTTCGCGTTCGGCGAGCCGATTCTGGCCACCGTCACGATCCAGAACACCAGCAACTACGACATCGCGCTGACTTCGACCGGCACCATCCGGCCCGATTTGTGGTTCGATTGCTCCATGCGCGGCATTCAGCAGCAGCAGATACCCGGCGTAGCGTTCGAGCGCTTCGGGCAATCGCTGGTGCTCCGTCGCGGCGCGGCGATCAACCATGTGGCACGCATCGATCAAGGCCAGCTTTGGCTGATGATGCAGCAGAACCCGGCGGCGTCGTTTCCGCTGTTTTACACGGTGTTCACCAACCCCGTGCCGACGGCGACGATCGCGGGGCCGGGCCCGGCGGGGTATCGATTCACGCTGCGCGCCATCGAGCGTCAGCCGGTGTCGCTGAACGCGCGGGGTGCCCGCGACAATATTTTCAAGCTCATCAACCTGGGAACGGGCGAAGAGAAAATTCGGACCCAGGAAGTGCTGGCGCAGTATTCCAATCTGATCGCGCGGCAAGCCGATGCCCCACCCGAAGCGGCGGCGACGGCTCAGGAACTTCGCGAGGCGATCGAGCAGGGGATGAGCGATGCGAACCCGCAGGTGCGCGCGTTCGCCACCTATGTCATCACACAAATTTCGCCCGAGCCGAGGAAGAGCGAATTGGCTGTGCGGCTTTCGAATAGTACGGATTGGGTGCAGCGTATGCTGGTTTTGGCTGCCGTTGAAGGCTTCACGCCGGAACTTCGGGCCGAGTTGCTTACGAAGCTGGTGAACGATGAAGACGCCGCCGTGAAGCAACTGGCCAGCGCGACCGACGAGTACCTGCAGCGTGTCCCGCCGACCACGCAGCCCGCCGACGATGCCGCGCCGGCGACGCAGCCGGGGAACTGACCGATGCCACTGTAGCAGGGTCGCACAAAAATTGCGGCGTTAACATGACGGGCTGGAAAAATAATTGACCCACGAGCGTCTAACTTTCAGCAACGACTTCCGCCGATTCTTCGTGCGCGGGTTGAAGGCGCTGCTGCCCACGCTGATCACGCTGTGGTTGCTCGTCTGGGTGTGGAGCTTTCTCTGGGATTCGATCGGCCGGCATCTCATCTGGCTTATCAAGATCACGCAATACCACCTGGGCGCGCCGGCGGCGCAATGGGGGAACATCGACCGCTTCTGGGATGACCGCCTGCCGATGTGGGTCACGCAGCTTGTCGGCGTGACGCTGGCGATTCTGCTGGTTTACTTCGTAGGCCTGTTGGTGGGCAATCTCATCGGCCGCACATTTTGGAAGGTGGCCGAGGCGGCGGCGATGCGCATTCCGATCGTCCGCGCCATCTATCCGGCGGTGAAGCAGGTGACGGATTTCTTTTTGACCGATAAACGGGCCAACCCGTTTGCCGGCCGACAGGTGGTGGCGATCCAGCCGCACGAAAACGGCATCTGGACCATCGGGCTGATCACCGGCCCCGGCCCGAGGAGTTTGAGCGACCTGGCCGGCGACGAAATGTTGACCGTTTTCTGCCCCAACAGCCCGGCGGCGTTCAGCGGCTATGTAATGGTGGTGCCCCGAAGCACGGTGGTGGAGCTGCCCATGACGGTCGAAGAGGCCATGCGGCTGTTGGTCAGCGGCGGGGTGATCATGCCCGGTTCCAAGGCGGTGGAGGCAAAGCCCACCCCGGCGCCGGTCCCCGCCATCGATCCGCCGGTGGTGCAGCGTCGGGCGGGCTGACGCAATTCTTTTTGCCACGTTCGGCTGCGCAGACTGGCGCAGCGTCGTGCGATTTGCTACAATCAGTTTTCGACCGGAAATCAGTGGCGTCAGGGCAACGCCGGTCAAAAGGAGACAACCGTGACAGTAGTGGTATCGTCCCGACACATGGAGATTTCGCCAGCACTCAAGAGTTTTGCAGAACAAAAGGTGATGAAACTCACGCGCTATTACGACCGGATTCAGGAAATTGAGGTGGTGCTCGACGCGGCCAAAGATCAGATGAAAGTTGAAATCATTGTCAACGCCGAACACAAGAACATGTTCATCGCTCACCAAGATGGGCCTGATGCCTATGCGAACATTGATGAATGCATCGATAAGCTCGAGCGTCAGTTGACGGATCACAAGACCAAAGTTCGCAACCGCAAACACCCCGCCGACACCGACGGCGATGGTCGACCGGTGGCAAAGATATAGAATTCGCCGCGTCGTGTGTCGGGCAGTTTTCGAACCGCCGACTCCGCCATTCCAGGAACCCGTACCAAGACCACCCATGAAACTTAGTGATTTCATCGTAACCGAAGCGATCTGCCCCAAAATTGCCGCCGAGGATCGCGACGGCGCAATTCGCGAGCTGGTCAACGCGCTGGCGCAAGGCGGCGCGATTGAAGCCGGCGCGGTCGACGAGATTGTCGCGGCGTTGATCAAGCGGGAGCAGAACGGCTCGACGGGCTTCGGCAAGGGCGTCGCCGTTCCGCATGTGAAGCATGCCAAGGTCAAGCAGATGGCCGGCACGATCGGCGGAAGCGCCGCCGGCATCGATTTTGCCGCGTTGGATCATCAGCCGGTCTACAGCATCGTGCTACTGCTGTCGCCCGACAACCAGCCGCAGCAGCACCTGCAGGCGATGAACATCATTTTCTCCAACCTTCAGCGTGACATGTTCCGGCGTTTTCTTCGTCAGAGCGACAGCAAGCAGAAGGTGATGGAACTGATCGACGAGGCGGACCAGGGCAAGTAATTGCGGGTGCGAATTGTGGAATGCGGACTGAATTCATGCTGACGCACGGCGCGATTCGTCTGAAAATCCCCAATCTGCAAATTTGAAATCCGCAATCATGGCCACCGCATCGCGCGACATTCTCGTTCAGAACGCCATGGGACTGCACGCGCGGCCGGCGATGCAGTTTGTCGATCTGGCCAATTCGTTCGCATCGACGATCATCGTGCGGCGCCTGGCCGAACCGCCGGCCGAGGCCGACGGCAAAAGTGTCATGCAGATGATCATTCTCGAAGCCGGACAGGGCACCCCGTTGCGAATCGAAGCCGACGGCGACGATGCCGACAGTGCCGTCGCCAAGTTGGCGGAATTGTTTGAAACACGATTTGGTGAAGAATGAGGCTTCGGGGTTCAGGGTTCAGTGACGAATCACTCACCTGAACCCTGAACCCTGAACCCTCGACATGGAAATCAAAAAAGGCATTGGCGTCTCCCCCGGCGTTGTCATCAGCACGGCTGTCGTGCTGGACGCGGAGGACCTGCGCGTGCCCAAGCGCCTGGTTGCGGCCGAGCAGGTGCCGGTGGAACTCGATCGCCTCGGCGAAGCCATCGGTGCCGCCGTCGTTGAACTGACGACGCTGCGCGACTCGGTCGCGGCGCGTCACGGCAAGGAAATCGCTTCAATTTTTGATGTCCATATGGGCATGCTGAAAGACAAGTACGTCTTCCAGCAGATCATGCAGGCCATCAAAGAGCAGCAAACCACCGCCGAATACGCGGTGAGCGTCGTGATGCGTCGGCAGAGCGCCGTTTTTGCCAACATGAAAGATGCCTACCTGGCCGAGCGCGTGAAAGATATTCACGACATCGAGAAGCGCATCCTTCATCACCTCATCGGCAAGAAGCGGGAAGACCTGACCAAGCTGACGAACGACGTGGTGGTGATCGCCCACGACCTGCTTCCGAGCCAGACTGCCGCGCTGGATAGGACGCATGTGAAAGGGTTTGCCTGCGACGTCGGCGGGCGAACCAGCCATACCGCCATCGTCGCCCGCGCCATGGCCATTCCGGCGGTGGTCGGCCTGGGCAACATCACCGAAGAAGTAAACACCGGCGACACGATCATTATCGATGGCTCCCGCGGCGTGGTGATCATCAACCCTGATGAAGAATCGATGGCCGAGCACCGCGAGTTCGAGCGCAAGCACGAGAGATTGGAGATTGAGCTTCGCACGCTGCGCGACGAGCCGGCGCAAACGCTAGACGGGCAGATCATCAGTCTGCAGGCGAACATCGAATTCCCTCCGGAGATTGATGATGCGCTGGAGCAGGGCGCGCAGGGCATCGGTCTGTATCGCACGGAGTTTTTGTATCTGTCGAAAGAAACCGACCCGACCGAAGACGAGCATTACGCCGCGTACGCCGACGCGCTCAAGCGGTTGCGTGGCAGGCCGCTGGTCATCCGCACGCTCGATCTGGGTGCCGACAAATACCGTGAGGGAGCCGAAAGCGGCGAGCGCAACCCGTTTCTGGGCGACCGCTCGATCCGCATGTGTCTGCACGATATTCCAATGTTCAAGCGCCAGTTGCGTGCCATCCTTCGCGCCAGCACGCTGGGCGACTTGCGCATCATGTTTCCGATGATCTCGACGCTGATCGAGCTTCGTCAGGCGCGCATGGTGTTGAAGGATGTGGAAGAAGAATTGGAAGACGAAGGCATCACGTTTCGCAAAGATACGCCGGTGGGCATGATGGTCGAAGTGCCGTCGGCGGCCCTGATGGCCACACAATTTGCCAAGGAAGTCAGTTTTTTTTCGATCGGTACAAACGATCTTATTCAGTACACGCTGGCGGTCGATCGAACCAATGAAAAGGTGGCGGGGCTGTACTGCGCGGCCCATCCGGCGGTGCTGATGCTGATTCGGGATGTCATCCGTGCCGGCGCCCGCGGGGGAATTTCTGTGAGCGTATGCGGTGAAATGGCGGGCGAACCGTTGTACACTCTATTGTTGTTGGGGCTGGGCCTGAGCACATTCAGCATGAACGGCCCGGACGTGCCGGAAGTGAAGAAGATCATCCGCAGCACGACCATGCAGCACGCGCGCGAAGTCGCTCGGAGAGTGATGAGTTTTGATAGTGAACGACAGGTGATGCATTACTTGCGTGAGGAGACTCGCAAGATCATCCCGGAAGCATTTTGAGGGTTCAGCGGTCAGGGTTCAGGGTTCAGGCGACAATTGTTTCGCCCCCTGTTACCGGATCCGCCCTCGCAAGGTTTATTTAGTAGTATTTCAGGAGATTTCAGGAACAAGGGTCAACAGTGAGTTTGGGACGTGCCTGTTTGCAGGCTTTCCCTGAACCCCCAACCCCCAACCCTGACCCCCATCATGACAAAAGAAATGTTGATCAACGCCTCCGAAGGCGAAGAATGCCGAATCGCCGTCGTCGAAGACGGCCGGTTGCAGGAACTTTACATGGAGCGAACCAGCTCCACTTCACACGTCGGCAATATTTACAAAGGTAAAGTTACCAACGTCGAAGCCTCGATTCAGGCCGCGTTCATTGATTTTGGCCTGGGTCGCAACGGCTTTCTGCACATCAGCGATCTGATGCCCAGCTACTTCGGCAAAAAGCACGAAGATGTGACCGAAGCCGTCGGCCGAAAAATCAGCCGGCGCGACCGCCCGCCGATCCAGCGTTGCCTGAAACGCGGCGACGAAATCGTCGTGCAGATCATCAAAGAGGGCATCGGCACCAAAGGCCCCACGCTCAGCACCTACGTGAGCATTCCCGGGCGCATCCTGGTGATGATGCCGGGCATGAGCAAATTCGGCATCAGCCGCAAGATCGAAGAAGACGACGAGCGCCGCCGACTGCGCGGCATTCTGGACGGGCTTAAGTGCCCCGACGACGTTGGCTTCATCGTCCGCACGGCCGGCGTGGGAAAGAACAAGGCCGAGATCAGCCGCGACCTGCTGTATCTCACCCGGCTCTGGAAGAACATCAACGATAAGCTGAAGCAGCCCGCGCCGCAGGAACTTTACACCGAAGGCGACTTGGTCACCCGCACGGTACGCGACGTGTTCTCCAGCGATATTGATCAGATTGTGGTCGACAGCAAGGACGTGGCCAAACGCATCAAAGAGTTCTTCAAAATCGCCATGCCGCGGACGAAGAACAGGGTGGAGCTTTACGAAGACCCGATCCCGCTGTTCCACAAATATAAGATCGAACACGAAATCGAGCAGATTTACTCGCGTCACGTTCCGCTGCCTTCGGGTGGTTCGCTGGTGATTGACAGCACCGAGGCGATCGTGGCGATCGA
This sequence comes from uncultured Tepidisphaeraceae bacterium, assembly GCA_964641895.1. GTDB lineage: Bacteria > Planctomycetota > Phycisphaerae > Tepidisphaerales > Tepidisphaeraceae > UBA2421. Next base: position 19,431 of record CAZXLA010000045.1, read on the forward strand.
CGTCAACAGCGGCAAGTTCCGCGATCATTCTGATGCCGAAACCACCGCCTTCAAGACCGACATGGAAGCTGCCGACGAAATTCCCCGGCAGCTTAAGCTGCGCGATCTGGGCGGCGTGATCATCTGCGATTTTATTGATCTTCGTTTCGAGCGCCACCGCAGAGAGTTGGAACAGCGGCTGCACGAAAACCTCAAGAGCGATCGCGCCAAGAGCAAAGTGCTGCGCATGAGCCAGTTCGGCATTGTTGAGATGACCCGCCAGCGTATGCGGCCGTCGCTGAAGAAAAGCATTTACTGCGACTGCCCGCACTGCAAGGGCAGCGGGCTGGTGAAGACGCCGGAAAGCATGTCGCTGGACATGATGCGCCGGCTCATGATCGCGATGACCAACGACAAGGTTGTGCGGATCGAGATGGCCGTGCATCCGGAGGTGGCGTATTACCTGCTCAACCGCAAGCGGCAACAGTTGTCCGAGATGGAAGCCGAGGGTCAGAAGAATATTCTGGTTCGTCACGACAGTTCGCTGGCTTTGGACGAGTTCAAGCTCATGCTCTACGACGGGCGCGAAGGCCTGGTGTTTCTGAGCGAACTTGGCATCGCTCCGCCGCACACACAGCCGCTTCGCGGGGCGGCGGCCGGTGCCCGGCCCAAAGATGGCGGCGCGCCGCGTCGGGGTGAGAACCGGGGCGACAGCCGGCCGAATCAGCAGCAGCGGCACGAGCCGCCGAAGCGCGCAAGGCCGGATGAGGATGAAGATCGCTTCGAGTTGGAAGACGACGACACGCCCGAGCCGCGAAGAGAAACGTCGCAGCGTGAGCCTGACGACGGCGAGCCCTCAGAAGAAATTGCCGAAGCCCCTGTTGGACGCAAGGGCCCGGCCAAGGCACCACGCAAGTTGCCGCCGAAGCTTACGCTCAAGCCGCCGGCGCGCGGCCGGCGCGCGCCGCGCGAAGAACCGCCCGAGGAGGACGAACCGTCGCAAGTGGTGGATGTTGAAGACGGCACCGAACCGATGGGCGAGGCCCCGCGTGGCTACGATGATCACCGCGACGATCGCGGCGATAACCGTTCGCATCATCGGCACGACAACCGCGCGGGCAGCCGTCCCGATAACCGCGGTGTAGACAACCGCAACGCAGACAACCGCGGGGGCGACAATCGCAATGCCGACAACCGAGGGGGCGACAACAGGGGAGCCGACAACCGGGGCCTCGATAATCGCAATGCCGACAATCGCAACGCCGATAACGGCGGCGACGATGATCGCGACGCCGATGGCGGCCCACGGCGCGGGCGCCGGCGCCGACGCCGGCGCGGCGGACGAGGTCGGGGCGCCGATCGACCGGAAGGCGAGCGGCAAGGTCCGCCGTTGCCGCCGATCCAACAAGGCCCGAATCGACCGGCTCGACCGCCCGTTGAGGCGAAACGTCCGGTCGGCCCGGGCGTGGCCATGGGCGATCATGGCGATGAGCATGGCGAGCCG
>CAZXLA010000046.1:0-11373 GCA_964641895.1 uncultured Tepidisphaeraceae bacterium
GCTTTGCTCCAAAAATTTAGGGCAACTTACAACTACCAATCTACAACCTACAACCAACAACCAACAACAAACAACTACTTGCCCCGACGACGCGCCAGCAGGCTCATCGACGCCAAGCCGATCAGACCCATCGTGGTCGGTTCGGGAACCGCGCCACGCGGCAGGTCGCTCGGGGCGCTAAGCCCGAAGTTGGCCGCCAACGCGGTGAAGTCGTCGAGGGTGATCGCGCCGTCAAAGTTAAAGTCGGCATCCGACCATTGATCGACCGTATTGCCGAAGTTGGCGGCGAGCGTTGTGAAGTCATCAAGATTCACACTGCCATTGATGTCGGCATCGCCGTCGAGGAGAAGGCCGCCGAGTCGACCGCGGAGTTGTTGGAAATCCGAGTCGTTGCGAATGTCGGCTAGGTCGGCCAGGGACCCATCGAAACTATCCAATGCGCTGGGGTCAACGTGCGTGATGGCGTTGTTGTCGTTCAGTTCCGCCGCGATCAAATCGTCGGTCGTTCCCAGCACGTCGGCCAGGACGGTGTAGTTCTTGCCGACGTTGCGATCGACCGCCTTGGCATCGTCGCGGTTGACGCTGCCATCGTTGTTGACATCAAACCGATCGAACTTCAAGCCATCGGCTTCGCCTTGCGTGAAGTTGGCGGTGGTGGCCGGATTGACCACTGTGCCAACCAGGCCATCGACCGCGCCGTTAAAGCGAATGATGCCTTCGTTTTTGCGCAGTTGGCCGAGCCGCACGCCGTTCTCACGACGATTCTCAGCCGCAGTAAGATTCTTGTCCGAACCGTTGAGCGTCACCGTGGCGGCGTTGTTGAAACCGCTGGTGTCGATGGTGGCACCGTAAAGGAAATATCTCACGTCACTGCGTTCGACGGCAGTGAGCGTGACACTACCGGCCTGGGCCGCTATGTTGCCGTTGCTGTTGAAGTCGGTGAGCGCGACGAGGTTGGTGTTCACGTTCTGCGCTGCGGTGTTGGCGCCCGGAACGGCCACGAGGCCGCCGGCGGCGCGGGTGGCAAAGGTGCCGGCGCTGACGCTCAGCGAACCGGTCTGGGTGCCTGCGTAGGCCTGGCTGTTGGCGTAGGCCAGTGCCAGTTCTTCGACATCGCCCAAGTCGCGAACCGTGTCACCGTCAAGGTCGCCGGCCAGCACTGTTCGGTTGTTGATCGTGATCGAGACATCAGCATTCGTCGCGCTGGTGCTCGACGTGTTGCTCTGCGCGAAGAGGTTATAGCGAACCCCCCCGCCTGCGAGGTTGCCATTTTGGGTCGAGGGATCGACCCAGTTGTTCTGAGTTGAAAGGTTGGACGATGGGCTGCCCGCAGTGACATTGAAAAGTGCCTGCTCGCTAAGCCCACCACCGGCCGGCGGCGTGGACGAACGGCCCGTGCCGCCATTGCGGAGCGTGTCGGGAGTGCCGTCGAAGGGCTTCTCGACATTCATGATCTGCGGAAGAATGAAACCGGCATTCAGGATCGCTTCGGCCGGTGTACGGACCGTTTCGGCTGATCCAATGTCGGCCGCGATCGACCCGGTGATGTTCGACAGAAATTTCTTGGCAACACCGGTCTGGCTGCTGAGCGTGCCCAGCGCGGCCTCGTCATCCTGATCATTAAAGAGCGTGCCGGCCGCGTTGGCGTTCGCCGCAACCAGCGTTCCGGTTCCTGCACCGCTTCCGTCCGGATCAAGCGTGCCACTGACAGTGATCGCCTGCGAAGCCGACCACAAATCATACCGGCCTTCGGTCACATTGCTGGCTCTGGCTTGATTGAAGCCGTCGCCGTTGGCGAAGTCGATAGCCAGAGCGCGCAGCGGAGCGTTGGTGTTGGTACTCAAGGCGGTGCCACCACTGGCTCGCGAGTCGCCTGCCGACAGAACGCCAATACCCAGGCGGCTGTTTACAACCACTTCACGGAGAACCGAACCGCCGGTCTTGTCGGCGAAACGGATGGTCGGGCTGACGCGGCGTTCGTTGAGGTCGGGGGTCAGCGAACCACCCATAATCGACCGTTCCGGGTTTGCTTCCGAAACGCCCTGCGTGATCGTGACGGCGGTGCCGTTCGGATCGATGTCGTTGTAAGTGGCGGCGAGCGAAACACGATCGCGTTCGCCGGTGCCCCACGACGGGTCAACGCCGAGGTTCAGGGCACCCTGGTTGCGGGTGCCCGAACCGGCGTCGCGCGTCGTCGAGTTGAAGTTGGCGCCGTTGGCCAGCCGGCCGGTGGCCTGCAGCCAGCCGCCTTCTTCTTTCGTCACGCGAGCCAAACCGGTGCCTGGGTTGGCGACAAGGTTAAAAGGCACGACTGCAAGATTGTTATTCTTAATGAAACTACCCGAGCCGACGCCGCCCAGAACGGTCGTCGAGCTGGCCAACTGCTGGAAGTTCGATCCGCCTACCGTGCCACGACCGAGGCCGTAACCAGCGGCAGTGGGCGCGGCGGCCACGGCGCCGGTGCCCGGGACACTAAAACCCTGTTCAAAACGAACGTCTGACCAGGCGATGCGGACCGGGCCTTGCGTGGTGTAAGTGTAACCACCCGCCGTGGCAGTGCCGTTGTTAAGGTAGTTACCATTCTGCCACAACGGCTGATTGTTCGTCGGGAGCGGTGGCGTCGGGATTGGGAACGCGCCGATGCGCAGCCCGTTGCTGTTAACCAAGTCATTCAGCCCGTTGATCGAACCGCGTTCGAGGTATTGATAAACCAGCCGGTCATTCGTCTGGCTGGGCTCCAGCGGATCCACCGCGTTGAGATTTGGAATGCCAAGAAACTGGCCCGTGGTGCCACGGGTGTAAACCGTCTGCCCGATGCGAAGCGTTGGGCTGCCCAACGCCAGCGCGCTGCGGGTGTACGCACCCTGAGGCGGTACACTGGTTGGGCTGCCTGCATTAGCCCGAGTGAAGGCTCCCAGCGCCGTAGCGCCGCTGGTAGAAATAAAGAACTGTTGACCTTGCGCCGGCGAGTAGCCGGGGTCGTTGGTTGCCGCCGCGAGGGCGACCGCCGGAATCGAGGTAATCGCCGCGGCGATCACCGACTGTGCGCGCACTGAGATTGACCGCATGACATATTCTCCTGCCTCCGTTGGAGGCGAAATTGGTTTGAGACCCTATCCCCCGAACAAACTAAAAATACTCTGCTACTGCGTGCTAACCCCTAACTGCGGGTAGCTGTAGCACTTCTGGCCCCATTGGAACGGCTTGAGAGTTTCCTCAAGAATCTTCGTTTCCACATGGCCGTCGCAGTAAAGGAAGTTGGTCTTTGGCCCGGACTTCGGATCCTTCCCTCGAACCTTGCCGTGATTACGACCCACCCAATTCAAGCGGGTGGTTTGAGCATCGCCAACCTGGACGAACGCCGGCGAAATCGTCGTGACCTTGTCCAGTACCGGCAGCGCGCCGGTGGTCGATTGAGAAATCTGGTTGAGTTCGAGTTCGTCGCCGGCAATTCCCTTGAATCCATGCACCGGCCGGTGACTTTTAACGACCTCATCGCTGCCGCCGCCGGCGGAAACAATCTTGCTGTTATTGTTGAATTCGGTCGCGAGGATCGTTTCGGCGGAGGCTTTAATCTGAGACGCCTTGACAAACACAACACGTGTCTTGCTCGAGTTTCGTGCTCCGGCGTTGGGCGCGCCGGCGAGGACGAACTTATTCCGCGGGATGATGGCCTCGTTAACGGTGTAAGCCAGACGGGGCGCCTGATCGTCGACATACGGGGTGACTTCCGGCGCTTGGCCGGGATCGAGGTTGCCCGGATCAGGGTTCGTGGGCGGGAGTCCGCCACGGTCGAGGGACGGGCATTGGAAAGCGTTGGTCTTTACTGAAGACCCGTTCCCACCGTAGATGTAGTAAGACCAGTGCTGGTACCCAAAGTTAGGCTCACCGGGTTCGTTGTCCGGTGCCGTAATCCGCTTGGTGGCATCGGCGTAATACCGATACGCCGCCGGATACGTCTGCTTGTTCTCGGCCAGGTATTGGGAAAATCCCTGTCCAATCGAACGAAGGTTGGAAGAGCATTTGACCTGATTCGCCTGCTCGCGAGCCTTTCCCAGCGCCGGCAGCAGAATCCCTATTAAAACTGCGATAATCCCAATAACAACCAATAGTTCAACGAGCGTAAAAGCGTTGTGGCGCGTCCTGCGCATATCCGACTCCTTCAAATGGTTCTATCTTTCCCGCCGGCGCACTGCGCCGCCGGACTGTAAAAACACCGAGACCACAGCGGGGCGACGTCTCCACTCGCGATGCCACGCGTGATCTGTTGGTGCCGTACTTCGAAGGCGGGAGGATCGGCTCTGTTCGTTAAGATAGGCGCAGGAGCAATGCTAGGATTGTGTCAAAATCGCGTTAAGATTTAGCTTCGCGCCGAAGCTCACGCAAGTATTAACTTCGGGATGATCGTTGACATGTGCTCGAAGTCTTGATCGTCGTGGAAGAGCGCAACATGATGCTCGATCGCAATCTGCGCAATCAGGCAATCGATGCTGCTTCGAATCGTAATGCCTGCCCAGCGGCATTGGGCGTAAATGCGGGCCGCTTCGACAAATGTCAGGACCGAATGCCGTGGCTGGAGAATCCTCTGCGGCACGAGGTACGAACGAAGGCGGGCGAATTCGGCAGGTGATCGCGAGCCCTGCAAGACTTCCTGCATGATCATCCCAGTGATGGCGACGCGTTCGCCCCCGGTAAGTCTGTCGCGTAGATCACCAGCCCGCGCACTCGGCGACCGACTGAAGAAACTGATCCACGCCGACGTATCGACGAGGATCACAGACTACGCTCCGGCTCGCGCCCGTTTGTAATCGTATTTCGGGTCAATCAACCCCTTTCCGAACAGCTCACGCAGGTCCGGCCGCTGGCGATGTTCGACGAACTCACGCAGCGCGGCGTCGATCACGTCGCGTTTGGTCTTAACTTTGGAAAGCTTCAGCGCCTTGGCGATAAGCCTGTCATCCAGCACAACATTCGTTCGACCCATTGATACACCTCGTATGTGTACAGGATAACAACTCTTCTGGATGCGACAAACACTCGGCTTTGCAGGAGTTGTTCGTTGGTTTCCAATTGCCGGTTGGCCGTTGCCGGTTTTCAGTGCAAGTGAAATCCGACTCCAGATTCAACTGAATCACAACTCACAACCAACAACTTGCAAGCACCAACCACCAATTCTCACACTTCCCGATCCACCGCCGTCGCCACGCGTTTGATGCTCGTCATCATGTCCGTGAACATCGCCGGCGTCATTGATTGCGCGCCGTCGGTAAAGGCGTGTTCCGGATCGGCGTGCGTTTCGACGATCAGCCCATCGGCGCCGGCGGCGACGCTGGCCTTGCACATGCTTTCGACTAAGTAACTCTTACCCGTGCCGTGACTCGGATCAACCACCACAGGCAAGTGGCTCACGCGGTGCAATTCCGGCACGATCGCCAGTGGAAGCGTGTTGCGCACGTAGTCTTCGAACGTTCGAATGCCGCGCTCGCATAGAATCACATTCGAGTTCCCCCGCGCCATGATGTATTCGGCGGCGAGCAGGAACTCTTCAAGCGTGGCACTCATGCCGCGCTTGAGCAGCACCGCCTTTTTCGTTTCGCCGACTTTGTTAAGCAGGTTGAAATTCTGCATGTTGCGTGCGCCGATCTGCAGCACATCCGCATATTCGCAGCAGACATCAACCTGATCGATGCTCATGACCTCGGTGACGATGGCCAGGCCGGTTTGCTCGCGCGCCTCGGCGAGATATTTCAATCCTTCGACCGCCAAACCCTGGAACGCATAAGGGCTGGTGCGCGGCTTAAAGGCCCCGCCGCGGAGGCCGATCGCGCCGGCTTCCTTCATCATGTGGGCGATTTCGAGTATCTGCGATCGCCCTTCCACGCTGCACGGCCCGGCGATCACGCCCACTTTCTTGCCGCCGATGACGGGTGACTTATCATTCATCCGACCGGCCATGAGCGGGATGACCGATTGCTCTTTTTTCACCTCGCGGCTGGCCATTTTATACGGCGCCAGGATGGGGACGACTTTGTCCACCCCTTCGCAGGTTTCCAGCGCCCCGCGATTCTTCAGGCGGTCGCTGCCGATGCAGGCGACGACCGTGCGTTCTTCGCCGACGATCACATGATCTTTGAGGCCCATTTCTTTCACCAGTTTCACGACATGCTCGATCTGCGCCGAGCTCGATCCATTTTTCATCACAACAATCACAGCACACCTCCGAAGGTCGTAAACTGTCGCCAATACTGGTTCATGATGTCCTCGAATTTCTTCGCGTTAGAAAACGAAACAAGCCCCGGGAACCGCGTCCCGGGGCTTGGTAGTTTGCAAAACTAGGCTTCAAGCTCAGGCCGCGGCATCTCCGGTCGGGTACCAAAACCCGTAAAAGCTAAAACCGAAATAGCCGTTGGCGTTAAGCATCTTGTATGAACATATCGAATGCGGCGGCGTTTCGTCAACAGCGAAAGTGCCAATAATTCCGTTTCAATTGGGTCGAAGCGGAACCCCAAACTGTTTGACCGGCAATTTCCCGCTCCGTGTACACAGGGAGCGGGTTGCCGTTCAAATCGGCACCGTTCCCGATCCAGCGGAGATGCCCCCACCCGCGAAAAAGCCGTAACGTTGCCGAGACGACCAAAACACGGTAACAATACTGCTGCTACGGGGCGTAGCTCAGCTTGGCTAGAGCGCCTGGTTTGGGACCAGGAAGTCGCAGGTTCGAATCCTGTCGCCCCGATTCCGCGGTAAAACACAGCAGGTTTCGAACTTGCAGCGCTGCTTGGAGGCGTGGGTGACTCGATTCGTGGCGAGCCTGTTGGTGTGTTTCCTCGGCGGTTGCGGCTCCATGCACACGACGACGGTTCGAGACGTTCAAGTATCCCGAGATAGACCCATGAGACTCGGCAACTTCTCGGTCAGTCTAGCCGTCAAGGATCTTGGCGCGTCGCGCGCTTTCTATGAGAAGCTCAACTTTCGTGTCATCGGCGGCAATGCGGCCCAGAACTGGTTAATCCTTCAGAACGAGACCAGCACGATCGGGCTTTTTCAGGGCATGTTCGAAAAGAACATCCTGACGTTCAACCCCGGTTGGGATCGTACCTGTGCAACATTGCCCGACTACGACGACGTGCGCGACATTCAGCGAACGCTCAAGGAGCGAGACTTTGCACTGGTCACCGCCGCCGACGAATCGACAACGGGACCCGCGAGCCTCATGCTGGTCGATCCCGATGGAAACCAGATCCTCATCGATCAGCATGTGCCCAGCCCGCCTAACCGTTGAGCCGGTTTAACGGTCGTAGACCCGCCCAGCTTCTATTCTTATTTATCTTGCACCTAAGCCTCCACAACTGCTATTCTATGGGGCTTAGGGTTATCGTTCGCGTGCTCTCGGCGCGGGTGCGACACACATCGCGGTTGGACGTGCTTTAGGCATTCTTAAGTGGAAGGTATCAGTATGTTGGATCATCTCGAAGGTCGCCGATTTCTCTCTTCGTCTCTGTCAGGAGGCGTGCTCCGAATTATCGCCTCCGCCGTTGCCGATGTCATTTCGGTCGACTTTGGCGGCGCAAAGGTGCGCGTGGTTGAAAACGGGGTGACCAAGTCGTTCTCAAGCGCAACTGCACCACGGATAAATGCCGAGCTGCGCGGTGGAAATGACTCGCTCACCATTGGCTCTGGCATTTCAACTTCAACCACCATTCTCGGCGGGGATGGCAATGACACAATTTGGGGCGGCGAAGGGGCCGATTCGATCGACGGTGGCTCAGGAATCGATAGCCTGCGCGGTCGCGGCGGCGCCGATATCTTGCGCATCGGCGCAGGCGTGGCTAAGGGGGACGGCGGCGCTGATCAACTCGTCGGGTTCGGTCCGGCAACCCTTGTCGGCGGCTCCGGCGGTGATGTGTTTCGGTCCGAAGCGAACATGCAATCGGCGGCGCCCTTGGTGTCATACCTCCAATCAAGCACGGCGGTGAATGCCACCATCGACGGCAAAAAGAATGACGGCATGCCTGGCGAAAACGATGACATTCAAGCGGGCGTCGGCGGCATTGTCGGCTCGCGGTTCAATGACACCCTCGTCGGCAGCGCTCGCGACGAAAATTTTCGCGGCGGCGCCGGAACCGACGACATGTACGGCGGCGGCGGCAGCGACACCGCCGATTACTCCGATCACAAGCAAGCGGTTCGCGTCTGCCTCGACGGCCAGCGCGACAACGGCACGCCGGGCGAGAACGATCTGGTCGCCATCGACATCGAAAACATCCTCGGCGGGCCGGGCAATGACACACTCATTGGCAATGATGGCGAGAATTTCATCGACGGCGGCTTGGGCGCCGACGATATCATCGGCCGACGCGGCACCGATACCGTGTCGTACGCGCGGTACGGGTCCAACCAGCCCATTGTGGTGACGCTGGACGGCAAGATCAACGACGGACTCTTTACCGGAAATTTCTGTGAGTACGACAACGTCCATACCGACATCGAAGTCGTGATTGGCGGCGAAGGCGACGACCGGATTTCGGCCGGCGCGGTGTTCAAAACGGTCATCCTCGTCGGCAACGGGGGCAACGACACGCTGCGCGGCGGCCGGGGCGACGATGAAATTGACGGCGGCGAGGGCGCCGATTCACTGACCGGCGGCGCGGGCGCTGATGTCTTTATCAATCAATCCGACTCCGACGCATCCCACGGCGACCGCATTGACGGCGGTGCGGATTTTGATTTTGCCCAGGACGATTCATCAGACCAGCTTTCGGGCGTTGAATTCACGTTTGATCTTATCCCCTCAAGCGGCAACGGCTATGGTGGGAGCAGCGGCGGTTCGAATGGCGGGAACAATTTCCGCACTGCGCAAGTCGCGGGCGGCCCGGTGGCAGCCACTTTCGCAGTGCTGGCCGTTGCGACGCCGTCGGTTGTCGTCACCGCGGGCGCGCTGGGCATCACCGGCACCGACGGCAATGATACGATCAACATTTCGCAGAGCACCACCGGCCTGACCGTGGCGATCAACGGCCAGACTTTTCCCTCCGTACTGCTCCGCTCCATTCCCAATGGAATCAACATCGACGCGGGTGCCGGAAACGACCGCATCGACCTGCAAAGTAACGCGACCCGACCGGTGCGGGTCGGCTCTTTTCTACGAGGCGGAGACGGCAATGACGTGATCCTCGGCGGCGAAGGCAACGACGCCATCCTCGGCGGCCGGGGTAACGACAGCCTGCTCGGGCGAGGCGGCGCAGACGTTATCAACGGCGGAGCCAACAATATCGGCGGCGGCTTCGACGGAACGGATACGCTCGACGGCGGCAGCGGCGGTATCGATGCCGTGGATTATTCCTTCCGCACCGCAGACCTGTCGCTCAATATTGACGGAATGAAGAATGACGGCGCCGTCGGCGAAAATGATCTCATCGGCCGCGACGTCGAACGAATCTTCGGCGGGCTGGGCAATGACCTGATCGTGGGCAACGAAAAGGACAACTTGTTGGCCGGTGGTCGCGGCCGTGACACCCTCCGCGGCGGCGCGGGCGTGGATGTGCTCGTCGCCAACGCCGTTGCCGATCAGGTTCTGGGTGATACCGCCGGCCGCGATTCAGTCTTCGGCGACGACGGGAACGACATTCTGGTGCTCAACGACATCGTCCGCGATGATTTCGACGACGGCCCGGGCTTTGATACCGGCACGCTTGATCGCAGCGCAACTGGCGCTGCAGCCACGCCAAACAAAGATTTTAACATCGTTACGGGTAGGTTCGTCTGAAGTGCAACCGATGAGCCTTCGAACGCGCTGCGTCCTGCTCGCCATACTCTGCTGTGCGATCGCCCATCTTGCGAGCGCCCAGAGTGTCACGCCGCGCAACCTCGATCGCCGGTTGGATGACTTTCGCAAGCAAACCCGGCTGCGGGTCGACCCCGCCGCTCCCGCCGACGAGCGCATCTATTTCGACGGTGGAGCTTTTGTTGCGGTGAACTACCTTTCGCTCGATGATTCAAATCTCGAAACTCATGTCCTGCGGCAATACGACTTCACGGCATTCGGCCGCATGAGCATCGACAACGGCGTACACGACCTGTTCGTGCGCGGGCGAGCGAGTTTCCGAAATTTCAACGATGGCGATGTTTTCGGCGACAGCGATAACAATGATTGGGACGAAGTGCTTGAGCGGGCGTTTTACCGCTTTGACCTCTCTCGCTTTCTTGGCGCTTACTACGGGCAGGAACCCTCGACAACCCTGCGTCTGAAGGCGGGCCGCGATTTCGCATACTGGGCCAACGGCCTGACGCTGGCGCAAACATTGGACGGAGTTGCGATCGAAGCCGATTCAGCGGCGTTCAACCTGCAACTGCTCGCCGCGGTGACCGCCCCGGATGCCACGATCGACATCGACACCTCCCGTCCGGATTTCAATACCGAGACCCACCGCGGTTTTTTTGGGGCGATGGCAACCCTCAAGCTGCAGGATCATCGGCCATTTGCGTACTTCCTGACGCAACGCGATTTCAATAATGACAGGTTGATCCTCACTTCTCCTGCCATTCCTGATCTTGGCGGCAGCGGGGAGCCGGAGGTGATCGAGACGCGCTACGATTACAACAGTTACTACTTCGGCCTCGGATCGGCCGGTCCGATCAGCGATCACCTTTTCTACTCGTTCGAACTCGTCGGCGAGTTCGGCGAGACGCTTTCAAATAGCTTCGATATCATCGACACCGCCGGCGGCGCACGGATCGTGCAGGGAACGCAGGAAGACGACCCGATCCGCGCGTTTGCGGTCGACGTATTGCTTGATTACGCCCCACCCGCGCAAATGCAGCCTCGATTTTCACTCGAATTTCTTCTCGCCACCGGCGACGACGACCGTGGGCACCCGACCAATGCCTTCAACGGTAATTCGGCCGGCACGAACGATCGCGGCTTCAACGGGTTTGGTTTGGTGAACACCGGCCTGGCCTTCGCGCCCGACGCGACGAATCTACTGATGCTGAGGACGGGCGCATCGATATATCCGCTGCCGCAATCGAGGATGTTTGAAAAGCTCCAGATCGGCGCCGACTTGTACTGGTTCGGCAAGTTCGATGAAAATGCGGCGATCGCCGAGCCGACGAGCAGCAACCGGTATCTGGGCTTCGAACCGGATCTGTTTCTGAACTGGCAGATCAGCTCTGATGTTTCGCTGGCGGTGCGCTACGGTATTTTCTTCCCCGGCGAAGCCATCGAAAACGACGATCGCCCGCGGCAGTTCTTTTTTGCGGGGGTGACTTTTGCGCTATAGCAATTCTGCGAATTTCAGCCGCGAAGCGGCGACAGAGAGGGTGGCCGCGTCGTCTAGTCAGCCCCGGAGGGGCGAAAGAACGCGTGTCGTGAGT
>CAZXLA010000046.1:11473-20577 GCA_964641895.1 uncultured Tepidisphaeraceae bacterium
GGTGGCCGCGTCGTCTAGTCAGCCCCGGAGGGGCGAAAGAACGCGTGTCGTGAGTGGCGGGCTTCTTTCGCCGCTCCGCGGCTCTCGATCCGTTTCTCCAATTACCTGCGGCCTACGCCCCAGGCTACTATCTTGCGTCGCTTCGCGACTGGGGATCGTCGCTCTCATCTGTTTGGTCGGTTGCGCTTCTTCCCGCAGGGGGCAGACGCTTACGGATGATATCAGAGGAAGCGACGAAGATTCACAGGTCAGCTACTGGCTGGCGGTGACCGATCGGCCCGTTGTCAGCAACGACGAAGCCTTTCACGGCCTGATGCTCTTCGCCGACGGAAAAGACGATGCGGCCGAGTATGACGCGCGCGTGATTGCCATGAAGCAGCGCGGGATGCTGCCCGACTCGTTCCGGCAACCGGCCGATGCCCCCGCGCGGCGCGGCGTGCTGGCGGTGCCAATCGCGTCCATCCTCCAAATCCGTGGTGGACTGTTCATGCGACTTACCGCCGGAGAATCGCCGCGCTACGCACTGCGCGAACTGGTGTATCGCGGCGTGTACCCGCCGAGCAGCGACAATCAGACCTTCACCGGCATCGAGTTCGCCGGTGTCGTTGGCAAACTGGAAGACTTTCAGCGTGCGGTGCAGGCTCGGCACCTGGCTCGGCAGGAAGAGGCACGTCGATGAACAAGGTCGTCTCGGGATTGGCTCTTGCATTGGCGATCGCGGCAACGCGAACCTTGGTCGGGCAAACCCAACCAACCACTGGCTTGGCCCTGCCCGACGGAGCGCTAAAGGTGCAAGTCGTCGAAGTCGTCGGCCCGGTCCGCTACATCGCCGGCGGCGGCGCCGCGCCGGCGAAGGTTTCTGTAGGTCAGTTTCTCGCGGAAGGCGACGAGATTATTACGTTTCCCCGGTGCCGCATCACGATGAAAATCGAACCCGACCAGACCCTCACGCTTGATCGTGTCGGTCGATTAAAGCTCGACAAGGCGCGCATCGCCGACGGCTCCATCACTGCGGAACTCGGTATGACCTACGGCCGGGTGCGTTACACCATTGAAGGCGCCGAACGGCGTTATGATGTCAATCTCAAAGCGCCAAATTCAACCCTGGGCATTCGCGGCACCGACGTGGTGCTATATGACCAGCCGCCGTATCCGCCGCAGGCAACCAGCTTCGAGGGCCGCGCGCGGTTTCGCGATGCGCGTCGGCAGTTGCAGCTCGGCGGCAAATCGACTGCCCAGATCACCGGCAATGCCGGCAGCGCCGCCGAAAGCGCGGTGGCGCAAACCGTGATTGATCCAACCATCCGCGCCGCCCGCACCGATAGCGAGCAGCAACTGGTCAATCGTGTTCTCTCCAACGGCAGCAGCTTTGCATTCGATCCTATTCGCGGCATTGATGTCGTCACGGGTGGCATCCCGCCGACCATCAGCCAACTCGCATCGAGCGCGCCCGGTGCGGTCAACTTCGTTGTGTCCTGGCCGGGGGATACCAACATCGACCTGTTCCTGTCGACGTTCGGCTCGACACAGTTTAACGATACGATTTTGCCGTTCGCAGGTCTCAACGTCGGCAAGAGCGGCGGACGAATCGATTTTGACCACCGTGGCGGAACGAATGGCGGATTTGAAGTCGTTTACTTCCCAGCCAACGTTCCGTCGGATGGCGACTTTGCAGTCTCCGGCTCGCACGTTTCCGGCGCGACGACCGACGTGAGCATCGACGTCATCGTCAACGGGCGAGTGCTTGATCGGCGCGAACTGCTCGATCCACTGCTCGGCCTGCCACCAACGCAATCGGTCGGGCCTGGCTCGGGGGCGATTTTCCTCATCAAGGGAGACGCCGTCCGCCATGCAGTTCCCCCCGCCGCATCCGCCAAGAAAAAACGATGAACCGCATCGAGCGCAAGCTGCTGTACCGCACGAGCGCGCTCGGATTGCTGCTGACGGCAACCGTCATCGCCGCCGACGCCGCCGGCTGGTTCATGGGTCTTGAGCGCTGGCTGTGGGATCGTCGAGCGCGGTGGTGTCAGCATTTCAATCCACCGCCGACCGACCGCCTCGTGCACCTGATGATCGACGACGACAGCCTTCAGACCATCGGTGCCTGGCCGTGGCCGCGCGTGCTGCTGGCCCGCGTGATCGACGAGCTTACCACCGCCGACGCGAAGGTGATCGCGCTGGATATGTTTTTCCCCGAACCGCAGAAGCCGACGGTCGAGATCGACAACGATCAGGCGCTGGCGGCAAGCATTCGTCGGTCGGGTCGCGTTCTGCTGCCCAATTCGGTGGAGTTTCGCGAAACCATCGCCACCGATCCGCTGGTTACCGCGGCGCTGGAGGAATTCGAACGGGACACCGAACTCACTGCCGACGAACTCGGCGCACGGCTCGTGCAGCGCAACTTCGACCGGCGCGTGGTCGCTCGCCAGATCGGCCGGCTTAGCGTGGAACCGCGCAGGTTGGCGATGCTGCGGCGCATCACAAGGGAACTGTCGGCCACGACCCAGCCTGCGGCGCTGCGGGCGAAAATCATCCCAAAAGCGGACGCAAGCGGTGTGACCTCTGATGCCGCCTACCTGTTTGAACCAACGCTTGACCAGGCTCGTGCCGTGTCGCTCCTCCGCCGATTTGGGAAGGAACCCGCGCCGGCGAATTTGCCCCTGTTGCACGCCGACGGCGAGCGCGCCGTGTCGATCACCACACTTTCCTCCGAAGCGGCCGCCTCGGGCTTTGTCGATGTGCTGCCGGCCGACGACGGTGCCGTGCGCTCGCTGCCGCTATGCATCAACTATCGCGGCATGGTGTGGCCGACCATGGCATTTTCGTTGGCGTGCCTGGAATTGGGCGTGAAGCCGACCGACTGCCGCATCGAGCCCGATGCAATCGTCATCCCCGCGAAGAGCGGCGATCGCATCGTACCGACCCGAATCGACAAGTCGCGCCATTTCGGCGAGGTCGGAACGATCTTCGACATTCCGTGGTTCGGCTCCGCCGCATGGCTTGAGATGTACCCATACAAAGACCAGTTCAAGCCAGCGCAGTTCATGCCGATCAAGGCGGTGTGGACAATCAGCCAGCTCGAATTGGATATTCAGCGAAATGACGAGACGACCGACGAGGCATTGCTCGCGCTCGCGACGCCATATCAGGTCGAATCGGCGCTGAAGTTTTTAGCGCTTCCTCGCACGGACCGAACCGAAGTGGATCGGGCCGGCGCAGTTGCGGCGGTTGCGGCAATTGCGATTGACGATCCAGCCGCTGCCGAGTCGCTCAAAATGCTGGCCGACGCCGATCCTGCGTCGTTAAGTGATGACGATCGTAAATACCTCTCGGCGGCGAAAGTGCTGCGCCGAGGCAGCAGCGCAAACGAATCGCTGCGGAAGCTCATCGCCGAACGGCGGCGGCAGCTTCGATCGATCATGGCCGGCAAGATCGTCATCGTCGGCTGGTCGGCAACGGGCAAGCTCGATTTCTTCCCAACCAGCATTCACAGCGCCTGCCCGGGAAGCGTGATCCAAGGCGCGGTGTTCAACGCCATCGTCACCGGCCACATGCTGCGCGCGCGCCCGTGGTGGATTGCGGCCATGTTCACCCTGGCCATCGGCCTCCTGTGCACGGCGGCGGTGGCGCGGTTTTCGCCGTGGAAGGCTTTCGCAGCGGCGGTGTTGCTGGCGTTGCTTTACGGGTTGATCAACGGCTTCATCTTTTACGACTGGGGCAACCAGATCGTCGGCATCGCGGCTCCGCTGGTGGGGGCGGGCGCGACCTGGTCTTTGCTCACGTTATCAAAGTACATCAACGAGACGCGCGAACGCTCGCGCATCACGCGGCGGTTCCGCAGCTACGTCGATCCGGCACTGGTTGACTTCGTGATCGAACATCCGGAGCGGATGAGCCTGGAAGGCGAGGTTCGCGAAGTCACCGTAGCATTCACCGATCTGGCCGGCTTCACTTCCATTGCAGAGAGTTTGCAGGAACGCGCCGTGCCGATCCTTAATCAATACATGGGCCTGATGGTGCCCATCATTCGCAAACACCAGGGCCTGGTGAACAAGTTTCTCGGCGACGGCATCATGTTCTTTTACGGCGCACCGCGCGAGCATCCACACAAGGCCCGCGCGGCAGTGCAAACGGTGCTGGCCATGAACGAGGCGCTGGGGCCTTTGAATCAGCAACTTCGCGAAAAGAACCTTCCGCTGGTGAACATGCGAGCCGGCATTGCCACCGGCAAGGTGGTGGTCGGCGACGCCGGGGCGATCGAAGGGGAGCACCAGGCGTCCGACTACACCGTGCTGGGTGACCGGGTCAACTTAGCCGCCCGATTGGAAGCCGCCAACAAAGCGTTCGGCACGGCGGTGCTGATCGAGCAACGAACGTGTGATCTGATCCAGGACGAATTTGCCATCCGCCCGATCGGCCGGGTCAAGGTCAAGGGTAAGGACGAGGGTGTGAGCCTGTACGAACCGATTTGCGCCATCGCCCTGACGACTGATGCGCTGCGTGCCGAGCTGGATGCCTATCGCAACCTGGTTGAGCAATACCAGCGCGGCGACTTTGATCGTTGCAGTTTGGCGGCGCAAGAAATCCGAGCGCAATTCGGGGACAAAAAGGTGCTGGCGCTCTACCTGTCTCTGTGCGAACACTTCGCATTACCGGAGCATCGAGCAGAGTTTTCCGGGGATATCGTCCTCACCGAGAAGTAAGGGTTGCGCCGCTTTGCAACAACTCGCCGACCTACGGCATCCTGAGCCGCTTTGCCACCGCGCTGTTGACATCAACGACGCGCAGCAGCCGGTCTTTCCAATGTTTGGCGTAGTCAACGCCGATGCGCCGGGTGCGAACGATTTTTGCTGCGTACGAGGGATCGTGCAAAAAGTAAATTTCCTCGCCGTTCACATTGATTCCATTCTGCTCGCGCGTGATACCGAACGCCCGAGCCAGCTTCGCCGGGCCGGTGAGGTCGGCGTTCCAGCCGTCCAACGGTTCGGCGGCGCGAATCAGAACTGCCTGAGCGCTACCCTCGGCGCCGCAGACGATGTTGAACATCCAGTGCATGCCATAAATAAAGTAGACATACGCTCGGCCTGGAGGGCCAAACATCACTTCCGTCCGCCGCGTGCGGCCCTTCGATGAATGCGATGCCAGATCCTTCGGCCCGAGGTAAGCCTCCACCTCCACAACGCGCGCCCGACGAACCAACCCGCCGCTCTTGCGAACCATAATCACCCCGAGCAAGCTCTGCGATAGTTCGACCGCCGACTGTGAAAAGAACGGCTTTGCAAGCTTCAGGTAGGAATCGATGCCGGCCTTGCTGCGCAGGATGAATCGGTCGTCGTCCAACGGCTCTAATCTACCGCAAAACTGCGACGAAAGTTGGAAATGAGATTGCCACGATCCTGGCTTTCAGGCCAGGTCGTGCGGAGTGGGAATCTTTCAGCACGAGCCAAGCCCTCCATCCAATGCTTGACCTGAGAGTCAAGCAGTGGCACCCCGACACCGATGAGCGCGCTGCAAGTGGGACTTCTATCACTGAACTGAACCTGATGGGGTTGCAACGCCGCGCCCAACGTCCGACGATGCCGCTGCCGATGATCGCGCTGCCCATTGATGACTTTCTGCCCGACGTCGCGCGATCGCTCCGCGGCGCGCCGAATCTGGTTCTCGTCGCCGAGCCGGGCGCCGGCAAGACCACGCGCGTTCCCCCGGCGATCCTGCCGCTGCTTGATGCAGGTGAGCATCCCAACATTGTCATGCTGCAGCCGCGCCGTGTCGCCGCCCGCGCCGCCGCCATGCGGATTGCCGCCGAGCGCGGGTGGATCGTCGGAAAGGAAGTGGGCTATCACATTCGATTCGACCGCATGATCGGCCGCGACACCCGCCTGCGCGTGCTCACCGAAGGCATTCTCACCCGCCAACTGCTGAGTGACGCATTTCTCCCCGGCATCGGCTGCGTGATTCTGGACGAGTTTCATGAACGATCGATTCACATCGATTTGGCGCTGGCCATGCTCCGCGAGGTGCAGCAAACCGTTCGGCCCGATTTGCGGATCATCGTGATGTCGGCCACGCTCGATGCCGAACCGGTCGCCGCGTTCCTAGGCGGCGCGCCGGTCGTTCGCGTGCCGGGACGACTCTTTCCGATCCAGATCGATCATCGGCCCGTTTCCCGCGATCGATATATCGATGAGACGGTCGCCGAAACGCTCGGCGATGTGCTCCGCCAACCCGCCGAAGACCGCGGCGACATCCTGATCTTTCTGCCCGGCGCAGGTGAGATCAACCGCACCGGCGGCGCGATTGCGAAATTGGCCGATGAACACAACCTGGCCGTCCTCCCGCTGCACGGCTCGCTGCCCAACGACGAGCAACTTCGCGCGCTGCTTCCGAATCCGCGGCGGAAAGTCATCCTTGCCACCAACATCGCCGAAACTTCGCTGACGATCGACGGCGTGACGCTCGTGATTGACACCGGCCTGCACCGCCTCGCCGGCTACGATGCGCAGCGTGGCATGGATACGCTTTCGCTGGCGCGCATCAGCCAGGCGAGCGCCACCCAGCGTGCCGGCCGCGCCGGGCGCACGCGGCCGGGGCGGGCGATTCGGCTTTGGTCGGAGAAGGAACATCACACGCTCGACAAGTTTGATACGCCCGAACTTTCGCGCGTCGATCTGGCGACCACGGTGCTTTCTCTGCACGCATGGGGTTGCGACGATCCGCGCACTTTCGCGTACTTTCAACCGCCGCCCGAACACATGCTGGCCTCCGCCGAGCGGCTGCTGGCGATGCTGGGCGCGCTCGATGCGCCACAACGCGGTAAACTCACGAGCCTGGGTCGTCAGATGCTGGCGTTTCCCGCACACCCGCGCATCGCGCGGTTGCTGCTCGCATCGCGCGACATTGGCATGCCCGAAGAAGGCGCGCTCGTTGCTGCGCTGTTGAGCGAACGAGACATCCTGCGCGACGCGCCGGGTGATTCCAGGCCACGATTGACCGCGGCACCGACAACGCGCGCCGATTGCGACATGGATGTTCGATTGCAACTGCTGCAAACGCGCACGCAAGATGATCGGCTGGATTTCGCCGCCGTCCAGCAAGTACGCCGCGCCGCCGAGCAATTCCTCACCCTCGCCTGGTACCCCGGGAGAGGGCAGGGTGAGGGTTCTCCCGCGAATGACGATCCGCGCCGAATCGCCCAACGACCGGACGCCGGACATAAACCAACGCCGTCCGCCTCACCACAAGAACCCTCACCCCGCCCCTCTCCCGGAGCACCAGCCGAGGGGGTGCGCAAACTGCTCCTGCTGGCTTACCCGGATCGCGTTTGCAGGTTGCGCGATCGGGAAAAACGCACCGGAACCATGGTCGGCGGCGGCGGCGTGAGGCTTGCGCCGGAATCGGGTGTGGTGGATGCCGACCTGTTCGTCGCCATCGATACCCGCCACAACCCGGCGGCGGCGCGGGCGGAATCGATCGTGCGCATCGCCTGCAGGATCGAACCGCAATGGCTTAGCGAGCTTCTTCCACAATCGGTCACAAAGCAGATCGTCGCGGAGTACGATCAATCGCGTGAGCGCGTCATTGGCGCGTCGCGAACGATGTACGCCGATCTGGTCATTGATGAACAACTCAACGCCCCCGTCGACGATGCCACCGCCGCCCAGGTGCTGGCCGAAGCGCTCGCGCCGCGCGCCGTCGCGCTGCTCGAGCGCGATGAAGCCGCAGCTAACTTTCTCGCGCGGCTCGACCTGCTGCGCCGCCACATGCCCGAACACCCCTGGCCGACGCTGCAAGGGCCGGGCCTCGTTGAAATCGTTCGCGACGCCTGCGCCGGCAAGCGGTCGCTGGCTTCAATCGATTCTTCGTCGCTGCTGCAGGCGCTTCGGGCGAGACTCATTTACCCGCTCGACCGCCTGCTCGATCAACACGCGCCCGACACGATCGAGGTGCCGACCGGCAATCGCATTCGCCTGACGTACATCGCCGGCCAATCCCCACGGTTGGCGGTGCGGCTCCAGGAATTGTTCGGCCTCGCCGCCACCCCGCTTGTGTGCGGCGGGCGGGTTCCGGTCGTCCTCGAACTGCTCGGGCCAAACTACCGCCCCGCGCAGGTCACCGAAGACCTGGCAAGTTTCTGGAAGAACACCTATCCACAGGTCCGCAAAGACCTGCGGGCGCGATACCCGAAACACAGTTGGCCGGATGACCCGCTCACCGCCCCGCCGCAAGCCAAGGGCCGCCGCCGGACATAATGAATCTCCCGCAAGTCGCGGCCGTCGAAGAAAAGGGGTTAAAAGAATTGGACCGACCGTGAACTTGAACGTCCTCACCGCGCAGCGGCGCACGGTTGTAGCCACGGGTGGAGCCTAAGCGGAACCCGTGGACGCCCGTCGAAGTCAACCCAGCCGCGCAGCTGCGGACGAATCGGCGACGGTCGAAAGCAGCGTTCTTCTCCGGCAGATTCGATACCCTCGCTCACGTCCGACCAACGTTTTGAGAATAGCGCATCGATAAAGTGTCTGCGCGCAAACGAGTTTCGTCCGCGGCTGCGCGGCGGGAGAACTGACAATCTCTCCACGGGTTCCGCTGCGCTGCACCCGTGGCTACAGTCATGCGCCGTTGCTCGACGAAGAGGGTCGTGTGCATTCTTTTGCGGAGGTTTCGATGATGGCCATCCGTGGCCTTCTTTTGGTTGGTGACAAAAGCACCACCATTCTGACAGGAGGCCGCGTCTCGCGCAAATCGTTGTAAAGCGCGCGGCGGCGCAAGTTATGAACTAAACGGATGGCATTCGTTCCTGACCCCGTTTTCATTTTGGCGAAACAAGGTCATCCGCCCCACCCCGCGGTTGAGAACGTGATAGATCATGCCGCCGGGTGCGACGCGAGCCTGCGGGGCATGGAAATGATCGCACAAGGGGCTGAGCCGCTCGCGCTATTCGCCCCGGGATTCGAGTGAGGTCCCCTTACCCGTCCGCTGAACTTATCCTGTACGACCAATCAGCATTTTCCTTCCTTCCGCCCCCGACGATCTGCGCTACAACTTAGACAGCCGGGCGCAAAGCGCGAAGTCGTTGTAGCACGACCGTTGCTGATTGCTCGGATTTA
>CAZXLA010000047.1:0-17502 GCA_964641895.1 uncultured Tepidisphaeraceae bacterium
CGGTTGTCGCGCGAAGCCCCGGCGGGCGGGTTGTCTATCCGTTCATTCTCGAGCCTCACCCGGGCGTGGTCTGGCTGACGACAATGCAAGGCGGCTTGCGGGCTGAGCTGCGCGAGGCTGATTTTGTTGCGCGCAATCAGGAAACGCCACTTACGAAGATTTGGTCGCCCGTCGCCGTTGGTGTGCCCGGTGCGAATGAAGCGGTCGTCGTGCGCATGCCCGATGATGAGCTTCGGGTGTTCTATGTGTTTCGGCCCGACGGTACCGAGATTCGCTCGATCGGTTCGAAGGACAATGGCCGCTCGTGGGGGCCGGAACGGACGGAGTTCAAACTTCCCGGTGTCGCCTACTACGGCGTGCAAGTGGTGGTTGATCGCCACGGCGAACTACAGTGCATGTTTCACATTCTCGGCAAGGGCGACAACGGCTACAACGGCCGGCATTACGATGTCTGGCACACGCGCACGATGGGCAAGCGTGCGCATTGGACCGAACCAGCGAAGATTTATGATGGTTATGTAGGTTCGTTGCGCGGATTTCTCAAACTCGCGTCGGGGCGATTGATTCTGTCGGTGAGCGTCGCAGTGCCATCGCGTGCGAAGCCGATCCCTGGCGAACCAGACTACGGCTGGAACGATGCAGTCGTTTTCTATTCGGATGATGACGGAGCAAATTGGAAACAAGGCGCCGATCGCTTGATGGTGCTGCAGGATGAATCGCGAGGAAAGACCCGTTATGGAGCGGTCGAGCCGCACATGATTGAGCATATTAATGACCAGATCTGGATGCTCATTCGAACGAAAAACGGGTTCTTTTGGGTGAGTACGAGCGACGACGGCGGGACGACTTGGCCGCAGCCGGTGAAATCGCGGCTCATCAGTTCCGACTCTCCCGCGGCAAGCGCTCGACTGCGCGACGGACGGCTCGTGTTGTTACTCAACTCGTGCCAGCGGTGGGACGACCCGCGCAGCTATGCCATCGGCGGGCGACATGTGCTTCATGCAGCGATTAGCGACGATGATGGAAAGACCTGGCAAGGCTTTCGCGAGATACTCCGCGATGATCAGTCGGCGGAGCGCGGCGACCGCGGAACTTCGTATGCCACCGCGACTGAAACTGCCGACGGAAATGTGGTCGTCGTTTCAGGGCAGGGCAAAGGGAAGAAGCAAATTTTATTATTTAATCCGAATTGGCTGACCGAACGGAACGTACACGACGATTTCTCAAATGGCTTATCGCAGTGGACGACCTACGAAGCGAAAGGTTCCGACTTAGCGGTGCATCCGATGCAGTCGGGCAAGCAGGTTCTGTCAATTCGGAAAATCGAGCCTGCTGCCGAGGCGGGCGCGGTGTGGAACTTTCCTTTGGCCGCAGCGGGAAAAGTCAATCTGCGGATGAAGCTTGGCGCGGCGGGGGCGGATGGCACGATCGCACTTTCCGACCACTACGCGGTGCCCGGCGATACCAAAGCTGAGGAAAACAGCCTCTATGCACTTCGACTAAACCAATTGTCCTTGGATGACGGCTGGCGCGATGTCGCCATCGAATGGGCAAGCGATGGCGCGGCAACCGTTTCGGTCGATGGGAAGCAGGCAGCGACACTTCAACGCATACGTGCGCCGATGTTTGGCGTTACCTATCTTCGACTAAAAAGTGCGGACGATCTGGGATTCGTAGTCGAATCGGTTTCATTCGAGGGGACCAAGTGAAGCAGGTGACGAGTGATTCAAGTGAACGAATGTCGAGTGAAGCCATTTGGCAGCTACGTCGGCTGACTACGCCAACAGTTTACAACGGCTGGGAGCAAATCACCGCGCACAACGCGGCGCGAGATGGATTTAACTTGGAAGACGCGCGAGATTTCATGCCCGAATTTGGGCCAATGATGGGCCGGGCGGTCACCGCTGTCGTGCGAGTGGGTGGGCCTGCGCCGGCGGATAATCGTGCGCGTTGGGGCAGGTTTCGTGAGTATGTCGCAGCGCAGCCGGGGCCGCTGATTGTGGTCGTGCAAGATTTGGACAAACCAGCCGTGTTTGGATCGATGTGGGGCGAGATTGGTGCGAACACATTTCGTTCGCTCGGCTGCGTCGGCACGATCACCGATGGCGCGGTGCGCGATATCGATGAAATGCGCGCCGCGGGGTTCAAAGCGATCGCCCGACGCGCCGCTGTCGGGCATGGGGCACCGGACTTGGTCGGCTTTAGCGAAGCGGTTGAGGTGTTCGGCCGCAGGGTGGTGCCGGGGCGTTTGATTCACGCCGACCAACATGGCTTTCTCGTCATCCCGCCGGAGGACGAATCGAAACTATTGCGCGCCGCGACGCTCACCGATTCCGCTGAGGCGGGGCTGCTGAGCGCCGCGCGCGATGTTGGGGGTAAGTCGTCCGCCGGGTTTCTTAGCGGTTTCGATCAGGCGATTGATGCATTTCTTGATCAAGTTAAATCAGACCTACCTAAGCGAGGTGAAAGGTGAAAGACTCCAAGCAAGTTGAGGCGTCTTACTCTCGTCGTGGCATGTTGCTCTCTGCTGCTGGTGCGATGGCGACGGCAATGTTGGCCAAGCCAGCTATTCTGTTCGGAGATCCAAATTCAGCACCATCGAGCGGAGCACGCCCGCATGCCGCATTCCAAGATCGGTTGACCGGACCAATCTATTCCAATCCTTGTCCATTCACCGCCGATTTACAGCCGGACGACGCGGCGCAGAAGAAGGGAATCGATCGCGCAATCGCTGCGGGTATCGGTGTCTTCGCGACCACCGCAGGCAACAGCAAATATCCAACGCTCAGCTTCCACGAAATCAAACACGTCAACCGAGTGATGGTGGAAGCAGTCGATCGTCGCGCACTGGCGATCATGTCAACCGGCGACTGGGAGCTCGATCAGACGATTGATTTCGCGAAGTTCTGCCGAGGCTCCTCCGCCGATGCGTTGCAAGTGCTCATTCCGGTGAAGCTGCGCGAGCCGGAGCAGGAGGACGCTGCGGTCGATTTCTATCGAAGGGTTGGCGATGCGGCGGCACTACCCCTGGTCTTGCACGGAAAGTTTACCGACTCGTTGCTAACCAAACTGGTCGGGCTGGACTGCGTTGCGGCGATGAAAGAAGACCACGCGCTCGAAGATTTTGTGCGCCAGCAGATCGACCACGGCCAGCGGATTACCATCTTCGGCGGCGGGGGGGAGAACCGGTTTTACATCGGCTGGCCTTACGGCGCGAAGGCGTATTACTCCACCTATTCCACGTTCGCCCCTGACATTGCTGCGAAGGTGTGGAAGGTAATCCAATCCGGCGACATACGCGCCGCTGCGGTGCTAACGGCGAAATTTGACTACCCCTACATTCGTCGATTCAATCATGGCGTGTGGCACGCCACGCTCGAACTATTCGACATAGGCACTCGCCACGTCCGCCCGCCGCACAAGGTTCTGGATGATGCGCAGATGGCAGAACTGAAAGCGTTTTTTGAGAGTCAGGGTGTGAAGCCTTACGTCTATAAGAATGCCTGAAGCGCAACCAGAGATTTGGATCTAACTTCTAGAGATATCACCATGAAACTATACAACCTATTCCCACTCTTTTTCCTATCCGTCGCGTCGATCGCAATCGCGGGGGGCACGAAGCCCGTGCTCATCGAAACTGGATCAGTCTTTGACTACCCCAACGCCGATCCGTACGACTTAAAAAATCTTTACGGCTTCAATCACGCGCCGTCGATCACCAGGCTTGCCGATGGTCGGTTGCTTAGCGCATGGTTCACAGGCCCTTACGAAGGCTCGGTACACCAGCTCATTTTCGGTTGCTATGGCTCGGCCGACGGCCGCAAATGGTATGATGGAACTGTTTTGAATGATCAGCCAAGGAAGAGTGATTTCGACCCGGCTTTTATCGCCGACGGCAATCGCACCTGGCTTTTCTATTCAGTCGGCCGATGGAATCGCTATCCCTTCGTTGGCGGGCGCGACAAGGAAAAGACTGAAGTGGGGATCGATTCCTATAGGCTCTTCGCGCGCTACACCGATGACTCGGGCAAAACCTGGTCGGACGAACAGCGCATTGGTGAGCAAACCGGTTCGGGCTCGCGAAGTAACGGCATCAAGCTTTCTTCGGGTGAACTGGTGCTTCCGCTGCACAGGTTTGATAGCAAAGTGCCGGCAATCATGAAGTCGAATGACGCTGGCGTAACTTGGAAGTACATCATCGGTCCGAGTGTCCCTGAAGGCGCGTTCGCCGCCGAGCCGACGATTGCGGAGTGTGCATCGGGCAAGTTGCTCATGTTGGTGCGGAGCCGCGACGGCTTGATGTGGTCGAGCAAATCAACCGACAAAGGGGAGACGTGGTCGGCGCTGATTCGGAACGATCTTCCAGCAGCGGCATCGTCACACAGTTTGCTTCGGCTCAGCGATGGCCGGCTCGTGCTAATACACAACCCAAGCAAGCCGCCGCTGCGCACGCCGTTGACGGCGCGCGTTTCGACCGATGAGGGTGAGACGTGGAACGAGCCGCTTGAGATTGATCGCGTGGAGGTGCCCGGTGAAGGCGATGAAGTCTATTCACGCCAAGCTGCGTACCCGTCAGCGGTGGAGATGCCCGATGGGAGTGTGATTATCGTCTGGACGCGCATCTCGGTTGCGCCGTCGGAACAGTATGGGAAGATTCGGTGGGCGAAGCTGAAGTTTGAATGAAGTCGCCGCAGATGAACGCGGAGCAACGAAGTAGTGATTGAGAAAGGCGGCAGGGCATGCAACATTGGATGCGACTATGCGCAACGAGTACACTCATTGTGGTGGCGGGGTGTAGTGTCGAGCGTGATACCTTGATGAACAATCGCATGACGACGGTAACGGCGGAGCAATTGCCCGATTTGGGCGCGCTCGGTTTCGCCGGGCCGTTCGTCGGCGAAAGCAATGGCGTGTTGCTTGCGGCGGGGGGGACGAATTTCCCTCTCGATCCGCCGTGGAAGCAGGGTAAAAAGGTTTGGTACGACGACGTTTACGCCTTCGACGGCACGGCTTGGACGGTCGTCGGCAAGCTACCCAAGCCCAATGCGGTGGGCGCATCCGTGACGACCCGCGACGGCGTCATAATCATCGGCGGCGGTGATAGCACGAGGGTTTTCTCCGAAGTGTTGCTGCTTCAATTTGATGGGGGCAAGCTGATTAACAAGCCGCTGCCCTCGTTGCCCAAACCGATCATGGGATCGTCGGCGGTGGTGATTGGTGATCGGGTGTTCGTGGTTAGTGGGCATGACCAGATTAGCCCGATGACCGACGGCCCCCTGCGCGATGTTTATTCGATTTCGACTTCTAACCCAACCGCAGGGTGGCGCGAGGAAGCGTCGCTGCCGGGGGATGCAAGGTGGTTGCCCGTCGTCGGCAGCGATGGCAGATCGTTATTGGTTGTCAGCGGGATGACGCCTCGAGTTGATGCCGAGGGAAAGAAAGCGATTCACTGCCTGTACGACGTGTGGAAATATACCCCCGCAGGGGATGGCTCCGGTGAATGGACGCGCCTCGCCGACTTGCCGCGCGCCAATGCCGCAGCACCATCACCCGCGCCGCACGCGGGCGAAGAAATCCTAGTCTTCGGCGGCGGGGTGGACGACAGTAACTTCGGCAAGCCGATGGATCAACGCCCCCCGTTTCCGTCAACCATTACCGCGATCAATACCAAGACTGGCGCATCGCGGGTGGTGGGCGCAGTGAAATCGTCGGTCGTCGCGGCGACGGTTGCCCCGTGGCGCGGCGGTTGGGTAGTGGTGAGCGGCGAGGTGCGGGCCGGCGTGCGATCGCCGGCGGTGTGGAAATACACGCTTCGTTGAATTGCGCATAGCGTTGTAGATCGGCATGGCGTGTGCTCGCAAGCCTCAATGCACCGCTGCCGGAGCGCGATCTCGCTCCCGCGGGCTAGGTGTGGCAAGTAGTTCTCGGATGATTGGCAGTTGCAACAGCGTCTCGGCCTTTCCCGCTTCAAGCGGGCGATACGGCCTTGGCGCAAAACTACCGGGGAAACCGCGTGCGTTCATAATTGCGGTAAATGCCTGAAACACACCATGTTCCCGTACCACCCGAAGTAACCCAATCAATTTCTGTTGCTGCACGGCGGCTTCGTCCCAGTCGCCGCGCACAGCCGCATGAGCGATGCCAGCGACCCACTGCGGCGCGGCAGCAAAGATGCCGTCGAGATGTTCGGTCACACCCGAGCGAAAGAGCACATCGATCATTTCTGCTTGCGCCACAATCACCCGAAAGCCCGGTAGGTTTTCGTCGATCAGTTGCCTCGTCCAACCCATCTCACATGAACACTTGATTCCATGAATATTCGGATGCCTTGCCAACGATCGTACGGTGTCAAGTTCCAGCTTGGTTCCGGTCATGATGGGCAGGTCGTACAAGAAGAGCGGGTGTTTCGACGCATCGGCCACCGCTGAGAAGTAATCGACGAGTTCTGGTTGACTAAACTTGATGAGAAACGGGCAAAGGGCCACCGCGCCATCCACACGCTTTTGATTGAGCAGTTCGACGCGTTCGAGCGTGCGCGCCAGACTCACATCGCCCACGCCCACGAGCACTTCTCCACGGTCATGTGCAGCGGCTATGCTCTCGTCGATGAGCTGCTCGTAGGTGTTGCGCGCGAGCAATTGCATCAGCCCCATCGTCCCGCCGACGAGCAGGCCGGTCATGCCTGAACGAAATTGGTCATCAATCTGTGCGTGCAATCCTTCGGTATGAAGCGACTCGTCGGCGTTCAGCGGCGTGCCAATGGCGGTAATCAAAGTGTATTCGGACACATTCTCTTTCTTTCGAACAACAGTCATCGCAGGCGATAAAAAAAAGCAGAACTCTTCAAAAACTACTCAATCTTTCCGACCTTCGTCACACGCGCTTTGACGTAGCCGTGTTTCAAAAACGATCGTTCGATCCAGATCGATCCTTGCGTGCCGGGGATGAACAGGTCCTCATCGCCATCGCCGTTCAAGTCTGCCATAACGATACGCGGCTGCTTGATCGGCGGCAAGCCGGCGTCGATTCCTTCTGAAAATTTCAGCACGCCTCCTGCCGTAAGATTTGTAAACACGCGCGCAATCCCGCCAGCCGAGCCGGAGATGACATCAATCTTTCCGTCGCCATTGAAGTCGGTCACGTCCACGCTGCAACGGGTCTTTACCGTTCCGAGCTCGATGGCCGGGGCGAATTTCGGATCGCCAGCAGAGCCGGTGTTTCGATAGACGCGCGAGATGCCGAAGGTGTCGCCGATGACGAGATCGTTAAGCCCATCGCTGTCAAAATCGGCGACGGCGAGGACGGTCCGCGCGCCCTGAAGGGCGACGAAACTCTTGCCAGGGTCTTCACCCATCGGGCCGACTTTGATCTCGCTTCCATCCTCGTGCTTCAATCGAACCCCTTCTATGTCGTAGTCGGGCTTTGCGTCGCTGCCATTATTGCGATGAAGCCAAACGTGTCCCCACCAATCGCCGAAGAGAATGTCAAAATCGCCGTCGCCGTCGAAGTCGGCGAGGTAGGGCCAGAACCAATCGTCACCGGTGCGGCTCGGATGTTCGATGCGCACGCCGCGAGGCAGAAGGGCGATCTCTTTGTCGAAGCTAAACGGTGCGGGCTCGCCGGAGTTGAGAGAGACGACGTATCGGTTGAACAAGTCGAGTTTGCCGTCGTGATTGTAGTCGATGAATTGTGTGGTCGTGATCGCCGCGCTGGTCCATGGTAGCGCAATGGGCTTTGCAGTGAGATCGAACTGCGGCGAGGTTGCGGTGCCGCGGTTTAAGAAGATCGAGATTTCCTGTCTTGATGAGACGACGAGGTCAAGCAGGCCGTCCCCGTTCATGTCGGCGGCGCGCGGGGTGGTCAGCCCGCCGGTGGGATGACGTCCTTTGCCGGGGAACGGCAGTTCGACAAACACCGGCGCTCCGGCGGAACTGCTGCCCGTGTAGTACCGAAGCGTTAAGCCCTTCGCTCGACTCTCGGGTGTCATAGGGAGCGCGCCACTGATTAAGTCTGGCGCGCCGTCACCATCAAAATCGGCGACGGTCGGGGCCGCGCACCAATCGCCGACGTTGAGCGGGCTGCCGCCAATATCAAGCGGCTGAGGTTCGGACAGAATCGGGGTGCCGTCAGGATTTTTGCCTTCGACGATCGAAACAAAGATCCGGCCTGTCACATACCCGCCAGCTAGGTAGTCGGGCGTGCCGTCGCCGTTTAAATCGATTCGTTCAAGCACGGGGTAGTAGTCGTGCTTAAACACATCTTCGCTCGGCCCAATGATCGGCCGGTGTGGCAACGAAAACGGTTCGCCGTTGCGGGTCACGAAGCCCTTGTAGAGAAGCTTTCGATCTCGATCGTTGCCAGTGTTCTTGAACCACAAAAGCCGATCGGTGTACGTGCCGACGAGCAAATCTTTCACGCCGTCATTGTCGAAGTCGGTGATAAATGGGGCGGCGTGGGTACCAACATCGATGGGTGCGCCAGATGCGTCACGGATAAGCTCGCGATGGACGAACCTTGGCTCGGTATTAGTTCCCGAATTGGGAATGAGAAATAGGGCGCCGTATTCTTCGCCGTGGATGATGTCGATCAGGCCGTCGCCGTTCCAATCGTCGAGGGCGATGCGCGTGTGGCCCGATCCGGTCGTCGATTCACCCACTTCGGCGCAGCGGGCCTGCCCATCGCCGAGCCAGCCGCGCGGGCCGTTGCCGTGCGCCGGCGTGTTCGGCGGGAGCAACGAAAATCGGACTGAGTATTGAGCCGGTTTGCTTCCGTGCTGTGTATGGGAGAACGCAAGGAACCCTTTTCGCCCCGAGCCCGAAACGTTGTAAAAATGCCCGGCCATCTTGGACGGCGTTGGCTTTAGCTCGCCCTTGGTTCGGGTGACACTACCGTTGAAATCGGGGAACTGCTCAGGGATATCAGAATCATACCAGCGAAACGGAACAGGCGTTGCGGCGTCGCCACCAATTGGAATCACTTCGAGTGAGTCGAAATCCACTCGCGCGCTGTTCCCGGCCGACTTGAGAATTGAATCGAAGTCCAAATCGAGCCTCGCGGGCCGTTCATCGTGCGGCCGGCCGACGAGGGCGATTGGAGAAACTTCGGCTGTGATTTCAAACGTTGGCTCTGCAGATTGGGATGTAGCGTCGGTCGTCGTGAGCACAGCGGCGAGCAAGCAACCATGGGTAAGCGTTCTGAACATGCGTACTCCTTTTGCATTTCTCCCGAAACCAAACCAACTTCTCGCGCTATGAGCGACGACGACGAGCAATCAAGGCGACTACGGCTATCGAAAATAGCCCGGTTGGTTCGGGCACGGTGATGAACAACCCATCGGTGTCGAAGCGCGTCGGCAAAGGCGCTCCACCGGCGAACTGTATCGAGGTCGTGGCCCTGCTGCCGACTTCGCTGGTCCAGCCGACGACTTTGTATTCGCCGGCCATATCCGGTTCGATGTAATTAACGAGATTGAACGTAACCACGCCGCCGTGGGTGAAAGCGCCGGTGATGATGATGATGTCGAGCGGAATAAACGGCGTCGGTGCCGCAGCGGCGGTGGGGAAGTCACCAACGTCCATGACCAATTCAATGTTTCTATTGTCCCAAACGGCGGTGAAGTTCATGGTGCCGATGTCGCGGTCGTCGGTTGCGAGCACGGGTTGCCCGATGATCGAGGGCATCACCTTCGCGCCCGCGATGCCCCGAACGACACCGCCGCCGGTGAGTGTTCCGGTGCCGGCGCCGGTGAGGATGCCATTGGAGTTGATGACCAAATCAGCCGCACGGCCTGCTGCGCCGAGCGTAAGTGTTCCGCCGGAGTAGGCGAAGCCGTAAGTGGCGGTGTCGGCGCCACCGTCGCCGATGACAAAGTTACGCGTGTTATCGATTTGCGTGCGGCGGGAGTAAATGGTGCCGCTGTTGAAGTTGATCGTCGAGTTGTTGTTGGCATCGTCGGCATCGAGGAAACTAAGATCGCTGTAGCCGCGCGTCATGGCAAATGTGCCGTTGCGCAGATTAAGCCCGCGCGACCCGCCGGTGAGGCTGAACGTACCATTGTTAACGTTGACGAGATTGCCGGTACTCGGCGTGGCACCAATCACACCGACGGCCATCGAACCTCGGAAGACCATGCTGGCATTATTTTCGATCGATATCGTGTTGTTGTTGCTCCCGGCGACGCCGACTGCGCCGACAGTGCCCGATGTGCTTGGTGATGTGAAATTGGTTCCGGTGCCTGTGACAGTGAGCTTGTTGCCACTCGATCCGTTGAAATTACCGACCTGAACCGATGCACTACCCGATGTGTGTGTACCAGCAAATGTGCCGCCAGTGAGGGTGATGTCGTTTTGTTGCCCAGCAGCGGTACCGAGGATTATTTGGGGCACGGCGGTTGTGCTTCCGAGCGACATGGTGTTGCCGGCGGCATCGATGGTCAGTGCGCCGCTTGTCTTCCGAAACGACAGACGAAGCGGATTCGCCGCGCCCGACAAGGTGACGGTGCCGCTCGCGTTAACTGGAAAAATCGCGTCGTCGGCGACGGTGGGTACTGCGGCGGGATCCCAGTTGCCGGCAGTGTTGAAATCGCCACCGCCGGTGGGCGTCCACGTTATTGGCGCGCCGTTGACGATGCCCGAGAGTGCAACCAAACCGGCGGCTGCAGAAAAAAAGGCAGCCAAGTGACGACGGGACGATCGCCCGCAGTTTGTTTCGTTACGCATCATTTCCCACTTCCTTTCGATGTGCATCAAGCATGGCGGGATCGGTCTACAGCACCTCAAAAAAGGTGCTAATGCAGTAGTCCGACTTCGACCGCCGATTTGTGCCGTCGGACACCCGACGCGCATTAGACATAGGATAACCATGTGGATCCAGTTGATGCAAGCAAAATCTGATCGGAACTTTCAGCAATTTCCAACCAACGCCCAGTAGGTCTCTTAAATTCAATTCATAAATGGATTTACATGATGTTCGGCGGCGACTTAGAGTTTGAAACAGTCAATTCCTTGCTTGCAATTTTCAGTGCTGTTTCGTTATACTTGGATCCAGCTCATGCGTAGCCCACTCGCGAAATCTCATTCGCTCAATCTTCGTCAGCAGGCGTACGATCGAATTAGGGAGTTGCTGCGCGCAGGCGATATTACGCCGGGGGAGCGCGTGTCGAGCTTGGGGTTTTCGAAGCGGCTCGGCATCTCGCGTACGCCGGTGCGTGAGGCGCTCTCTCGTCTTTGCTCCGACGGTGTGGTGAAGGAAGTGCCGGGGTTCGGCGTGGTGGTGCACATCCCCGATGCGAGCGAGCTTCGCGAGCTTTATGCGATGCGCGAAGTGCTCGAGTGTTTCGCTGCCAGAGAGGCCGCGCGAAACATCACCGCAGCCGAACTGATACGGCTCGAAGAGCTGTTGCTGCAGTGGCGCGGCATCGCCAAATATTTGCGCGACAGCAGGCAGCCGCGCCTTGAAACCCGGCTGCACGAGCGATGGATCAAGATCGATGAAAAGTTTCACGAGATCGTTCTGGCTGCAGCTCGAAATCAATTGTTGACCAAAACAGTCGATGACATGCGGCTGACGTCGCGCGTACTCGAAGCGCGCTGCGGCAAGGATGACCTATCACTTCGCCCGGCGGCGAAGACGATTCTCGATCACACTCGGCTATATCGGTCGTTGCAGAAGCGCGACGCCTCTGCCGCCGACTATTGGATGCGGCAGCAGCTTTCGGTGGGTCGAGAACGACATCTCGCAGAGTTGCGCAGTTTCCCAGCAACCTCGACATAACTCCTATTCGCTGGCAACGGAGGCTCATTGCATCAGCGGGCGATCGATCGGTTCAACCTTCAAGACCGCGTGATATGGGTGGTCGGCGGGGCGGGGCTACTCGGGTCGGCGGTCTGTCGCGCGCTGGCGGAGCACGGGGCGCACGTTGTCGTTGGTGATTTACGAACCGATGACGCCGCGAAGTTGGCCGAAGCGATTTACGCCGATGGGTTAGCCGCTTCGCCGCAAACCATTGATGCCGCTGACGAACAATCGATCAGCCGATGTTGTCAGCAGGTGGTTGACGAACATGGAAAGATCGACGCGTGCGTCAACATGACTTTTCGCTACACGAAAACGCCATGGATCGAAATGACCACCGCCGAGTGGGAACACGGCATGCGCGTCTCGCTCACTGGTGCGTTTCTCGTCGGAAGAGAGGCCGCGAAAGCGATGCTTCCGCACGGTAAAGGATCGATCGTGCATTTCAGCAGCATGTATGGCGTGGTCAGCCCCGACCCGGCGATGTATCCGCCGCATGTTACACCCAATCCGATTGACTACGGCGTTGCCAAGGCCGGTGTGCTGCAGATGGTGCGCTACCATGCGGTGGCGATGGCCAAGCAAGGCGTGCGCGTGAACGCGATCGTGCCAGGGCCGTTTCCGTACCCGTGGAGCCAGCAGAAGGACGATGAATTTATGAATCGCCTTGCGGGCAAGGTGCCGATGGGGCGGGTTGGGAATGCCGACGAAATTGCGGGCGCGGTGGTTTATCTTTGTTCGGATGCGTCCAGTTTTGTCACCGGAACACAAATCACCATCGACGGCGGGTGGACCGCTTGGTGACCGTTCAACCTTCCATCGCCAAGCCGTTGGTTCGCGACCCAGACAACATCCGTTTGGGTATCGCGGGCAAGGTTGATGAGAACGACCATCCGTACAGTTGGTCAGCCATCATCAACGGCTACGATCCGGCAGCGATGCGCAAGTATGCGCACCCTGTCATTAGCGACTATCTCGCGGCGCGGTCGAAAGACGAGTTTGGGATCGACGGGGTGCATGTTACGCATGGTTGGTGCGATGACCCCGCCGACACGACTAAAGTCGCAGCGGCGGCGCACATCGTCAATCTTGTTCGGTCGCCGGATGAGTTGTTGGACCAGGTTGATGCCGTGCTGATTCCTACTGATCGTGGTGATGAGCATGTGGCGCGGGCAAGGCCGTTCGTGGAAGCGGGCATGCCTATATTCATTGACAAGCCGCTCTGCGATAATTGCGCCGATCTTGCGAAATTTCAACGGTGGATCGACCAAGGCAAGCCGATCATGTCTTGTTCGGCGATGCGCTATGCCACCGAGTTTGCTGAAGCGCGGGCGCGCCTCGCCGAAGTTGGTGAATTGCGATTGATCAGCATCACGATGGCAAAAAGCTGGCTGCGGTATGGCATTCACGCACTCGAGGCGGTCTATCCGTTCCTATCGCCCGGCGGATGGCTTACGGCGCGCAATTGTGGCTCGGCTGGTGCCGAAGTTGTGCGCTATCAACATCGCAGCGGCGTGGCGGTGCTCGTTTGCGTCGGTGACGATTGGTTTGGCGGATTTGGGTCGATGCACATCGTCGGTACGAAGTCGGAATTGCACACACGTTTTCGGGATAGCTTCTCGGCGTTTAAGACGCAGCTCGAACAGTTCGTGAAGTATCTGCGCACCGGCCGGCCAACGATCAACTTTGACGAAACCGTCGAACTCATACAGCTCCTCATCGCCGGTGAAGAAAGCCGAATCCGCTGCGGGGACGAAGTGGCGCTGCCTTTGTCTGAGTAATGACTTCGCATGATCACCAATTTCGACATCATCATCGTCATCGTCTACCTGCTCGGGTGCGTGGTTGCGGGGCTAATGTCGCGGGGGGCAAAGGCCGACACGCAGGAATATTTCACAGCCGGCGGGGGGATGGGAAGTTTCTTCGGAACGATCATCGTCGGTTTGAGCATCGCAGCGACGCTCTTTTCGGGCATTAGTTTTATCAATTATCCGAGTGTCATTTATGGCTCGGGTATTCTGCTTTTCGTCGGCGCGGTGATGGTATCAATGCCAGCGTCGTACATCATTCTTCGCTGGTGGTTCTTGCCTCGATATCTCAGCACTGGGAGCGTTTACCCGTATGACGTGTTGGAGAAGCGTTTCGGGCTGACAACGCGCACGATCGCCGCAACTCTCTTTGTGATGATGCGCATAGGCTGGATGGCCACCATGATCTATGCCCCCACGCTGGCGGTGATTGCGATGGGCAAGCTTGACCCGGATAAGTGGTTTTGGCCGATCGTTTTGGTGACGGGGTTAAGCAGCACAATTTACACAGTGATGGCAGGCATTCGAGGCGTGATTATTACCGATGCGATTCAGATGATCGTCATCGTGGTGGGCATCGCGCTCACGATCGGCTTTGCGTGGTCGCAGATGCCCGTGCCGTTTTCCGTTGCGTATCAAGATTTGGCCGAATCGGGCCGGCTGGACTGGATGAAGTTCTCGCTCGACCCGACCGTGGGATTTACTTTCTGGACCGTGACGATCGGCGTGACCGTGGCGAACCTCGGCAATTACTTGGCCGATCAAATGTCGCTTCAGCGGTACCTCGCCACGGGCAGCGCGCGGGCGGCGTGTCGGTCGTTTCTGGTAAACATTATTGGCGTCGTGATCGTCTTGGTTTTGCTCGCGGGGGTGGGGTTATCGTTGTTCGTATTTTATCGCCATGTTGATGACCCGACGTTGCCTGTGGTGACCGACAAAATCTTTCCGCACTTTGTCGCATCACAGTTGCCCTCGGGATTGTGCGGCTTGGTATTAGCGGCACTCTTGGCCGCAACCATGAGCAGCCTTACAAGCGGCATCAACTCGCTCGCCGGTGTCGCGACGCTCGATTTTCGCGAGCGGTTTGGGTCTCCGATGGAAGATCGCCAGAAGCTGCGATTTGCAAAAGTGATTTCGTTAGTCATCGGCCTCGCAGCGACACTGTCGGCGGGGCTGGTGAGTCGACTTGGCGATTTGTTTAGCGCGACGCAAGTGATTCTCGGCGTGTTCGCTGGGCCATTATTGGCTTGCGTGATGCTCTCGGTTGCGCGGTTGCGCGTGAACGGGGTCGCAATGTCGATCGGCCTAATAGCGGGAACAATAGTCGGCGCGGTGTTGGTGCCCTCGCCGCTGGCACGACTATGGATCGCCCCAGCATCAGCACTGGTGACGGCGGGCGTGGCGATCGGGCTGTCGTTGCTCCGCCGATTCTTCCCTACGGACGACGTCCCGATGGCACAACGTTCCGACAGTTAGAACGGCTCCTCCATTGCTGGATCCAGCAGATTGAAAGGATTTGGGCAGCGTACCAAATTTTTAACCAGAAAACTTTGTGTGCCATGGCAATTGTATGATGTAAACTCTTTGTTAAAATGAAGTTAGATTTTTTTCCTGCCAATCAAACCAATTGTGATGAAATCAATGGATTTCTGTTGCAATCGATGGATCCAGCAGGGTACATTTTCCTAGTTCGCTCGGAAACCTATTCGCGTCAGTTGAAGTCGAGTTTATTGGTTACCATGTCCCCTTGCATTCGGAGGAAATGATGCAGAAGCAAAACCGTTTTTCAAAAGTGTGTCGACGTCGTACGGTTTTGTCTGCGGTGGGGATTGCGGCGATGGGGCAGATGGCGCTCGGTGCTAATGTCTCATGGATCGCCACCGGTGGCGGCGACTTCAGGGCGCCGGCGAACTGGAACCCCGCCGTGCCGACATCGGCCGATGTTGCAATCTTTGCTAACAACGACACCGGCACCGTTACCTTCTCCGCAGCCGGTGCGGTGAACGACCTTAGCCTGCGCAACACATCCGGCGCGCTCACATTCGATACCAGCGGCGGCACGCTCAGCTTCAATCGTTTCCTGCTCGGCACCGTAGCGGGCTTCCCAAACGACATCACATTCACCGGCGGCACGTTTCAGCACACGAGTGTTGGCCAGGTCTTCTCGATCGGCAATGCCAACGGCGCCAGCGGCAACAAGTTGACGATCACCGGCGCGGGCGTGCGCGTGATTTCCACGTCGACCGGTACGGGATCAAACATCGGCATCGCGGGTAGTAACAACAACGAGTTGCATGTCACCAACAACGCGTTTGTCGATATTCGCAACAATATCAACGTCGGCATCATCGGCGCGAATCCGGCTAGCGGACAGGTGATCAATCTCAACAGTGCCACGTTTCAAATCAACAACGGAAATCGCGGGATTTTTCTGCGCCAAGGAACACTCAACATCACGAATGCCTACGCGGATTTAGGCGGGTTCCTTGATATGGACGACCCGGGCAATATCGCAGTGGTCAACTTCAACAGCGGCACGGTTTTTTCTCGCGCTACGCGCGTGGCCAATGGCCAGCCTTTTCGCATTGGCGACGGCGGAGCGACGCCGGCCTATTACGGCATGAGCTATTCCGGCACCACGCTCGTTGCGGCTGATGGCATCGTCATCAATTCCAACGGCACTCTCTCCGGCACGGGCATCATTACGGGCGATGTAAGCGGCATGGCCGGCGCGAAGGTCGCGCCGATGATTCTTGGCCAGCCGATCCTCACGAGTGACGACCGCAGCTTCGGCGCGATGACCGTCAACGGCAACTGGAACAACACCGGAATCGGCATCACGCTCACCGCCGGCGATTTTCCAACGCAACTATTGAACGACATCACGCCGCCGTTTGATCCGCCGACCGATTTCATCACTATCAGCGGCGCGTTCACGCATGGCGGCGGGGTGACGATTGACTTGGCGAGCTACGTCGCGCCGCAAGATCAAACGTATGACCTTCGGCTGCTGGGCTTCGGTTCGGAGGTCGGCACATCGGCAAGCACGCCCGTATCTTTTGCTAACGGATCGCCGCTCAGTTTCGTTTGGCGGCCGGACGGACTTTACGTCCAATTCGAGCAGGCCGTTGGCGCGAGCATGTGGAATATCGACGGCGGTGGGGCGTGGACAAACGCGGCCAACTGGCTCGGCAGCGTTCCCAATGCAGTGGATGCGCAAGCGAATCTCGGAACCATTCTCACCGGTGCCGCAACCATCAGCCTCGATGCGCCGATCACGCTCGGCAATCTGAGTTTCAACAACGCCAATTCATACACCGTGCAGGGGCCGAGCGGGCTATCGATGGATGTGAGTTCGGGCAATGCGCAAATCAGTGTCGTAGCGGGCGCGCACGCGGTGACGGCGGCAGTTTCACTCGCCGACAGTACCGCAGTTGATGTGGCATCGGGTGCCGCGCTGTCGATGGTCGGCGGCGTGAGCGGCGCGACGGCTCAGCTTTCCAAAACTGGTGCCGGGCAACTCAACGTTGGTTCGGTCAGCGTCGCAGCGATCGATGTGGCGGGCGGAACGGTTCGGCTGCAGAACAATGGCACCTCCTCGGGTTTGGTGTCAACCAAGTCAGTCACCCTGGCTGCCGCGACGAGTGTTGATGTGACCAACAACGCAGTAACGGTCGATTACGTTAGCACATCGCCTCTCGCCGACGTACGCGTGTTGATTCAATCAGCGTACGCCGGTGGCGCGTGGACTGGTGATGGCGTGAAGACGACGCTCGGCGCGAGCGTCGGCGTGGGTTACGCCGAGGCAAGTTCGCTCAGCGCGGTGCCGGCGCTGTTCGGAACCACCGTCGCAGCGATCGATGTGGCGGGCGGAACGGTTCGGCTGCAGAACAATGGCACC
>CAZXLA010000047.1:17602-20519 GCA_964641895.1 uncultured Tepidisphaeraceae bacterium
GGTTACGCCGAGGCAAGTTCGCTCAGCGCGGTGCCGGCGCTGTTCGGAACCACCGACGGCTCAACGCTTCTGGTGCGCGGAACGCTTTACGGCGATGCCAACCTCTCGGGCACCGTCAGCCTCGACGACTTCACAGCGCTCGCAGCCAACTTCGGTTTAAGCGGCAATTGGGTCGATGGCGATTTCAACTACGACGGCAGCATCAACCTCAACGACTTCACACCGTTGGCTGCCAATTTTGGGCTTTCGGTTCCCGCTGAAGGAGCGCGCGGTGCCGTTCCAGAACCCGCTACAATTGCGGGGTGTGCGATGTTCGCCGGAGTGTGCGCAGGTCGTCGTCGGCGCGCACGATAGTTCGCCGGTGTACCGGTCACAGGTTTGTTGCCAATACTCTTCAGCCAAGGAGCCGCTGAATGGACTTTGATTGCGCGCTAGTTCACCGTGCTCGGCGGTTTTGGGTGGTGGTTGTAGCACTCGCGTTTTTCGGGATGACTCGGCACGAATCGCTAGCCGCATCTCCGCCGCAACTGCAGGCGGATGACAATTTCCAGAACGTCACACGCTTGCCCGATGGCACACGCTGGCGGCTGGTGTCGCGATTCAACGCTGTCTACCGCTCGTTTTCCACCGACAACGGGCAGACGTGGCAAGGCGGGTTCAACGCAAGCTCGAAACTGTTTGATGCGTTCGGCGGATTAAACCCGATTCCCGTCGTCGGCGGTGATGGCTCGACGCACCTCTTCGTGCCGCGTCGGCTGGAAGCGGGTCCGATCAAGTTTGATATCTTTCATTACCAATCCAGCGCGCCGTACAGCCAATGGAGCGCGCCGGAGTTAATTCATGACGGCAACACCGGATC
This sequence comes from uncultured Tepidisphaeraceae bacterium, assembly GCA_964641895.1. GTDB lineage: Bacteria > Planctomycetota > Phycisphaerae > Tepidisphaerales > Tepidisphaeraceae > UBA2421. The sequence goes on from CAZXLA010000047.1 coordinate 18,462, forward strand.
GATGCTCAAGGCAATCGAAACAAGCAGCGGCCGGCTCATCGCGCCCTTCGGCGACAAAGCCATCGTTCCCCCAGCCGGGTTTCGGGCAAACACGACCGTGGTGCGCTATCGAGACAGCAACTCGGCTACTTTCTTGCTCTCGCCGGCGCGCCTTCAATCGCCCGTCCCCGCCAATTGGAACGGCGCGAGCGACGGCGCAACCGAGCCGAGTGTGATCGAACGGCCCGATGGAAAGTTGTGGATGCTCATGCGGTCGCAAACCGGCAAACTCCCCGAATCAATTTCGACGAACATGGGTACGACCTGGACGCCGGCAGCCGACAGCAAGTTTTACACCACATCGGTCCCGCCGTGCTTGGTGCCGATGGGGAATGGCGACATGGTGCTGCTTTGGAACAACGCCACGATGCCGCCGCGGTTTAACAACCAAGGGTGGTACGGCGGCAGAGACGTACTGCATGCGGCGATTTCCAAAGACGGCGGGGCGAGTTGGAAGGGCTTTCGCGAGATCTATCTCGATCCGTTTCGCAATGAAGAACCTGTCGCTGGGGATACAGGCACGGCATATCCTTTCGCCACCGCAACCGCCGACGGAAAAATCATCACCATCGCTGGTCAAGCCGCAGCGAAAACACAACTGCGAATTGATCCGGCGTGGCTCTTGGAGAAAGATCGTTCGGGAGATTTTCTTTCGCCTGGCACGCTCGATAATTGGTCGGTCTTAAAACCCCACGGCAATGTGGTATCTGTCAAGCGATCGCGTGTCGCTGGTGCCGTGTTGATCGACGACCCTAGCCCATCGCGTACCAAACCGGCGATTTGCTCCGCAGTCATGATCGACCTCCGTGTCAGATTACTGACTCATCGGACAAGAGAGGGTAGAATCTCGAGCGGAGCTAGCGATTTAGTGTTAGAAGAGGTGCAAACTGCCGGGTTTGCCGTTGAACACGACCAGACTGATTTAGGCGTGACCTGTATCAGCGCGCCGGTATTGCAGGATGCTCGGGTGGTTGCAGCGGTAAGCATCAGCGCCGCTTCTGCGCGGCTCGATGATTCAAAGATTCAGAAGTTGGTCGATCGCGTTCGCCAAGCAGCGGGACTGATCTCCACCGAAGTAGCACGACAGGGCCATCATGATGACATCCGGAGATCGCATGCTGACAGAAGAGATAACACTCGACATGATGCGCCGCGAGCTTTACTCGGCGGTGGTTTGCGATGCGCTCGACGCGATTGGGCTTCGAAATCAATCCCCGCGTTTGAACCTTAAGCCATTTACCGGCTGTGAATTGTTAATTGGCCGTTGCCGGACGACGCTTTGGACCGACATAGCCCACGAAGATCCAAAGCCATACGAGCTCGAGCTGCGCGCGGTTGATTCTTGTCGACCCGATGACGTGTTGATTGCTGCGGCGGGGGGGGTCAGAGCGGTCGGACATCTGGGGCGAACTGCTTTCGACCGCGGCGCGAAACTCAGGGTGCATCGGCGCGATCGTTGATGGATCAGTGGGCGATGTCGGAAAAATGACCAAGATGCAGTTTTCGGTTTGGGCGCTCGGCACGAGCCTTTACGATAGTCTGCACCGGCAGAGGGTTGTCGATCTTGATGTAACCGTCGAAATTGGCGGCGTCCAGTTCTGCTCGGGGGATTTGGTGGTAGCCGACGTGGATGGTGTGGTTGTTGTTCCTCGCAAAGTGGAAGGGGAAGTCGTCCGGCGGGCGTGGAAGAAGGTACACGCGGAGAATGTCACGCGCGACGCAATAAAAGCGGGGATGAAAAGCGCGGCGGCTTACGCGAAGTATGGCGTGCTTTGATTGGTCGTGGCGACGAGTGGAGGGTTTATGTCCGATCCCGCAAAGAATGCTCGCCAACTTTTTGATCTAACCGGCCGCGTGGCGATTGTCACCGGCGGGGCGGGGTATCTCGGCGGCGCGATTGCTGCAGGGCTTGCGGAGCTTGGCGCATCGGTTGTGATAACGAGCCGTGACGAGCACAAAGCGGTCGCCGCAGCGGCGCGGCTGCCCGTGGTCGGCGCTGCGGCGCATCATGGAATTGGG
>CAZXLA010000048.1:0-2685 GCA_964641895.1 uncultured Tepidisphaeraceae bacterium
TCGCCACCCAACATCTCCAGCGCATCGGCGGCGTTGAGACTTATCTCAGCGATATCATCCCGGCGCTTCGCCAGGCGGGCCATGATTTGGCCGTGCTGGCGGCTACAGGGGTGGGTGGGGGCGCCGCGGGAGGGAAGGATACGATTTTCCGCTCCGCGCCGGATTTTCCTGTTTTTGTCGCATCGGATATGGGCGGCGCGGCGGCGCTCGCGGCGGTGCGGGCGTGGCGGCCGGATGTGGTGTATGCCCACGGCATCACCGATCCGAAGCTGGAAGCCGCAGCGATGGCGGTGGCGCCTTCGGTGTTCTTTGTTCACGTCTATCACGGCACCTGCATCTCCGGCGCCAAGCGGTTTGCGCGGCCGGTGCTTCGGCCTTGTCATCGAACCTTCGGGCCGGCGTGCCTGCTGCACTATTTTCCGCACCGGTGCGGGGGGCTGAACCCGTTTACGATGGTGGATCTGTATTTCAAGCAGCGGGCGCGGCTGCGGACGCTGCGGGCGTGCGACGCGGTGGTGACGCACTCGTTCCATATGTTCAAGGAATGCGCCAAGCACGGGATTGATGAGCGGCGGCTGCATCGATTCGTCTACTTCGCGCCGGAGCAGCAGCAAGATTCATCACGCGCGGCGGGCGCGTTAAACGTGATCGATGCGGCCAGCGTGCATGGGTGGGCGCCGGAGCAGCCATTAAAGCTGCTGTTCGCCGGGCGATTGGATATCAACAAAGGGGTGAATCTGCTGGTTGAGGCGGCGGTGCTGTTGGCGGGGCAGCTTCGGCGGAAGATTGCGGTCACGATCATCGGCGACGGGCCGGATCGGCACGCAATCGAAACGCAGATCGGACGAATCGTCGGCGGGACGGCGGGGCCGGTTACGTTTGAAATGCCCGGGTGGCTGCCGCGCGAGAAGGTGCGCGAGCGGATGATGACGACCGATGTGGTCGTCTTCTCCAGCGTCTGGCCCGAGCCGTTTGGCCTGGTGGGCCCGGAGGCGGGGCATCTGGGCGTGCCGGTGGCGGCGTTTGATGTCGGCGGGGTGAAGAGCTGGATGGTGGACGGGGTTAACGGCGTTCTCGCCCCCGGCGATCCGCCCACCGCAGGCGGGCTGGCGGTTGCCATCGCCGCGTGCGTGCGCGATGAGCCGAAGTATCGGCGGCTGTGCAAAGGGGCGGTGGAAATGGCCGAGCGGTTCAGCCGGGGAAATCATCTGGAAGAGCTGATGAAGGTTTTCCACCACGTCGCCGGAAAATGATAGACTCCGATGAGAGACGCCTGGCGAGAGCCGTTTTGTCTGAAGCGATGATCCCGGTTCACCGACCGCGCTACCGGGAAGCATGAAAGCGAGCATGGCCGAACCACAACGCATACTCATCACCGGCGGGGCGGGGTTCATAGGGTCGCACCTGGTCGATCTGCTGCTGGCCGGCGGGCATGCGGTGACGGTGCTGGACGATTTTTCCACAGGATCGTTCGCCAATGTAGCCCACCACGACGGCGCCAGCCGGTTTGAACTGATTATTGATACCGTGCTGAATGCCAAGCTGGTGGAAGAGCTGGTCCGGCGGTGCGATCGCGTGTTTCACATGGCCAGCGCGGTCGGCGTGAAGCTGATCATGGATCAGCCGGTGAAAACGATCGAGACGATCTTTAGCGGAACGGACGTGGTGCTGAAGAACTGTTCGCGGTATCGCAAGCGGGTGCTCATTCCCAGCACTTCTGAGGTCTATGGCAAAGGGGTCGCGGTTCCGTTTAAAGAAGATGATGACGTGCTCACCGGCGCAACCAGCAAGCACCGCTGGGCGTACGCCTGCGCTAAGGCGCTGGATGAGTTTCTGGCGTTGGCGCATTACAAAGAGACAAAGCTGCCGGTGACGATCGCGCGGCTGTTCAACACCGTCGGCCCGCGGCAAACGGGGCATTATGGAATGGTGGTTCCACGATTCGTGTCGGCGGCGATCAAAAATGAACCGCTGCAGGTCCACGGCGACGGCGAGCAGACGCGCAGCTTCGCCCATGTGCTTGATGTGGCCGACGCGCTGATCAAAATGATCGACACGCCGGCCTGCTTTGGCACTGTCATCAATATTGGTAACGATGAAGAAGTGACGATCAACGAATTAGCCAAAACGGCAATTCGCCTGACGAACAGCGGCAGTAAAGTCGAGCATCGGCGGTACGATGAAGTGTACGGCCAGGGTTTCGAAGACATGCGCCGGCGGGTGCCGTCGCTGGAGCGGGCCAAAGCGTTGATTGGGTATGCGCCCAAACGAGGGCTGGAGCAGATAATCAGCGACGTGGCCGCGTCCTTGCGCGGCGGCGGGGGCAGCTAGACGATGCGCGTGGTTCACATGGTTCCGGCGCTGTTTGGCCCGGGGGGAATCGTCGGCGGTGCTGAACGATACGCCTTGGAACTCGCCCGCTACATGGCCGATGTGACCCCCACGCGGCTGCTCACGTTCGGCGACCATGATCAGCAGCACCTGATCGGCAGCTTACGCATCCGTGTGTTGGGCAATCCATGGCGCGTGCGCGGACAGCGGAACAATTGCCTGCACCCGGCGATGTTTGCCGAACTGGCCGATGCCGACGTCATCCATTGCCATCAACTGCACCTGCTGGCTAGCTCAACCGCGGCCGTTCTGGCGCGACTGGGGGGAACGAAAGTCTTCGTAAGCGATCTGGGC
>CAZXLA010000048.1:2695-20229 GCA_964641895.1 uncultured Tepidisphaeraceae bacterium
GGGGTGGGATATTTCGGCGTACATTTCGACCGATCGGTGGTATCACGGGCATCTGCATATCAGCCAGTACAGCCGCATCGTAGCCGGGCAACAACACTGGAACCGGGCGCATGTGATCTACGGCGGCGTGGATTTGGAAAAGTTTTCGCCGCCACCGGCCAGCACCGATCGCCTCGGTGTGGTGTTTGTTGGACGGTTGATGCCTCACAAGGGCATAGACGATCTGGTTGAAGCGATGCCACCGGATATTCCCTTGAGAATCTTCGGCCGCCCGTACCATGAAGGATTTGCCGATGAACTCAAACGACTGGCCGCCGGCAAGCGGGTGGTGTTCGTGCACGATGGAACGGATGATGCCATAGTGCAGGCTTACCGCGAATCGATGTGTGTCGTGCTGCCGAGCGTTTATCGCACGCGCTACGGCGATGAATCGAAGGTTCCGGAGTTACTCGGTCAGACACTGCTCGAAGGGATGGCGTGCGGCGCAGCCGGTGTTTGCACCAATGTCGCATCGATGCCGGAAGTGGTTGAAAACGGCGTATGCGGCTTTGTGGTTCCACCCAATGATCCGGCGTCGCTTCACCAACGAATCACGCAACTCGCCGGCGACGCGGCCCTGCTTGATAGGTTGGGACGTGCTGCGCGACAGCGGGTTGAGGAACAATTTAATTGGCCGGCGGTTGTAAAGAAATGCCTTGATCGATACCGAAACGCGGACCATTCTGGGTATTACCGTTAATTTTCTCGACGGCCACGCATGGAGCTTGTGCAGCAGCAATTTCCTGGATCGACCGGTGGTCGCCGCTGGGTCATTGTCACCGGCGAGTACCCTCCGCAGCGTGGCGGTGTGGGCGATTACACGCAACGTGTGGCCGCGGGGCTCGTTCGCTGCGGCGACGAGGTGCACGTGTTCGCGCCGCCCGCCGAGGGACAAACTGCAACTGACGGCGTGCATGTGCACCGCTTGCCCGACCATTTCGGCCCACGATCGCTGCGGGCGATGTCGCGGCTTCTCCGGCAAATTCCATCGCCGCGCACGCTATTGCTGCAATACGTTCCGCACGCATTTGGCTTTCGCAGCATCAATGTTCCATTTTGCGTGTGGTGGGCGATGCAGCGGCGCGAATACCGCGCAGTCATGTTTCACGAAGTCTCTTCGCCAATCGATTTGCGATTGTATTTGAAGCATTCGATACTGGGCACGGTTCACAGGCCGATGGCGGCCATACTCATTGCGTCGGCGAACCAGGTGTTCACATCGACCGATGCGTGGCGACCGTTGCTGGAGCGGCTTGGCTGTCCTGCGGCGCGCACTACAACGCTGGCGATTCCTTCGAATCTGCCCGAATCGGCAAAGCCACAGGCGGTGGAGCGACATCGCAGTCGGCTGGCCGGTGACGCGCGGGTGTTACTCGGCAGCTTTGGAACCTTCGGCACGTACGTGGCGCCGCTGGCGGCGGAAGTTATACAAACGGTGTTGCAGCAAGTTCCGGAGTGCGGCGCGGCGGTGATCGGGCGGGGATCGCGGCTGTTTGTTTCGAACTGGATTCGCGATGATTCGCTGCGTCGGCGGATCGCTTTTGCCGATGACCTCGATGCCGACGAAGCCGCCGCCGCCATCGCGGCTTGCGACGTGATGGTGCAGCCGTACCGGGATGGCGTTACGACGCGTCGCACGTCGATGATGGCAAGTTTGGCGCTGGGCAAAGCCGTCGTGACGAATGCCGGTGTATTAACGGAGCCTTTCTGGCAGAACAGCAACGCTTGTTCGGTCGTAAATGGAATCGAAGCGATGCCCGCAGAGGCCGTCCAATTGCTACAGAGTGCAACACGGCGCGAAGAATTGTCTGCCGCCGCACGGCAATTTTATGAGGAACGGTTTTCACTCGGCCGTGTCATCGGCATAATGCGAAGCGTGTGCCGGCACTGACTCGCGCCGGTGTGGCACGTTCCAAGGGAAGGACTCAAATGGAAAAGCGAATTGCATTGGTAACAGGGATCAGCGGCCAGGACGGCTCGTATCTGGCCGAACTGCTGCTGGAAAAAGGGTATGCGGTGCATGGCATCGTCCGCCGGGTGGCGTTGGAAGATCCGGAGCATCGGCTGTGGCGCATCCGGCACATTGAGAATCAGGTGACGCTTCATTCGGCGTCGATGGAAAGCTATCCAAGCCTGTTCAAGGTGGTTCAACAGGTGCGCCCGCACGAGGTGTATCACCTGGCGGCGCAGAGTTTCGTGAGCTACTCGTTCGAAGACGAGTTCTCGACGATGAACACCAACATTAACGGTACCCATTACATGCTTTCAGCGGTGAAGGAGACTTCACCATCGGCGCGGTTCTATTTTGCCGGGTCGAGCGAGATGATGGGCAAGGTGCGTCAGGTTCCGCAGACCGAAGACACGCCGTTCCACCCACGCAGCGCCTACGGCATCAGCAAGTGCGCCGGATTTGAACTGACGCGAAACTACCGCGAAGCTTACGGATTGCACGCGACCAGCGGCATCCTCTACAACCACGAATCGCCGCGGCGCGGATATGAATTCGTCACGCGCAAGATCTCGCACCAGGTGGCCCGCATCAAGCTGGGACTGATGAACGAGTTGCGTCTCGGCAATTTAGACGCCAAGCGAGATTGGGGCCACGCCCGCGACTACGTGCACGCCATGTGGCTGATGCTGCAGCAGGATACGCCCGATGATTTTGTGGTTTCCACGAATCAGACCTGGTCTGTCAAAGAATTTTGCGAGTTGGCGTTTTCGCACGTCGGGCTGAATTGGCAGGATTACGTGGTGACCGACCCGAAGTTTTTCCGCCCGGCGGAAGTTGATCTGCTCCTGGGCGACCCGGCCAAGGCCAAGCGCGTTCTGGGTTGGACGCCGACAACGACTTTTGAGCACTTGGTCAGAGAGATGGTTGACGGGGACATGGCATGTGCCAAACTGGAACTCGCGGCGAGCAAGGCGGCAGCAAATGCCTGATGTTAGCGAAGCCAACGTTGAGCAAGTCCCGATGCGGCCGATGCGGGTCTTGTACTTTGTCGAAGGGTATACCGACATTCGGTTTGTTGTGGGGCTGAGTGAAATCTGCGATTTGAAAATGGTCGTTCCTGCCAAGCAGTATCAGTCAAGCGGATTGAAGCAGCGTGTCGCTGACGCAAAGTTGAAGTTTCCTGTAGATGAGATTCCGGGCGGCAGGCTGGGGTTTCAAGCTCGATCGTTGAGGTATCTGTGGAACGAAGCACCTAATCACGACGTGATACTTGCTCAGGAAGTACTCCGTGGAGCCGCAAATGCCAATCTTGTTGGAGTGATACGGCGTGTGCCGGTCATAACTTATATGGGTATCGCACCGGTAGAGTATTTCCGGTGCCGACGTGAACGACGGCAGATCGGACTGTTCAAAGCTTGGGCCGGCGAAGCGGTGATCCGCTTATTAATGACATTCAATGGTATGCTTGCGAAGCAATGTCTTGCCATGGGGCCGTATCTTCGCAATATCGCTGCCAAATATTGCGCCAATTCCGACGTAGGGTTATATTATGGTGTCGATACCCGCCTTTTCCGCCCGGCAGACGCCGCCGAACGCGTTGCGCTTCGAAGCAAATGTAATTTGCCCCAAGGAAAATTCCTTATCATCCTCTCAAGCCGAATTAGTCATGAGAAAGACCCGGAAACTGTTTTGCGCGCGACAGACATGGCTCGGCAGCGCGGGCTTGATGCTGTTCTAATAAACCTAGGCGATGGGTATCAGGATTTTCTGGATCTTGCGGATCGATTGCAATTGAAAAGCGCGAAGGAATGGGTTCTCGGTCTGCCGGCAGCCCATCCGATGATTGGCCTAGCCGACTACTTTCGCGCAGCGGATGCCATGGCGTTGGCATCTCTAGCCGAAGGAGCCGCATATTCGACGCTGGAGTCTTTGGCGTGTGGAACCCCGCTCGTAGCGACAGCCGTGGGCGGGATGGCCGTTCAGCTCAAAGGGTACGCAAGGCTGACGCCGCGAAAAGATCCATCTGCGATGGCGGAAGAATTCCTTTGGATTGCAGCCAATTCTGGGGAAGCAAAGGCGCAGGCCCTACGCGGGCGTGACCATGTGATCGAGCACTGGGACCGATCGCTGGCATTCTCGAAACTCAAAGAGTCGCTCGAAAGCGTCAACGCGTAGGCAAGGTGGAATGAGTTCACAAGTAACCAGCCGGCTAAGTATCGCGGTACTCCCCGATTTTCCAGAAGAACGATGGCCGAGCATGGATCTTTGTGCTGAAATGCTCCACCGGGAGTTACTTTCGAATGCCGATGTAGAATTACATCGATTTGTGCCGCGATATACCCGGTTCGTTTCGCATGTGCTGCCATTTGGTTTTGCTGACAAGTTCGATCGGTTGAGAAACCGATTGCGCTGTTATCCGAAACAAGTGCGAGTTTTGCGAAATGAATTCGACGCCTATCACGTCGTTGACCACAGCTATTCCCAACTGTTGCTTGAATTGCCGCCGGGTCGCGCGGGGGTTTATTGTCATGATCTCGACACGTTTCGTTGCGTGCTCGATCCGCAGCGCGATCCTCGGCCGCGATGGTTTCGAGCCATGACCGGGCGGATTCTCAAAGCCTTTCAGTCGGCCGCCGTCGTCTTTCATTCCACGGATTCGGTTAAAGAGGAATTACTGCGATATGGATTGATCGACCCTTCGCGGCTCGTCAAAGCGCCCTACGGCTACGCTCGGGAATTCTGCCCCCAGGATCCGCCCGGCCTGCCGCCGGCGGGGGTGCCGGATCGGTTCATTATGCACGTAGGCTCGTGCATTCCGCGGAAGCGCATCGATGTATTGCTTGCGACGTTCGAGCGATTGCACGCACGCGATTCCGATCTGCACCTGGTACAAGTCGGCGGAGAGTGGACGCCCGACCAGCGCGCCACGCTGCTGCGTGTTCCGGCCGACCGAGTGCTGCAAACTCGCGGGATCGATCGAGTTCAGCTCGCTTCCATCTATCGACGTGCGGCAATGGTGCTGCAACCAAGCGAAGCAGAAGGCTTCGGCTTGCCCGTCATCGAAGCGCTGGCCTGCGGCGCGCCGGTGGTGGCAAGCGATATCGCGTCGCTGCGCGAAGTGGGCGGAGATGCGGCATTGTTCTGCGCCGTGGGCGATGTTGAAAGCTGGGCATCGTGTGTTTCCGACGTTCTTTCGGGCGTTCGCCTGCCGCCGGCCAAGTCGCTGCGGCTGGCGCAGGCGGCTAAGTTTTCCTGGGCGGCGCACGCTCAAACGATTGTTTCGGCTTATCGCCGGGTTTGCGGAGCGAGATAACGATGTGTCGCATCGCAGGCATTCTCGGACGGCATCGAAAGGGTATTTGTGGACGAAGTGAATATACTTCTCAGGCACTGGCACCGGAGGATAAGAATTGTGCCGAAGCTCCCGGTGAATGAGGCCAAGGGTGAATGTCACTTTTATCAATCCCGCCGCTGGTCTGGGCGGGGCCGAGCGCTGCCTGCTCGACATGATTCGCGCAACGCGGCGCGCCGATCCGCAGTTCTCCGCGTCAGCAATTCTGCTTGATACGGGTCCGCTGCTCGATGAACTTAACAGGCTTGATGTCCCCACCGAAGTAGCGCAATTGCCCCGATCGCTTTCCGCCGCCGGTGACAGCGGCGCGCGCTCGTCCGCCGAACTCGTGGCGTTGGCGGCGAAACTGATAGGCGGTGCCGCAGGGCTCGTGGACGTGCTCGCCCGAATTCGTCGAATCATTGATCGTAATAGGCCCGTGATTGTGCATTCGAACGGGTTCAAAACACACCTGCTCACCCGACTTATCGTTCCCCGAGGGAGTGCGGCCGTCTGTCACATGCATGATTTCGTCGGCAGCCGAACGATCGTTTCATCGCTGCTATCGGAGGGCGTATCGCCCGAGGCGTATTTCATCGCCAACTCGCGCGCCGTGGCCGATGATGTGCGGCGGGTGGTCGCGAATCCATCGCGTGTGAGCGTGGTCTACAACGCCATCGACGTCGACGCGTTCATTCCCGCTAACATTGATGCCGGCTGGCTCGATCGCGCCGCCGGCATCCACCCACCGCCGGCGCACGCGGTGCGCGTGGGTCTGGTGGCGACGTATGCATTATGGAAAGGCCAGGATGTCTTTATTCGCGCGGTCAGCCGGCTCCCGGCGCGCGTGCGTGAGGCGGCGCGGTTTTATATTGTCGGCGGGCCGATCTATCAGACGGCCGGGTCGCAGTGGTCGGTCGGCGCGCTGCGCAATATGGCCAGACAGTGCGGCGTCGAGCGCGATATTGGGTTTGTGCCTTTTCAGTCCGACGCGGTGAGCGTAATGCAGTCGCTCGATGTCGTCGTTCACGCCAGCACGCAGCCCGAACCGTTCGGCCGCACGATTGTCGAAGCGATGGCGTGCGGTAAGGCCGTCATCGTCGCGCAAGCCGGCGGCGCGGCAGAGCTTTTTACGACGGGTTTGCACGCGCTGGGAATAAAGCCTGGGGATGTGGAAGCGCTCGCATTGGCGATGACGAGCCTGATCGACCATCCGAAATTGCGGCACGCCTTGGGTGCCGCGGCGCGTCCCCACGCGGTCACGGAATATGGATTGCCGCGCCTGGGGGAGCAGATTTATTCCATTTATAGCACCCTTGCAGCCGCCAAACGTGGATAAACAGGCGATAAACTTCTGTCGAAGATAGAGTTAGCGTTCCACCGCCGGACGACGTGCCGTACTGACAATTTCAGAGATTCTCCTTGACGCCAATCGCGGTTTTGCTAACAATAGATGTTAACAAAGGGAGGTTGAGTGACTACAACCACGTTGAAGAAGTCGTGTGCCGCTCTTTCGGCACTTGTAGCGATGACTGTTTCTGCCAGCACGTTTGCGAGCAGACCGTCTCAGGCGCTTTTGGATTTCGTTGCGAAAGCCGCGGCGCTAAGCTTAACGCAGGATGCTGGCGCGATCGTTCCTGTCCGGAATACCGAAGTCGAGCCGGTGGCGGATCCCGTCGTGCCGATCATCAGTCCGACGATCATCACACCGACGGTGATCAATCCGACGATTACGCCCGGCGGCAACACTAATTTGCTGCCACCGGTTCGGCCACCTTTTCGGCCGACCATTCGCAGCCCGTTCACCCCGTAACTTTCCGGGTGCGCGCCACAACCGCTAAGGCAGGCCCGGCCTGCGCGTCGAACGGTCTTCGGCATTCGCCGGTGTTTCGTCCACGCGCGGGCCGGCTTTGTTTTTCTGGTTGGGCGTTTAACGAGTGCTTGATCTGGTTAGTTTACCCTTTCAAACGGGTAGCTCTGTCAAAGTCGTCCAGCCATGCCGCTTGATACACGCGAAAGTCATCTGGATTACGATAACGGTAACGTGGGCACCGGCGCGCAGACTGGCGAGCAGGCCATGCCGAGCGAGTTTCGCAAGAACCCGCTCCGGTCTATTTGGCGTCGAAGGTGGGTGGCCGTATCCTGCTTAATCATTGGCGTGATGATTGGATACCTGCTGTTTGTCACCAGCCCGCCTGTTTACGAGGGGCGCGCGCGTATTTTGGTTTCACAGACCGGCCCCAAACTTATCCAGCAGGATTTTGCCGGCAGCCTAGGCACCGGCGGGGCGACGTGGCTCCGCACCCAGTGCGACTTGATTCGCTCCCCCGTCGTGCTGCACCAGGTCGCTGAAACCGAGGCGGCCCGGCAGCTTCAGATGTTTCGGGAGAATCCGGAGCTTGCCGCCAACGTGCGCGGTTACCTGCAAGGTGCCACCCTCGCCACCGTAGGTCAGTTGAGCGAAATCATCACCGTTTCGGTGCGCGGACCCGACCCCGATGGCACGGCGGTGCTGGCCAATCTCGTCGTCAAGGCGTACGAGGATTTTAACGACAAGCTCAAGCAAACCAGCGCATCGGAAGTGTTGCGCCGTCTCCGTGAAAAGAAAGACGAAAACGACCTGGTTCTTCAGGGCAAGTACCGCGATCGGCTGAAGTTTCAGCGCGAAAACGCAACGCTCTCGTTCAACCGCGAAGTGCGCAACCCCGTGCTCGAACGTGTCGGGGCGCTTTCCAGCGCGCTCACGCAGGCCGAACTTGAAAGGGTGCGTACCAAGGCCGAATTAGATTCGGTCAAATCCATGCTCGGCGATCCGGATCGGGTACGCCAGTTGCTGGCCAGCCCGCAATATCGCGGCGACGGCTACGCCATGCGCCGCGAGCTGCGCGAGATGCAGAATTCCCTCGAGGCGCTCAGCGGCACCTACCTGCCCGGCAACGACCGCATCGCCGCCCAGTTGCAGAAGATGCAGCGGACCAAGGCCGAAATAGAAAATGAAGAGAAGTCGGCGGCGCAGGCGGTTGTTGCCGATATCGAGCGGCGCTACGCGGCCTACATGCAGCAAGTGGAGCAATACGGGCGGTGGCTGAATGAAGAACAGTCGCAAGTGCTCAACGTCAACAGCAAGCAGGCGGATTTTGATCAGATCGCGGCGGAAATTTCCCGCATGGAAAAATACAGCGATCAACTCGCCGACCAGATGAAATCGATCAGCCTGGCCGAAAGTGCCGGTGCTATGAATGTCTATACCGTGGAACAGGCGGAGTCCAACTCGTTTCCGGTGGAACCCAACCGCACCAAGTTGCTGTTCGTGGGCGCGATCGCCGGTCTTCTGGTCGGGGCGGTTCTGGGCCTGCTGCTGGAATTTTTCGACCAGCGGATGCGGTCGGCAGAAGAAATCAAATCAGTCGTCGGCCTGCCGATCATGGGCGTCGTGCCGCACATTATTCAATCGCGCACCCAGTCCGGCCGCGGCTTGATGGTTCACGTCGAGCCGATGAGCGATGTCGCCGAGGCGTATCGTACCATTCGCACCGCCATTTATTTCGGTGTTCCGGGCGGATCGATCAAGACACTGCTCATTACCTCGCCGGCACCCGGCGACGGCAAGACGACGCTCGCCGCCAACCTCGCCACCGCCATGGCGCAAGCGGGGAACCGCGTCATTCTGCTCGACTGCGACTTCCGCAAGCCGTCGCTGCATCGCGTGTTTGAGGTCGATAAGCATGTGGGATTATCGAATGTCCTCGCCGGCGAAGTGACGATCGATCAGGCGACGCAGCCAACCCGCGTTTCTGGTCTTTCAATCGTGCCGTGCGGACCGATTCCCGCCAACCCTTCGGAAATTCTCAACAGCCAGGCGTTCCTCGATCTGCTTGAATCGCTGGGCAAAGCGTACGACCTCGTGCTGATCGATTCGCCGCCGGTGCTGCCCGTCACCGATGCCCGAGTGCTGGCGGCATCGTGCGATGGTGTGTTGCTGGCGCTTCGCGCCGAGAAAACCACTCGTTCGGCGGCGGTGAGCGCGCGCGATCAGCTCGCCAGCGTCGGGGGTCGTGTGCTGGGGTTGGTGGTGAACGACGTCTCGCGGCGGCGTGGCGTGTATTCTTCTTATTACGCCGACGAAGGTCGCTATGCCTATTACCACTACGGCCCGCGGCGCGCGGCACGCGCACCCGGCGCAGCGCCCGCGAACGGCGACGGCGTGCCCGCGACGCCTCCCGAGTCGCCGTCGGCCGGCTGACGTTTGTTGCGATGGCGAGCGACCCCGTCACACCCTTCCATCCCAATCGGCCGGAGCAAAATCGCCCGGGCACCGGCGAACTTCCACCGGTCGGCGCGATCGATATACATTGCCACATCCTGCCGGGCATTGACGACGGCCCTGAAACCATTGAACAGGCGGCGGCGCTCTGCCGGGTAATGTGGCGGGAGGGCGTCACCCTCGCCGTGGCCACCCCACACCAACTCGGGCGATACGAACTGTTCAACGATGCATCGCGTGTGCGGTCGCTGGTGACGCAGCTTCAGGAAAAGCTGAAGCAGATGCGAATCGGCCTGGAGATTCGCGCCGGCGGCGAGGTGCGGCTGGACGAGCGCATCGGGCGGCTGCTCGACGAAGATCGCATCCTCACGCTGGCCGACCGCAAGAAACACGTGCTGATCGAACTGCCGCCGGGGTTGTCGCTCGAGCCTGATGCGGTGTTGCCGCGCGTGAAAGCGTCGACGGCAGACGCGAAAGTTGTGCTGGCGCACGCCGAACGCTACGACTTCATTCGCAAGGATGCCGGCGCAGCACAGCGCTGGGTGGATGCCGGCGCGATCATTCAGGTGAACACCGGCAGCCTCGTCGGCGCGTATGGTCCGGCGGAACAAGCGTGCGCTTGGCATTTGCTTTCACGCGGGTTGGTGAAAATCGTTGCCAGCGACGCCCACAACACCACCACCCGCCTGCCGCGGTGGGCCGAAGCGCTACGACTGATCACCAGCCGGCTCGGCGCGGCGGTCGCACGCGCGGTCTGTGTTGAAAACCCGCGGCGGATTATCGACGGGGAATCGGTGGAGTAGGCTTTCTCGCTTCATCGGTCAAACAACCATGCCAACTACCGAACCCGATCAATTTCCGCTGACCGTTATCGATCGGCTCACGCTGGCTCTGCTCGCGGCGGTGATGCTCTTTGCCCCGCTGGCACTGGGCGCCGTGCAGCCGTGGAGTGAACAGATTTTTCTCATTATTGCCGCAGCCATTGCGGTGCTGACGGCGGTTCGGTTCCTTCTCCAGCCCGGGGCGATTCCGCTGCGCTGGTGGACCGTGGCGCCGCTGATCGGATTCCCGCTGCTCGTCGGGCTGCAATTGTTGCCGTGGGCGGGACTGCTGAAATTGATTTCGCCGCAATCCATCGCAATTCGCAATGAAATGCTCGCGCCGTTTGTCGGCTCCGATGCCGCGTTAAGCGGAGCAACCATCTCTTTGTACGCCGAAGAGACTTACCGTCACTTTCGGCTGCTGCTCGGCGTCATCGCAGTTTTCATCGGCGCGACGGCGGTTATCCGCTCGCGCGGCGCAGTGCGATTCCTGCTGAACACGATGATGTGTGCCGGGCTGATGGTGGCGCTGATTGGAACGGCGCACGGGCTGCTGGGGATTCAGAAGATCTACGGCGTGATCGCCCGCCCGCCGCTCACCAGCGAAACCACCGCGCCATTTATCAACCGCAATCACTTCGCGCAGTTTCTGAATATGTCGATCGGCGCTTCTATGGCCCTGTTGCTCGGCGTGGTGTCGGCCGCCGTTCAGACGCATTCACCCCGACGCGGGCGCGATTGGATCGAGCTTGCTCAACAGGGCATGCTGCACGCCGGAGTGGTTCCGCTTTTCGCAATCATCATCTGCTCGACGGCCGTGGTGATGAGCGGCTCGCGCGGCGGCGCGCTGGCGCTGGTGGTAGCGAGCTTGTTCACCGCCGTCGCGGCGTCGCGACGAAAGTCGGCCCGGTTGGTGACGGGCGGCTTCGCCGTCATGCTGGTGCTGATGGGCGCTGCGGCGTTCACGTTTTCCGCCCGGCTTCAGGAACGGATCAATGCACTTTCACAGCAGGAAGCCGACGGTGGGCGATTGGAACTGCTTCGCGGTCAGGCGCAGATATGGCGAGCCTTCCCGGCCACGGGCGTTGGCTTGGGAACGTTTGAATATGTGTTCCCGCGATACGATCGCACGAAGCCGATCAACATCGCCTCCCACGCCGAGAATGATTACGCGCAGCTGTTGACGGAAACCGGCGCCGCGGGCTTGGCACTGGCCATATGCTTTCTCGTCGCGATTTGGATTGCGTACGGCACCGCTGTTCGTCGCGGCGGCCGAAGTGGGCTGGTGGCGCTGGGGCTTGGGTTCGGGCTGGCGGCCGTCATGATTCAAAGCGCTTTCGACTTTGGTCAGCGCCTGCCCGCCAATGCAACGATGACCGCCGTCGCGGTCGCGATTCTACTTCGCGTGTCGTGGGCGCGGCCCAA
Organism: uncultured Tepidisphaeraceae bacterium; assembly: GCA_964641895.1. Classification (GTDB taxonomy): domain Bacteria; phylum Planctomycetota; class Phycisphaerae; order Tepidisphaerales; family Tepidisphaeraceae; genus UBA2421. Next base: position 14,527 of record CAZXLA010000048.1, read on the forward strand.
CCCTGAAGCGGTTTCACCCCGCTTGCCTGCTCGCGTGGCGGCCGGCATTTCGGTGATCGCTTTGGCGGGCACGCTGGTCTGGCTGGTTTTTCAGGCCGACGCCCACCGCCACGCGACGGCGGCGGTAAAGGAATCTTCCGCCATAGCCGATCAACTGTCGTCGGCCGCTGGGCAGGGCACTTCCGCTCAATACGGCACAATGATTGATGCGGCGCGCCGCGCCGTGACAGTTCGACCGGGTAACGTTGCCGCGCACTATGCGTTGGGTTTTGCCGAGTATTGGTCGTGGATGCGCCAGCGCCAGGCGCGGTTCGATCCCGCCGCCGATCAGGCTGCGGTCGAGCAGATTCTGCAGCGATTTGATCGCGCGATGGTTCTGGCGCCGCTGCACGGTCCACCGTACAGCATGGCGGGGCAGATCAGGCTTTCGATGGGTGATGCGGATGTCGGCAACGCGCTCATCCGCCGGGCGGTGGAGCTTTCGCCGCAGGATGGCTGGTCGGCGCTGCTCGCCGGCGAATTATTGGTGCAGCAGGGGAAAGATGATGAGGCGATCGACCTCTTCCGCCGCGCGGCGGCAACCAGCGGCATTGATCAGGGGTATGTGCTGCGCCGGTTAATCAACGTCTACGACCGGCTCGACCTGGCCTACCGATTTGCCGGCGATAACCGTTACCTGAACGAAGAAATTCTCAACGAGCTGCGCCGCCAGAACCGGTTGGCCGAAGGCGGTCTGGCCAACGAGCGCATCCTGGCGGCGGTGCTGCGTGAGGCGGATGACTCATCGGCGTCGCCCGGGGCGCTGGCTCGCGCCGCTGAATTGCTGCGGCAAAAAGGCCGCGAGGATGAATCGATCAGCTACCTGCGGCGGGCGGTGGCGCTGGATCCGTCGAAGGTCGATTGGCGGTTTGAATTGTCGCGGTCATTGTTCAAACTGGATGACTTGCGCGGTGCCGAAGACGAAATCAGGGCGGTCCTCCGCGACCGCCCCGATTGGCCCCAAGCCCGCGAGCTCGCCGCCGCCATTCGGCTACGCACGACGACGCAGCCGTTTCGGTAATCGCAGGCTACTTTTATTTTCCCCGGCGCTGCTTGTAGTAGTTGATCAGCCCGTTGGTGCTGCTGTCGTGCGCCGCCACGGGTTTGTCGTCGCTCAGTTCCGGCAGGATCGCCTTGGCCAACTGCTTGCCGAGTTCCACGCCCCACTGGTCGTAGCTGTTGATGTTCCAGACCGCGCCCTGAACGTGAATTTTATGTTCGTACATCGCGATCAGCCGGCCGAGCGTGCGCGGGTCGAGTTTATCAAACATGATGCTGTTGGTCGGCCTGTTGCCCGCGAAAATCTTGTGCGGCACCAGGTCTTCCAAGGCTTTTCCACTCATCCCAGCGGCGGTCAGTTCTTTGCGGACGGCGGCTTCGTCCTTGCCCATCGCCAGCGCCTCAGTTTGCGCAAAGAAATTGCTCAGCAGAATCTTGTGGTGCTCGCCGACGGGGTTTTGCGTGTTCACCGGCGCGATGAAGTCACATGGCACGAGTTTGGTTCCCTGGTGAATGAGTTGGTAAAAGGCGTGCTGGCCGTTGGTGCCCGGTTCGCCCCACACGATCGGCCCGGTCGAGTAATCACACGGCTTGCCATCGCGGCGGACGCTTTTGCCGTTGCTCTCCATGTCCCCCTGCTGAAAATAGGCGGCGAAGCGGTGCATGTACTGGTCGTAGGGCAGAATCGCCAGCGTCTGGGCGTCGAAGAAATTGTTGTGCCAGATGCCGATCATCGCCAGGATCGCCGGAAGATTCTTTTCCAGCGGCGTCGTGCGGAAATGCTCGTCCATCTCATGCCCGCCGGCGAGAAGGGCTTCGAAGTTGTCGTAGCCGATGGAACAGGCGATTGGCAGACCAATAGCTGACCAAAGGCTATACCTGCCGCCGACCCAATCCCAGAAGCCAAACATGTTGGCTTTGTCGATGCCGAACTTCGTCACTTCCTTTTCGTTGGTCGAAAGCGCAACGAAATGTTTGGCGACGTGTTTCTGATCTTTGGCGGTCTTGAGGAACCAATCCTTCGCCGTCGTGGCGTTGGTGATGGTTTCCTGCGTCGTGAACGTTTTGCTGGCCACGATGAACAGCGACGACTCCGGGTTTAGTTTCCGCAGCGTTTCCGCCATGTGCGTGCCGTCGATGTTGCTGACGAAATGGAGATTCAAGTCGCGCTTGCTGTACGGCTTGAGCGCTTCGCAGACCATGACCGGGCCGAGGTCGCTCCCGCCGATGCCGATGTTGACCACATCGGTGATCGCCTTGCCGGTGTAGCCAGTCCACTTCCCTGATCGCAATTCGTCGGTGAACGCCTTGATGTGCTTCAACACGGCGTTCACTTCCGGCATCACGTCTTTGCCATCGACCATGATCGGGCGGTTGGATCGGTTGCGCAGGGCGATGTGAAGTACCGCACGGTCTTCGGTGATATTGATTTTGTCGCCGGCGAACATGCGATCGCGCAGCTTCTCCACGCCGGCGTCGCGGGCGACGGTGAACAGCAGTTTCAGGGTCTCATCGGTGACGCGGTTCTTGCTGTAGTCGAGCAGAATGTCTTCAAAACTCACGCTGAAGCTTTTGAAGCGGTGGGCGTCCTGCTTGAACAGGTCGCGCAGGTGCGTGCTCGACATCTTTTTGGCGTGGTCGGATAGCGATTTCCAAGCGGGCGAATCGGTCAGTGCGGACATTTGTATCTCCATTCATGATTTAGCCAAAGAGGCACAGAGGACACCGAGAAGAAGGAAAGGATGACGAGTGAAGTATGAGGGGCGATGGACTGGAAATCAGACATCTGCAAGTTATGAAGTCTATCGGTCAGCTTTCCGCCTTCATCCCTTCTCCTACTTAGTGTCCTCTGTGCCTCTGTGGCTATTTTCGAATTCTTAACAGCACCTTACCCATCGGCCCCGCAGCCAGGCGCTCGAACGCGGCGGGGAGTTGTTCAAAATCAAAGACGCTGTCGACCAGTGGTTTGTAATTCTTCGTCGCCATTCGTGCCACAATTTGCGGCCAGATCGCGGCGCTTTCCGCCGGCTTGTAGCTGTACACGCCGACGCCGCGAATTTGCAGCCGCCGGAAGAACAGCGAAGCGGTGTTGAACTGTGGCACCGGCCCGGCCAGCCGGCCGACACAACTCACGCGGCCGTTCTCGCCCAATGTTTCGATCATCTGGCTGAACAGCTCGCCGCCGATGTTATCGATGGCGAGATCGACTCGGCGAGCACCGAGTTCGGCCTTCAGTTTCTTTCGCCATTCGGCATCACCGGGATCGAGCATGAGGCTCGCGCCCTGCTTCATCAGTACCGCCGATTTTTCTTTCGAGCGAGAGAGGCCGACGACCGTGTAACCCATCGCGCTGGCCAGGTGAGTCATCGCCACGCCCACGCCACCCGATGCGCCGCTTACCAGCACCACGCCGGTCGCCGGCAAATCGGTCCATTGATCAATCGCCTGCCACGCGGTGAGGTAAACCAGCGTCGCGCCGGCGGCTTGCTCGTCGGTCCAGCCCTGCGGCACGGGCACGAGCGATGCGACAGGGACCGCCACTTTTTCTGCGAGTGTTCCTCGGCGGTTCACACCGATTTCGCTGCGGACGATGATCCTGCGGTCGCCCACCTTTACGCCCGCAACGCCCGGCCCGACGGCGAGCACTGTTCCGATGCCGTCGCGGCCGAGGATGTGGGGCAATTCGGGTTTGGCGGGGTATTGGCCTTCGGCGAGGTAGCGATCGGCAGGATTGAGTGCGGCGAGTGAAATCGACAGCACCGCCTCGCCCGCCGCCGGTTGCGGATCGGGGAAGTCGGCAATCCGCAGCGTGCCCACGCCGCCGCCGATGCTGTCGAGCAGCCATGCTTTCATCCCAGCCCGAGCCTCCGATATAGTAAGATAACGCATCAGCATGCCGGATACACGCCCCCAACCCGCGACCGTCGAATCTCTCACGCTCAGCCCCACCGATTTAGCGCCCGGCGACGCGCGTTCGGCCGACTTTGATTGGAACGGGCTGACGCTGCACCTGATCAGCCGCGCGGATGATCCGTTGTTTGAACCGGCGTATCAGAAATTGTGGGACGAGTTCGGCTCGCACGATTCGATGGAGCAGCGTGGCGTGATCATCAGCCGGCTGCAGTGGAATCCGTCGCAGCCGCTGGATCGATGGTGTTTTTTGTATCGCCTGATCGCCGTTTGCAAAGATGGCAAGCCGATCGCGGTGCGCGATTGCACCGCCATGCTGCATCGCCAGCGGCCCGAAGAAGTGTTTGTGCATCTTTCGCACGCCCTGGTTGATTTTAATTTTCGCGGCGGGGGGTTGGCGGCTTGGCTGCGGGCGTTTCCTGTTCAGATCGCCAGGCGGTGCCACCACACCGCCGGCTACGGCGGTCGAACGAATGTGACGTTGATGGCGGAAATGGAACATCCTTCCCCCGGCGATGCGATGAGCATGAAGCGGCTTACTTCCTACGGCCGCGCGAACTTTCAGAAAATCGATCCCAAAGCAGTCGATTACCGCCAACCCGATTTTCGCCCGCCGACCGAGATCGATCACAGCGGCGGGCCGTCGCCGCTGCCGTATATGCTCATCGTGCGGCGGGTTGGCAGGGAATTTGATTCATCGCTGCGCGGCGCCGAGGTGCGGCACATGGTTCACGCGCTATACAGCATGTACGGCGTACACTTCCGCCCGCAGGACATGGCGGCGGCGTGGCAAACACTCAACCAATATCCGCCCGACGATGCCGTCGTGCGACTGCTGCATCCGACGGAATGATCACCGCGTTCTACCATCCCGGCTACGCCGCCGACATCGGGCCGCATGTGATGCCGATGCGCAAGTTCGCCATGGTGGCCGAAGCGTTGAAATCGCGCGATTGGGTGAAGCTGGTCGAACCATCTCCGGTGGCTGAAGCCGACCTGTTGCGCGTTCACACGCCCGATTATGTAAACGCCATCAAAACCGGCGAGCCGCGCGATCTGGCCGAGAGCCAGAAGTTCCCCTGGTCGCCGGCGTTGTGGCCGTCGGTCTTGCTTACCAGCGGCGGGTGCCTGGCGGCGGGACGGTTGGCGCTCCAAGAAGGCGCCGCCGCGGCGCTGGTGAGCGGGTTTCACCACAGCCATGCCACCCGCGGGGAGGGGTTCTGCACGTTCAACGGTCTGATCGTGGCGGCAGAAGCCCTTCGGATCGAAGGAAAAATCAAACGCGTGGCCATCCTCGATATGGATTTGCACTACGGCAACGGCACCGCGCGGCTCGCCGCATCACGCGATTGGGTAACCGCCGTCAGCATTTACGGCAACGATTATTGCGACAACAAGGCGTATCGCGATGTCACGGTGAAGCATCATCAGGACGGATCGAATCACTTTTCCTTCGCGTTGCCCAACGCCTGCGACCGCGCCACGATGCTCCGCGTGATGAATGACGGCTTGGCGGCGATCCTCAGGAACGGCAAGCCCGACCTGCTGCTCTACCAGGCCGGTGCCGACCCATTCCGCGAAGACCCGTATTCGCCGCTCAATCTCGACCACGACGACCTGCTGGCGCGCGATCGAGTCGTGTTCGAGTTTACCCGGCGAAATGCCATTCCCGTCGCATGGGTTCTCGCCGGGGGGTACACGCCCGATACCGCGCAGGTGGTGAAGGTGCATGTGAATACGTTTGAAGCGTGGGGG
>CAZXLA010000049.1:0-4988 GCA_964641895.1 uncultured Tepidisphaeraceae bacterium
CTCCCGGAGTACCAGGAGGGGGAGCTTGACGTTTCTCCTCGGCATGCTTCTCGGCTTCCTGCTCTGCGCTGCGGCGTCGGCGGTGTGGGCGGTGCGCGCGTTTCGGCGGTTTGAAGACCTTCAGCGGCGCACGCGCGAAGTCGAGCGGTTGGCCGAACTTGGCACGCTCACCGGCGGGCTGGCGCACGAAATCAAGAACCCGCTTTCGACGGTTCAACTAAATTTACAGTTGCTCGCCGAGGACGTAACGCCCGACAACCCTGCCTATTCGCGGCTGACCAACCGGCTCAAAACCGTTCAAACCGAGACGTCGCGGATGCGGGAGATTCTGGAAGATTTCCTTCGCTATGCGGGACGAATGGAACTGGATTCCAAGCCGGTCGAACTTAACAGCACCCTCGAAGAACTGTGCGATTTTTTCTACCCCCAGGCGCAGTTGCAGCACGTTCAGTTGCGCGTGAAGAAGAATCCTGAGCCGATTACGGTGAGCGTCGATGTGAAGCTGATCAAGCAGGCGGTGCTCAACCTGATGCTCAACGCGGTGCAGGCGATGAACCAGGGAGGCGAGCTTATTTTGTCCGTCGCCGCGGATGAATACCAGGCGACCATCGATATCATCGACACCGGTCCGGGCATTCCGCCCGACGCGCTTGAGAAGATTTTCCAGGCTTACTACTCCACGAAAAAAGGCGGCACCGGACTCGGCCTGGCGCTCACCCGCCGAATCATCCGCGAGCACGGCGGCGACCTGCTGGTGAAGAGCGAGCCGGGAAAGGGAACCAATTTCACAATCTGTCTGCCGCTGGCGGCGTCGCAGTAAAAATGGAAAACGTTCAACATTCAACGTCCAAAAACCGTTTGAACGTTGGATGTTGAACGTTGAAAGTTGAGCGTTGATCGTGCGACAAACGCTGCTGCTGGCAGAACGGCCACTCCGACAAAAGCGCTTGCATTCCCCTAATCCAATGGCTAATCACTGAGTACAATTTTGTTATGCCTGAAGATACCGATCAGCACGCACACATCCTCATCGTGGATGATGAAACCGAGCACGCACAGGTGATGTGCGAGGCGCTGCAGCGCATTGGTCATACTTGCGACGTGGTCTACAGCTTTGCCGAGGCCGAGAAACGGCTGGCAAAAACGAAGTATGACGTGATCGTTTCCGACCTGCTGATGGACGGAAGAAAAGACGGGCTGGAAGTGCTGCGGCTCAGCAAGACGCTGAACCCGCAGCCGCCGGTGGTACTGGTGACGGCGGTCAACGATGTGCCGACGAGCAGGCAGGCGATGCAGGAAGGCGCGTACGATTACATTACCAAGCCGCTCGATCTGGAAGATTTTCGTGCGCAAGTGAACCGCGCGGTTGAAAAAGCGCAGCTTCAACGGCAGAACGAAATCCTGGCCGAGCAGATCATCGATCGCGGGGGGTTTGAAGGGCTTATCGGCCGGTCGCCGGCGATGACGCAGGTCATCAACACCGCGCGGCAGGTGGCCAACAGCGATATTCCCATTCTCATTCTCGGCGAAAGCGGCACGGGCAAGGAAATGATCGCCCAGGCAATCCACACCGCCTCGCGCAGGCGGAAAGCGCGGCTGGTGGCGGTGAACTGCCCGGCGTTCACGGAGAGTCTGCTGGAAGACGAGCTGTTCGGCCACATTAAAGGGGCGTTCACGGGCGCGCTGAGCGATCGCGAAGGCCGGTTCGAGTATGCCGACCGCGGCACGCTGTTTCTGGATGAAATCGGCGACATGCCCGCAGCGATGCAGGCGAAATTGCTGCGCGTGCTCGAGACGGGTGAAGTCATTCGCGTGGGCGCCAACGCGCCGCGCATGGTCGACGTACGTTTGCTTAGCGCGACGAACAAGAACCTCGAAGAACTGGTAGCCGAAAAGTATTTTCGCGAAGACCTGTTTTTCAGAATCAAGGGCATTACCATCCGCATCCCGCCGCTGCGCGAACGCCGGGAGGATATTTCGCTGTTGACGCATTTCTTCCTCAAGCAATCTGCAGAGAAGCATCGGAAGGAAATCGACGGCATTACGTCCGATGCGCAGCGCATTCTCACCGCTTTCGGCTGGCCGGGTAATGTGCGGCAGCTTAAGAGCACGATCGATCTAATGACGGTGATGGCATCGGGCAAGCAGATTACTGCCACCGATGTGCCATCGGATATTCGCGGGGCCGCGCCGGTTGACGCCGGCGGCTCGGCGAGTTTGGCGGGCGTGCCGATGGATCAGATCGAACGACAGGCGATCAAGCAAACGCTCGAATTGTGCCAGGGCAACCGCGAACAGGCGGCGAAAATGCTGGGCGTCGGCGAGCGGACACTTTATCGGAAGATTAAAGAGTACGGGTTGTAGTAGTTGTCTTCTCGGTGGCACAGACATTCCTGCCTGTGTCTCCGATTCGATGCCATAACCGGAGACACAGACAGGAATGTCTGTGCCACCACCATGACAGATTTCCGTATCGGCCACGGCTACGACATCCACCGCATCCACCCCGGCGGCAAGCTGGTGATGGGCGGCGTGGTCGTCTCGCATGAAATCAGCGCCATGGCCCACAGCGACGGCGATGTGGTCATTCACGCGCTGGTGGATGCAATCCTGGGCGCGATCGGCGCGGGCGACATCGGCGAGCACTTTCCCAACACCGACGATCGCTGGAAGAACGCCGACAGCAGCGTTTTCCTCACCGCCGCGGTCGAAATGGGCACAAAAGCCGGCTGGCATGTCATCAACGCCGACATCACCATCATGGCCGAGCGACCGAAGCTCAAATCGTTCAAGCCGGCGATGATCGGACTGCTTTCAAAGTTCCTCGGTACGCAATCGGTGAACATCAAGGCGGGGACGAATGAAGGCTGCGACGCCATCGGCCGGGGCGAGGCGGTGGCAGCGCATGCGGTGGTGTTGCTGGCGCAGGCTCAGTAGTGCCCACGGCATTGAGTGATCGCGATCATGTCATCCACGATGGCGTAGACCAACCGGTGCTCGCCATCAATTCGTCGCGACCAGTACCCGGCAAACTGGTGCTTCAGTGGTTCGGGCTTGCCGATCCCCTCAAACGGTGATCGTTTGATCTCTTTTATCAGTTGGTTGATGCGCTTCAAGTTGGCGCGATCGTCGCGTTGCCAATCAACATACTCCGTCCACGCCTGCTGGAAGAAGAGGATTTTCATCGGCCATTCCGCGCGGCGCCATATACGTATCGATCCATCTCGGCAAGTGTTTCACGCAGCCGTTTGGCGTTCTTTGGCGAGCTCAGCAGGAAGACGGTCTCTTTCCATGACCTGAACTCGGCCATGCTCATGATGACCGCAACCTTGTCCTTGCCGTCTTTGATGATGACAGGCTGCGTCTCCTTGGCCACCGTGCTCATCAGCGGGCCAATATCTTTCTGAATCTGCTTGATCGTAAACGTCTTCATACGAATTACTCCCCTTGCATTCTATCATCCCGAATTGACAATCGGAAATGGAAATGAGCCTACGCGTTTACAACACACTCAGCCGTCAGAAAGAACTGTTTGAAACCGTGAAACCCGGCAAGGTGGGGATCTATCTGTGCGGGCCGACGGTCTACAAATCGCCGCACATCGGTCACATGGTCGGGCCGGTGATTTTCGATGCCATTAAACGATACCTGGTCTACAAAGGTTTTGAAGTCAAGTGGGTGACCAACATCACCGACGTCGATGATAAGCTCATCGATGCCGCCGCAAAGGCCGGCACCACCGTCATCGAGATGGCCGAGCGACACACGAAAGAATACTTCGCGGCGCTGCAGCTTCTGGGCGTTGATACCATCGATCACTTCCCGCGTGCCAGCGAGCACATGCCCGAGATCATCGCCATGTGCGAGCGGCTCATCTCGCAAAGTTTTGCGTATGTGTCGGCGGGCAACGTCTGGTTTGATGTGGCTAAAGATGCCGACTACGGCAAGCTCTCCAACCGAAAGGTGGAGCAACAGGAGGCAGGTCTGCGCGAGCTTGAAGGCTCAGGAAAGAAAAACCCGGCCGACTTCGCGCTATGGAAGTCCGCCAAGCCCGGCGAGCCCGCGTGGGACAGCCCCTGGGGCAAAGGCCGCCCCGGCTGGCACGTCGAGTGCTCGGCCATGAGCACCAAAATCCTCGGCGAAAGTTTCGACCTCCACGGCGGCGGGATGGATTTGATGTTCCCCCACCATGAGAACGAACTGGCCCAGAGCGAAAGCTGCACCGGCAAGCCGTTTGTGAAATATTGGATGCATAACGGCCTGACCCGCGTGCGAACCAAAGCCAAGAGCGGCGAGTGGACGGTCGACGACATGCACGAGTCGTCCGGCAACGCCATTCGCATCGCTGATTTGCTTACCCAGCACGGACCGGAGTTGATTCGATACCTGCTGCTCAGCACGCACTATCGCCGTCCGATCGAGTTCAATGACGACGTGCTGACCGAAGCCAGAAAGGGACTGGGCGCTTTTCATCGTCTGTTCGAGCGCATCGAACGTCTCGCCGGCGCGAAGCTCGACGGCGAAACCAAAGACATGGATCAGCATTCCGGCGACATGCTGCAAGGCGAGCACGAACATTTCGCAAGAGAAGTGCTGAGTGCCAAGATGCGGTTTCTGGAAAGCATGGACGACGATTTCAACACCGCCGGCGCGATCGGGGTGATGCATCAATTAGCGACCGAGGTAAACCGTTTCGTGGAAATGTCCGGAGTCGAGCACGAAAAGCACGCCGACGTGATCAAGGCCGTCCTCGCCGCCGGGCTGACATTGAAGCGGCTCGGGAGCATCTTGGGCCTGTTCCGCAACGCGGCGGGCGCGAAGGGCGGGAATGAATTGCTGGAAAAGGTGATGGGCCTGGTCATCGAGATGCGTAAAGACGCCCGGGTGAGCAAGAACTTTGCGTTGGCCGACGCCATCCGCGACGGCCTGACGAAAATCGGCGTGACGCTGGAAGACCTGCCGGAGGAAACGGTGTGGCGGACGGTGTA
>CAZXLA010000049.1:5088-20225 GCA_964641895.1 uncultured Tepidisphaeraceae bacterium
CCCGGCGTCAGATCGTGCCCGCCGCCGTCGAGTTTGAGAACCCCCCGTTGCCGCTTGACCGCGATGATGCGGTTTTTCAGGTTCTCGAAAATCGGTCGCGGGTTGGGCAGGCTTTGAAGGTTGAGCGTACGCGTGGTGTCGTCGTGCGTGAAGACTGTGATCGTGCCGACTCCGAGAATGCGGTCGATCATGCTCTGGTTGAACTGGATATCTTCCACATGCCAGAGTTCCAGCGTGTCGATCTTCTTACTGAGCAGACCGATCTCGCGATCAATGCGGTAATTGCTGATGCGGTATTTAATCCGCTTGGTGACAACGATGGGCACCGCAACCACGATCGCGCCGATGAAAATAGAGATCGCCCAGAACCACCAGATTTTGAAATCGTCGAATTTGAACACCCAGATCAGCGACGGCAGCGCCGCGATGAGCAGGCCGGAGACGAGCCAGAAAGTGGTCTTCATCAACTCGCCGCGGAGCATGGGCGAGCCTTGGAAGTAAATCGTTTCAACGTCGCCGGTCGGCCCGACATGGGTTACCTGGTCGAGCGTGCTTTCCACTGCCGAAGGTTTATCACTTTGTTCCATGATTACTTCATCTTCGCCAAATCCATCAAGCGTTTCCACATTGCCGACGGTACGGGGACGACACTTAATCGGCTGATGCGAATTAAGTCGAATCCGCTAAAAGCCGGATCGCCCTTGATCTGAACCAAGGTCACCGGGTGTTTCAGCGGATGCTTTGGTTTCACATCCACCACAACAAGCTTCTCATTGTCTTGTTTCGGATCGGGATATGGCTTGCTGACAATCTCCGCCACGCCGACGCACTGTTTTTCGTCGCCGGTGTGATAGATGATCGCCAGATCGCCTTTTTGCATCGCCCGTAAATGGATCAACGCCGTTGCGTTCGCCACGCCCGACCACGCGGTCTTTTTGTCGTGTACGAGCATCGACCAGGAATATTCGCTGGGTTCGGTCTTGAGTAGCCAGAGTGCCATGGTCTGCCTGAGTTTGATCGCGAAATTCGGCGCAACTATTGACGATTAACGATTAAGAAGAGTGGATCGATAGCGATACTGGTTAATCGTCAATCGTTAATCGTTACGGCTACGGTGTTTAAGCGCCAACAATTTGTGGCCCAGAGCGAGCGGCAGGTTCCGCGCCGCCGCCCATTGCGCCGCCGAGGGGCTTCTGCCAGCTTTCGCTTACTTTACGCAGCAGGTCCATGAACTCCATCTGCGCGATGTTGAGCGCCTTTACTTTGATGTTGGAAGCAAGCCTGCTTTGCAACGCTTCGAGGCTCAGCCGCTGCGCGTCGCTGATCGACATTCCCTGCTGTTCCTGGCGGCCCAGGGCCTCGATCATGCGGTTAAAATCACCCATGAGGCTGCGCGCGTCGGTGTCATCGGCGACCGACTTCTGCGCTTGCTTATACTTGGTGACGGCAGGGTGTTCGACCAGCATCTGGCCGAGCTTTGCTGAGTGTGCGAGAATGTCATCGGTATCGGCGGGCATGGTGTCCTCTTTCTTCCTTCGACTATAGTCGAATGACCCATGTGCGGCGAGCGCGAGGGATGAGATTGTGCCGCAGCCGACAAGAATGTCTGCTCCACCGCTCAATAAAATGTCGCGTTATTCACGTCAACTTCTTCTGCCGCAAATCGGTCCTGCGGGGCAGGAACGGCTGCGTGCCGGGCGTGCGCTGCTGGTGGGTTGCGGCGCGCTCGGCACGGTGATTGTCGAACAACTTTGCCGCGCGGGAGTGGGATTCATTCGCATCGCCGACCGTGACGTGGTTGAAATCAGCAACCTTCAGCGGCAGACGCTGTTTGAAGAACGCGATGCCAACGACGCCACACCCAAAGCCGTTGCGGCGGGAAATCGATTGCGCGCGATCAATACCGAGGTGTCTGTCGAGCCGCATGTGATTGACGTCGGCCCGGACAACATCGAATCGCTCGTGCATGACGTCGATATCATTCTGGACGGAACCGACAATGTCGCAACGCGGTATCTAATCAACGATGTGGCCGTAAAGCTCGCAAAGCCGTGGGTTTACGGCGCGTGCGTCGGTGTGGAAGGCCGCGTGATGCCGATCGCGCCCGGTCGGGCCTGCCTGCGGTGCATCTTTCCCGAGCCGGCGGCGGCGGGGGAACTGCCGACGTGCGATACAGTCGGCGTGCTGGCGAGCGTGGCGGGCATCGTCGCGTCGTGGCAGGTCATTGCGGCGTTGCGCTTTCTGATGAACGACGCGCCGCCGCCGCAAATGCTGACGATCGACGCGTGGTCGCAGCGGATGCGATCCATCGATATTTCTGACGCGCGCCGCGCAGAGTGTGTGTGCTGTGGCCGTAATGACTATGAGTTCCTGAACCGATCCGCCGACCGCGGCGCCAGCCTTTGCGGACGCGATGCGGTGCAGGTGCGTGCGCCCGTCGGAACTCGGTTGAACTTGGGGCAGTTGTCGCAACGGCTCGCGCGTGTGGCCCGAACGGAGCAAACTCCATATCTTCTGCGCGTTATGCTTAAAGACTCGTCGGCAAAGCTGACGGTGTTCGCCGACGGTCGGGCGATCGTGCACGGGACTGATGATGTCGCTCGGGCGCGGGTGATTTATGATCAGGTGGTTGGCGCATGAACGTTTGTTAGTTTGCGAAGTTTTGCGAAATGCGATTTGTGTCACGCGAAGCCGCAAGCGGCATCCACTACGTTTGCCTTGATTTGAAAATATGATTCGCCTATAGGTATATACGGCAATTCAAAGGAGCGACATATGCCACGGCCACCAATCGGAAGGGTATTCGAGTCAATCACCGACGCCATCGGAGGAACTCCGCTGGTGCGGCTCAATCGCATCATTCCGCGTGACCATGCGCGCGTGCTGGCCAAGTGCGAGTTCCTCAATCCGTGCTGCAGCGTGAAAGACCGCATCGGCACCGCCATGATCGAAGATGCTGAAAGTAAAGGGCTTATCGATAAAGACACCGTCATTATCGAACCCACCAGCGGCAACACCGGCATTGCACTCGCGTTCGTGTGCGCCGCCAAGGGATACAAGTTGATTTTGACGATGCCCGAAAGCATGTCGATCGAGCGCCGCCGGCTGCTCAAGGCGCTGGGCGCGCAGCTCGTATTGACGCCGGCCGACCAAGGCATGCGGGGGGCCATTGCGCAAGCCGAAGAATTGGTCAAGGAGCACAAAAAAGGCTGGATTCCGCAGCAGTTTAAAAACCCGGCCAACCCGGGCATTCACCACACGACGACCGCAGAGGAAATTTGGGTCGATACCGGCGGTAACGTCGATTTCATCGTCGCCGGCGTGGGCACCGGCGGAACGATCACCGGCGTGAGTGAAGTGATTAAAAAGCGAAAGCCGAGCTTCAAGGCTATTGCGGTCGAGCCGGTGACGTCGCCGGTGATTACCCAGAAAATGGCCAATCAGCCGCTCCAACCGGGGCGGCACAAGGTGCAGGGCATTGGCGCCGGTTTTGTGCCGGACAACCTGCATACCAATATCGTCGATGAAGTGATTCAGATCACCGACGACGAAGCGTTTGAATGGGCCCGCCGGCTGCATAAAGAAGAAGGCGTGTTCGGAGGAATCAGCAGCGGCGGAAACGTCGCGGCGGCGGCCAAAGTCGCGGCTCGGCCGGAGAATAAGGGTAAGACAATTGTTACAATCATGTGCAGCTTTGGAGAGCGATATCTCTCGACGGCGCTGTTTGAACAGGAGTAACAATGGCATCGATTACGATCGAACAACTTCCTGACCGCGTTTGGCAAGCTCTGAATCGCTCGGCTCTCGCTCACGCTCGGTCGGTTGAAGCTGAAGCGGCCGACTGGCTTGCTCGCTCAACGCCACCGGAAGATTCTGCGACCGTGACTGAACTGTTGACCCAAATTCGCGCGAGCCGCTCGGGACTGGAGCGCGCCGGCGTCTGGCTTTGTCAGGATGAGATTGAGAAAGCGATCAGTCAAGGACGAGAATGATCATCGTGGATACGAACGTGGTCGTCGCGCTGCTCGTACCGGGAGATGCGACGGAGCTGGCCGAACGGCTTTTAAACTTCGATGATCGATGGTTTGCGCCGCCGCTTTGTCGAAGCGAGTTTCTGCAGGTGTTCGTTCAGGAACTAAAGCGCGGTAAACTGGGTCCAAGCGAAATCCTTCCCACGCTTATTAGTTTTGCCCGCGTGGTTGAGCTTTTGCCGGCGCCATCTGCAGAGTCGGTGGTCTCGCTGGCATTGAAAACCGGATGTTCTGCTTACGATTGCGAATTCGTCGCTACTGCGGAATTGATGAAATGCAGGTTGGCGACGTTTGACCGAATGGTGTACGAGCGGTTTCCGTCCGTCGCAGCACATCCGAGCCGGCTCATGGCCGACGAATAATGGCGGTGATATCAAATGCTGCTGGTCTGACTGTGACGGCCTCATTTTTTAGTTCTCGAATAGAAAGTAAACTATGTCAGTCCAAAAAGCAGTCAACATCACCTGGCACGAAGGCGCGGTCACGCGGGAGGAACGGCAGAAGCAGTTGAATCAGAAAGGCGTCATTGTTTGGATGACCGGCCTGAGCGCATCCGGCAAGTCGACCATCGCGTGCATCCTCGAACAGATGTTGCTGAACCAGGGTAAAAGCGCCTATCGCCTCGATGGCGACAATATCCGCTTCGGTCTGAACAAGGATCCGAAGTCGCTCAAGGAAAAATCGGGTTACAGCGAAGACGCCGCCAAGCGATTCGGAGTCGGCTTCAGTGCGGATGACCGGATGGAAAACATCCGGCGGATTGGCGAAGTGGCCAAGCTCTTCAGCGACGCGGGCGTGATCGCGATTACCAGCTTCATCAGCCCCTATAAGAAAGACCGCGACGCGGTGCGCGCCAACATGAAGCCGGGCGAGTTTATTGAGGTGTACATCAAGGTATCGCTCGACGTCGCGGAAAAGCGCGATCCAAAAGGGCTTTATAAGAAAGCCCGCGCGGGGGAGATTAAGGGGTTTACGGGCATCGATGACCCCTATGAAGCGCCCGAGAATGCCGAAATTGTGATTGATACCGAATCGCTGAGCGCGGAGAAGGCTGCGGAGAAGATTCTGGGCTACTTGCAGGAGCGGCAGTTGCTCTACGCGTGACGGAGCCTCATGTTCTGCGAAACCGCAAGTGCCTCACAACTCTAATTGACGCGCGCGATAATAATTTTCTTCTGGCCCCAACGCCGGACGTCGCGCATGATGCAGCGCCTGCGAAGGCGCGAAATGCGTTTACCAGTCTTTCTATCGATTTTGACGATTGTAGCGATTACGCCGATTGCGTCGGCGTGCGAGATGTGCCGTGGCGCGGGGGCTGATCTGCATCGATTACCGCTGCCGTCGTCATCGGTTGGCGGCGGAGTTGTGGTGTCGGGCGGCGGTGGGCCGCTGAGTGTGCCGGCGCTGTCGAGCCGGCCGGGCGCGCGGGCAAAACTTTACCTTGACTTTGACGGCGACTTCAGCACGTCGTGGGGGTCGTACTCGCCCGGGGCAACACCCGCTTACTCCACCGACGCCGATGCAACGACATTTACGTCTTCGGAATTGATCACGATCGATCACATCTGGCAGGGCGTGGCGGAGAAGTTTTCGCCGTTCGATCTGGATGTGACCACTGTTGACCCGGGCGCGCTCAACGAGCAGCAAGGCTACCGGCTCGTCGTCGGCGGGACGGGAAGCTGGTACGGCCTGGCCGGCGGGGTGGCGTATCTGGGCGGGTTCTCCAGCGATTCGGCGCCGAATACCGCGTTCGTTTTCTCCGCAAATCTGCTGCCGGCCGACCCCTTGCACGCCAGCTTTGTTACGGCGGCATCCGCGCATGAGGCGGGGCATGGCTTTAGCCTCAATCACCAGAGCAAGTGGAACGGCAATCAGTTCGTTGAAGAATACAATCGCGGCGATGCTTTCAAGGCGCCGATCATGGGATCGAGCTACCGCAAGCGCGGCATCTGGTGGCGCGGACCAACATTCAGCCCAACGGTCATTCAGGACGATCTGATCACGCTCAGTGACTTGGATATCAACGGCTTCGGCTATCGCAGTGACGACCACGCCAACACCGCCGATGCCGCTACACCGCTTTCGCAAGACGCCGGCATTTGGTCGGCCACCGGCGTGATCGAGCAGCGCACGGACGTTGATTATTTCTCGTTCGATTTCACCGGTGGAATGGTAAACTTTGTGCTCGCTGTTGCCCCGTACGAGGCGATGCTCGACGCGGCGATGTCGCTTTATAATCTGAGTGGGGATTTGATCCTGTCGCGCGATACGGCAACTCTTGGCGAATCGTTTATGGCCGAACTGCCCGCGGGGTCGTATCGGCTGGCGGTGACGAGCCACAGGTCGTACGGCGACATCGGTCAGTTCTCACTCACCGGAATAGTGGCGATTCCCGAACCTGGCGTGCTGGGCGCGTCATGCCTCACATTTGCAGCTCTGGCGGGCCGACGGTGGGTGCGAAGTGGGTCAAAAAACCGCCCAATCAATTAACGGTTTCGCTTTTCAAGCCCCGCGGAATCTACTACACTCTACAAATCGCATTCGGATGATTTCCGCACTGACCGTGGGCTATCATTCGCTCGATCGATCCACGATATCGACGGAGAGTGTGAACATGGCCGTAGCCAACGCGGTAGAGAGCAAAGATGCTGTAACTCCTTCGGCCGTATCTAATAACGGCCAAGAAGGCCAGGCCGGCGCGTTTGAACGCGCACGGCTTCGGATGATGATGCTCATCCGTCGGTTTGAAGAACGCACCTACCAGGAATACACCAAGCCCGGCCAGAAGATTGGCGGGTTTTGCCATTTGTACAGCGGGCAGGAAGCGATTGCCGTCGGCATCGCAGCCCACTTCCGCCGGGGGATTGATGCGCTGATCAACGGCTATCGTTGCCACGGTCACTCGCTTGCACTTGGAATGGACCCGATGCCCGCGATGGCCGAACTGTTTGGAAAAGTCACCGGATGTTCCAAAGGCAAAGGCGGAAGCATGCACTTGTTCGACGCCGAAGCCGGCAACCACGGCGGGCACGGGATCGTCGGTGGTCAACTTCCTTTGGGCCTCGGGTTTGCGTTCTCCCAGTGGTACAAGAAAAACTCGGGTGTCACGTTCTGCCTCTTCGGCGATGGCGCGGTGAACCAGGGAACCCACAACGAAGCGTTGAACATGGCGTCGCTGTTGAAAGTGCCGTGCATCTTTATGGTGGAAAACAACCTGATGGCCATGGGCACGCAGGTCGAACGCCACAGCGCGGTGACTGACCTTTCGCAGCGCGCGGCGGGGTACAACATGCCGTCGCGGAATGTCGATGCGATGGATGTGGATACGGTGATCGCCGAGCTGGGCAAAGCCGTCGAACGCGGCCGCAGGAACGAAGGCCCCAGCTATCTGGTGATGAATACCTATCGCTACCGCGGGCATTCGATGAGCGACCCGCTGAAGTATCGCCCCAAAGAGGAAGCGGATCAATGGAAAGCCCGCGACCCGATCGGCCTTTACGAGTCACGCCTGCGTGAGAAGAAACTCGTTGACGATGCATGGCTGGACAACGCGGCTGAAGAAATTGCCGCCACCGTCAACGAAGCCATCGCCAAGGCAGACAGCGATCCGAATCCGGATTTGGAAGATCGGTTTAATGATATATTGGCGGAGACGTATCCGTACGGTGGAATACCTCGGAGGTGACCAATGCCGCGTGTCGCATCAAACCCCGGTAAGCAAGTCTATGACAAGATTCGACGGCGTCCCTTCGCGCCATTCCGAATCACCACGCGGGATGGCGAGCAGCACCTGATCGGCCGACCTCTCCAAGCCGCGGCAAATGATCGCATCGTGGTCATCTTGCCGCTGCAAGGTGACGTTTCAAAAACCTACAGGCTGAGTGAGATCGAATCCGTCGCAGATGTTACATGAACCGTACGTCGTCGAGTGTAATGCATTATGAATCTCGAACTGAAGCAACTTTTGGAGGCCGAGGATTTCGTGCCGTTCGACGTAATCCTCGCGGGCGGCGGTGCCTACCAAGTGAGGAATCCCGGGTTGTGCGCAATGGGTGACACAACGATCATGATGGTTCGAGCAAAGTCCGAACGCAAGGACATTCTAAGGCTCAGCCTGATCGGTGCGATCGAAATCCTTGAACCTGATTGACGAATCCCAGATTGAACAAGAGAAAGCAACATGCCCGTCATCCAATTCCGAGAAGCCCTAAGAGCCGCCATGACCGAGGAGATGGAGCGCGATGAAAACGTCTTCCTCATGGGCGAAGAAGTTGCCCAGTACAACGGCGCGTACAAGGTAAGCGAAGGCATGCTCGCCAAGTTCGGCCCGCGGCGGGTGTTTGATACGCCGATTTCTGAAGCGGCGTTTTCCGGCCTGGGCGTCGGCGCGGCGACGATGGGTCTGCGCCCGATTATTGAATTTATGAGCTGGTCGTTCACGCTCGTCTGCCTCGATCAGATCGTCAACAACGCCGCCAACGTGCGCTACATGTCCGGCGGGCAGTACAAGGTGCCCATCGTCTTCCGCGGCGGGAACGGCATTGCTCACCAGCTTGGCGCGACGCACAGCCACCGTGTCGAAACAATTTACGCCCGTATTCCAGGATTGATCGTCGTCTCGCCTTCGACGGCGTATGATGCAAAGGGATTGCTCAAGGCGAGCATTCGCTGCGACGATCCGGTCATCTTTCTCGAAAGCGAGAAGATGCTCAATGAGACTTCAGACGTGCCCGATGATCCTGATTTTCTGTTGCCGATTGGAGTCGCGAATGTTGAGCGAGAGGGCAGCGAAGTGACGGTCATCAGCTACGGGCGCACGATGCAGCGCGTGACGCGCGCCGCCGTGAAATCGCTTGTGGACGAAGGAGTGGATGTCGAATTGATCGACCTTCGCACGCTACGCCCGCTCGATACGGCAACGCTGATCAGTTCGATTAAGAAAACCGGTCGCTGCGTGATTGTTGATGAAGATTACGGCTACTGCGGCATGGGTCAGGGAATCATGGCCAGCGTGTACAAAAAGGTATTTGATTACCTCGACGCGCCGATCGGCCACGTTCACTCGGACGAAATTCCCGTGCCGTTCAATCACTATCTGGAAGACGCAATGATGCCCAGCGAAGAGAAGATTATCGCTGCGGTGAAGGAAGTTTGTTACCGATGAGGAGAGTAGCCGATAGCAAGTAGCTGATAGTTGATAGAAGAGGCTCTTCGCCATCGGCTATCCGCTATCAACGTTCGGCTCTGCACATATGCCCAGCGAAATCACCATGCCCCAGCTTTCGGACACGATGACCGAGGGCACCGTCGTCAAGTGGTATAAAAAAGAAGGCGACAAGATCAAATCCGGCGAGAAGGTGGCCGACGTGGAAACCGATAAAGCCGTGATGGAGATGGAGTCGTTCGAATCGGGCACGCTGGCACACATTGTTGCGCCCGAAGGTTCGAAGGTGCCTGTCGGCGGATCAATTGCGGTTGTTGCAACAAGCAAGGAAGACCCGCAGCAAATCAAGCAGCAGTTCACAGCTGGCGCGAAACCTGCTGCGTCGATAGCATCGGCATCCAAGCCGGGGGCTTCAGCCCCGGATTCTCCCAAGCCGGATTTGTCGGGAGCCTCTTCAGTAAAGCCTCAGGTTGAGGCGCAAACGATCGCGATCGCTGAACCCAAAACCGGCAATGGCGACCACTCGGTTGCCGGCCGTGTGTTCGCATCACCACTGGCCCGGCGGATTGCGGACGAGAGCGGTTTCGACCTCAACGCCATCACCGGCAGTGGCCCGGGCGGACGCATCGTTCAGAAGGATGTGGTGAATTTTAAACCGTCGTCCGGCAAGCCGGGGGCTTCAGCCCCGGATTCTTCGAGCGAGAAAAGGCCTGTCGCAGATGTTTCGATGTTCGCGCCCAAACTTGCATCCGGCACGAAGACCGTCACGGCTATGTCGAAGATGCGTCAGACGATCGCGCTGCGCCTGCAGCAGTCGATGCAGCAACTGCCGCATTTCTACGAAACCGTCGACATCGACATGGAAGCGCTCGTCGGCCTGCGCGAGCGCGTTAACGCACAACTTGAAAAATCCGGCGTGCGCATCAGTGTCGGCGATTTCGTCGCCAAGGCCGTCGCGATGGCGCTGGTTAAGCACCCGATCCTCAATAGCCACTACAACGGCCAGACGGCCGAAGTCACCAGCTACGGCGATGTCAATCTCGGTATGGCCGTTGCACTGGAAAACGGGCTGATCGTGCCTGTGCTAAGGAACATTGATAAAATGGGTTTGGCCGAGATTCGCGTGCGGTCGGGCGATCTGGTCGATCGCGCTCGCACACAGAAGCTCAAGCAGGACGAGATGACCGGCGCCACGTTCACCGTGAGTAACCTGGGCACGCACGGCATACGCCAGTTCACCGCAATCATCAACCCGCCGGAAGTGGCGATTTTGGCCATCGGCGCCGCCGAGAAGCGGCCGGTCGTGCGTGGCGATGAGATCGTGGCCCGCACCATCATGAGCGTGACGCTTTCCAGCGACCACCGCGTCGTCGACGGCGCCACCGCCGCTGACTTCCTTAAGACGCTGCGCTCGCTTCTGGAAGAGCCGGGGATGATGCTGGTGTAATATAGTTGTTGCGGAGGTAAGTCATGGCCCGACGAGTTACGGTTGCTGAGACGCAGGAGATGTCGCCGGAAGAGCGGTTCAAACTCGCTCACGAAATATTGGGTACATTAGACGAAGATTTTCTAAGTGATGCGGAGCAAACACTCATTGCAGAACGGTTGGCAAACTATCATCGCAATCCAACAGCCGTGCATCGCTGGGAAGATGTAAAACGCGAATTGTTCGGAAAATGAAATGCCCCGCCAGGTGTTGCTTACAACCGAAGCGTTGACCGACCTGCGTCAGGCAAAGGGATGGTATGATGCGAAACGATTCGGACTCAGCGCGGCGCTGTGTGACGAATTAGAAGATGCCCTGTCACAGATTGCCGAGCATCCGTTACGCTGGCCGTTTGTGGTCGGGGAGGCGCGGCGCTTTCGACTAAACCGCTTCCCGTTTTCAATTCCATATCTTGTTGTGGATGAGCACATCATCGTGCTTGGCGTTCTGCAGGGCGCACGAAATCCAGAGATTCTTTATCGGCGGTTGCACAAGTATGGCGGCGAAACTAAAGAAGAGTAGGCTGATCACGCAATGAACCTCACCCTCACCATCCTCCCGCAGAAAATGGCCATCTCGCGCTTCCAGAAAAACCAGTGGCCGGGGCCGTGGTGGCTCAGCGCTGATTTCTTTTCGCTCACGCAGACCGAGGAAGAACTGTCGATCATCTGCGACGAGACCGCCGTGCCGCGTGACGTGAACAAAGTGGAACGCGGCTGGCGCACGTTCAAGGTGCTCGGCCCGCTCGATTTCGGCCTGGTCGGCATCCTGGCCGAACTAAGCAAGGTGCTGGCGGCCGTCAATATCCCGATTATTTCGATCAGCACGCACGATACCGATCACATCATGGTGCGCGATGTAAATGTCAAGGAAGCGAGCGATGCGCTGAAGAAGGCGGGGTTCACGATTAAGTGAACGAATAAAGTAAGTCACTGCTCCGGGCACGCCGATGCACACATCGCGAGTCGATGCCGGGCCGATTCAAGACCTTCTGAGTCGGCACCCGGAACACATCATTTCGCACGTCCAGGACGCTGCTCGTACGAATCCAGACTTCGCGAAACTGCTCGGCGTCGTTCGGCAACACCGCATGCCTGATGATATTTGACAGTCAGGCATTTCGCGATAGTCGAGGTGCATCGAAGACAAGGTTTGAAGTTAATCGCGAGACACTTCGCGACGAGCGGCGTGATGGTATTCAAACACGCCCATAACCAAGCCATTTCGGCAAATTGCTCTCACACCACTGCCGGTACTGCTCCATTGTTTCGAATGATCGAAACGTCGCATCATCCATCACTGGCTTGTATGTCTTGATGAAGGCATATTTCCATCGCTGCGCCAACGGACGCCTGGCTGCCGCTTCAAACTCGGCCAGCCAATCCTCAGGAATCGGGCGACGTTCGCTCTTCACCACGTCATTGTTTATCGCATCAACGAAAATGACAAGCGCCCGGCGGTTCCCTACAATCGCGCTCATCTATGCCAACCTATAACTTCGATATCATCGTGATCGGCGGCGGGCCCGCGGGGTACGCGGCCGCAATTCGTGCGGGGCAGCTTAAAAAGCGCGTTCTCTGTATCGAAAGAGAAAACCTCGGCGGAACGTGCCTCAACTGGGGTTGCATTCCCACCAAGGCGCTGCTCGATGCCGGCGCGTTCGTGCGGAAGGTGCGCGATCACGCCGCCGAATGGGGCATTTCTTATGACAATCTCAAGATCGACTTCAATAAGCCGATTGCGCGCAGCCGCGCGATTGCGCAGAAGCTCGCCAAAGGCATTGCACACCTGTTCAACAAGTACGGCGTGAAGCACGAAGCCGGCGTTGGCCAACTCGCCGGACCGCACAAAGTGATGGTTAAAAAAGCCGACGGCACCGCGGCTGAGTTCACCGCCGAGCACATCCTTATCGCGACGGGCGCCAAGCCTCGTTCGCTGCCGGGTGTTGAACTCGATGGCAAATTTATCATCACCAGCCGCGAAGCCATGTCGCTCACCGCGCAGCCGAAGAAGATGGCCATCATCGGCGCCGGAGCGATCGGCTGTGAGTTCGCCGATTTCTACAACGCCATGGGCACCGAAGTTCACATCATCGAACTTCTCGATCATCTCCTGCCGATCGAAGACGAAGATTGCTCGATTGCGCTCGAGCGCGCGTTCCAGAAGCGCGGCGTTAACATTTACACCAAGAGCAAGACCGACCGCGTCGAGAAAACCGCCAATGGAGTAAAGCTCTCGGTCACAACACCCAAAGGCCCCATCACCATCGAGGCCGATGTGTGCCTGATGGCCGTCGGTGTCGCGGGCAATCTTGATGACCTGATCGCGCCCGGCGTGAACCTCGGCTTAGAGAAGGGCCACGTGAAGGTCGACAAAAGCTATCGCACCAACATGGAAAACGTATGGGCCATGGGCGACGTCATCGGCCCGCCGTGGCTGGCGCATGTGGCGCATCATGAGGCCGTGCATTGCGTCGAGCATATTTGCGGTCTCAAAGTTCACGCGATCGACTACAACGCCATCCCCGGCTGCACCTATACGCACCCGCAGGTGGCGTCGCTGGGCATGACGGAGAAGAAAGCCCGCGAAGAGAAGCGCGAGATCCGCGTCGGCAAATTCCCCTTCAGCGTTAGCGGCCGGGCACTGGCCGCCGGCGAGACCGAAGGATTCGTCAAGCTCATTTTCGATGCCAAGTACGGCGAACTTTTAGGCGCTCACATGGCGGGTGAGAACGTGACGGAACTGCTTGCTGAACTGGTGCTGGCTAAAAACCTGGAGGCGACCGAAGAAGAAATCATCACCGCGATGCACCCGCACCCGACTTTGTCGGAAGCCGTCATGGAAGCCGCGGGCGTGGCGGGGAATCGGGCGATTCACCTGTAGCACGTCCGTCCCGGCCGGCTTTCACAACTCGGCGGGGCCGCATCTTTAGAACGGCCGAAACCACACCGGCTGGGCTTGCTTCCTCGGTTTGCGCAGCGTCTTGGCGCGCCGCACGTCCGCCAGATGCCACTGCCACAATCCGTCGTGAGTTTGGCTGATGCGTTCGATCACCGCAGTGCCGACGATCACGCCGGTGGCCAGGTCGGCGTCGGGGGGGATCAGTTTTACCTGCTTTGCCAGTTCGATCATCCACGGAGGCGGGGTGCCCACCTGCACGTCATCCGACCAGGCCGGCAGTCGGGTCTTCGCCTTCGCTGCGTAGATATGAAACCGCTGCCCGATGATCTTCGTTGCCCGCGATCTGAACTCAATCGTCTTGATCCCGCGAAGAATCAACTCGGCGTACGGTTGGCGGATGGAAAGGGCGAGCATTGTCGTTACGCCGCCTCGGGCAGCGCCAGGTTGATGGGAAGTTTCAGACCTGATTCGCCGCCCAGCCCAAATTCTCCCGCCAAGTTCTGGTTTGCCGCCGCGATGCTCCGCCTCACATCGTGCTTCGCGATACCCGGAAGAATCATTGCCGACTGCTCCGTCCATCGATCGCGCAATTCGCGCGCCATCTTCTTCAAGCGCGGGTCGAGCGGTGCCAATGCACGGGCCGGCTTCGCGGGTTTGGATTTTCTCACCGGCTCTTCAACCAACACCTCTATCATCCACCACAATCCGCCTTTCATGTGCGGCGGTTCGACCAGCTTCTTCACAAGGTGCGTCTTCGCCTTCGATTTCTTCTTCATCACCGGCGTTTGAGCACCGACGACGGGCAATTGATCGACTCCCGTCGCTAACGCGCGTGGCTCGTTGGGCAGCACCGCCGGCAACACATCGCGCCAGCTCACACCCGGCGGAATGGGGAACACCAGCCGATCCTCGCGCAACTCCCCGCCGCCGGTCGTGCTTGGATACCACCACGGCGTTGTCAGATCATCGGCCCGCACGCGCTTCTGCCAGAAAATATGAATGCGCGGCGATTTCTTCCCCGCGGCGTCTTTGCCCTTGGATCGCGACCCGGTCCGAAACGCGATCGCCGTAAACCCCATCGCCGCCCAGAACTCGTTGGCCTTCAAATCCTGAGCGCACCAGCAGCCATACAGCTTGCACCCATACGCCGACCGATCAAACTGCGCCTGCACCAGCGCCGCCGCCACCAGCGACCTGCGATATTCGGGCAACACATTAATCTGCGTGATGTACCCGATCTCATCCCGCTTAAAGTACCTGTCGGCCGCGATGAGATAACCCAACGAGCCGCTAGCGTAAGCGACGGGTTCCTGTGCTGGCGAAAACCCCGTCGCTGACGCTCGCGGCTCGTTTTGCTCCGCCATCAGCACCTCCCCCAGCCGAATCTTCCCCTCCAGCGCCGCCGTCGGCAAAAACCCCACCTCACGCGTTTGCGCCTTCTGCAGCCGATCGATAAACGGAATATCTGCAAGCGTCCCGGGCCGAATGTTGACGCGCACCCGCGGCGAAATCGGCGCGCAACGCGCCGGCGAAGAAAGCAGCCCCGCCTCATGCG
>CAZXLA010000050.1:0-20117 GCA_964641895.1 uncultured Tepidisphaeraceae bacterium
ATCCCACCCATTCCCCCGCCCATTCCGCCCATGCCACCACCGCCGCCGTGGCCGTGGTCTTCGGCGGCGCCGGCTTTCTTCGGTTTTTCTACCACGATGCAATCGGTGGTGAGTAATAGAATCGCAACTTCCGCTGCGTTTTGCAGGGCGGTGCGTTCTACTTTGGTCGGCGTGATGATGCCGGCCTTGAACATGTCTACGTATTCGCCGGTGAGCGCGTTGTAGCCTTCGGAATCCTTGCTCTCCAGCACGCGGCGGACGACCACGCTGCCGCTTGTGCCGGCGTTTTCGGCGATTTGCTTCAGCGGGGTGAGCAATGCGGCGCGGACGATTTTGCTGCCGGTGGCTTCGTCGCCTTCGAGCTTTAAGTTGCCGTTGCACGCGCGCGTGGCACGAATCATCGCCACGCCGCCGCCGGCGACGACGCCTTCTTCCACTGCGGCGCGCGTTGCGTGCAGGGCGTCTTCGATGCGGCTCTTCTTTTCCTTCAGTTCGGCTTCGGTGGCCGCGCCGACGTTAATCTGCGCCACGCCGCCGGCCAGCTTGGCCAGGCGTTCCTGCAATTTTTCACGGTCGTAGTCGCTGGTGGTGGTATCGATCTCCCGGCGGATCTGCTCGATGCGGGCCTTGATGGCCTTGGTTTCGCCGGCACCTTCGATGATCGTGGTGTTGTCGTTATCAATCGTCACCTTTTTGGCGGTGCCGAGCTGGGTGAGTTCGATCTTATCGAGCTCGACGCCCAGGTCTTTCATGATCGCATCGCCGCCGGTGAGGATGGCGATGTCTTCAAGCATGGCTTTGCGGCGATCGCCGTAACCCGGCGCTTTCACCGCGGCCACGTTGAGGATGCCGCGCAGCTTATTCACCACGAGCGTGGCCAGGGCTTCGCTTTCAACATCTTCGGCGATGATGAGCAGCGGCTTTTTGGCCTTCATGATCTTTTCCAGCAGCGGCAAAAGCTTATGGGCGCTGCTGATTTTATCTTCGAGCACGAGGATCAGCGGCTTTTCCAGTTCACACACGAGCTCGTCGGGGTCTGTGATGAAGTTGGGGCTGAGATAGCCGCGGTCGAACTGCATTCCTTCGACCACATCAATTTCTGTCTGGAGTGATTTGCCTTCTTCAACGGTGATCACGCCGTCTTTGCCGACTTTCATGAACGCATCGGCCATGATCTGGCCCACTTCGCGATCGTTGTTGGCGCTGATGGCGGCGACGTTGGCGATGTCGTCCTTCCGGCTGACATCGATCTTGCGAGATTGCTTCTCCAGGTCTTTCACAACAGCCAGCACCGAAGCGCGAATGCCGCGGGCGAGTGCCATCGCATCAGCGCCGGCAGTGAGGGCCTTGTAGCCTTCTTTGAAAATGGCTTCGGCCAAAACGGTGGCGGTGGTGGTTCCGTCGCCGGCGACATCCGATGTCTTGCTGGCGGCTTCTTTGACGAGCTTAGCGCCGATGTTCTCGAACTTGTCTCTAAGCTCGATCTCTTCTGCGACGGTTACCCCGTCTTTGGTAATCGTGGGCGCGCCCCACCCTTTATCGATCACCGCGTTGCGACCCTTGGGCCCGAGGGTTGCTTTCACAGCGCGGGCGAGTTTGGTCACGCCGGCGAGCAACGATTTGCGGGCATCGGCGTCAAAGGTGAGAAGCTTGGCGGCCATTGTTCGTATCTCCTGATAGAGTCGTTAGTTACGTGACATTATGCGTCGTAAGCGTTTCGGGTCGATCGGCGTACCCGTCGATCGGCCCGTAGGTCGCATAGCGAAGGAAGTGCCAGAGGAGTGGGTTGTTGGTTGTTGCTTGCAAGTTGTTAATTTTACAATGCTTACGGCAATAATTGGAACGCATCTCTAAAGTGCCGTTCGGTTTTCCGGGTGTCAGAGTGGCAGGCGTGCGCGATCGGCGCGCGGAACGTGGCAGATGTGCGGGCGCGACAGTATTCTCGGCGCATCATGACCATTCAAGACCTCAGCGGGCGGTTCAATGTGCCGGGCGTGACATTTAAGGCAGGGAAAGGCGGGCTGCCGGTGGTCGTCATTGAGAACGCCGGCGGGGCGGGGGAGGTCTACCTGCTCGGGGCCACCGTCACCCATTTCCAGCCGAAGGGTGCACAGCCGGTCATTTTTGTCAGCCAACACGCGATTTTCCAGGAAGGCAAAGCCATCCGCGGCGGAATTCCGATCTGCTGGCCGTGGTTCGGACCAAAATGCGACGACCCCAAGGCCCCACAGCACGGCCTGGTGCGCAATAAGTCGTGGAATGTGACTTCGGCGCGCGCGATCAACCATGCGGCCACAGAATTGAAATTTGATGTTCAAGCCGGCAGCTTTAGCGCCGGATTCGTGGTGACCGTGGGCGCCAGTCTCACCGTCTCACTCGAATCGCGCAACAACGGCAGCGCACCGATGCGGATCGAAGAAGCGTTGCACACTTACTTGGTCGTCGGCGACAGCCGGCAGGCATCGATCGACGGCTTGGCGGGCAGCACATACATCGACAAGGTTGCCGACGGCCAGCGCAAATCGCAGCCAGCCGACGCGATTCGTTTCGCCGGAGAAACCGATCGCGTCTACTTGAACACCGCCGCCACGTGCGTGCTGACCGATCCGGCGATGAGGCGAAAGATCACCGTCGCCAAGAGCGGATCGAAATCAACCATCGTCTGGAACCCGTGGATCGAGAAAGCCAAGGCACTATCTGATTTTGGCGACGACGAATGGCAAACCATGTGCTGCATCGAAACCGCCAACGCCGCGGATGATCATCTGATGCTCGCGCCGGGCCAAACGCATGTGACGACTGTTTCGATTTCTGTGCAAGATTTTTGAACCACAGAGGCACAGAGGACACAGAGGGGGGAAAGAATGAAGAAAAAGGACGAAAGATGAAGGATGAAAAACAAGTAAGCAGAATCAATTTGTTTCCAACAGTGGCACATCTGAATTTTCATCCTCCACACTTTCTGAGCCATTCCTTCCTCCTCTCCCTCTCTGTGTCCTCTGTGCCTCTGTGGTTAATTCGAATTTGAATCCCATGAATGATCCAGTAGCAATCATCACCGGCGCCGGCCGCGGGATTGGGAATGCGACGGCGATCGAGCTTAATCGACGCGGCTTCGCCGTGGTGCTGGTTTCGCGGAGTGAGCCCGAGTTGGCCCAGACTGCTAAGGCCTGTCGAACCGCGCTGGTGGTGTGTGCCGATGTGACCGTTCAAGCCGATGTCGATCGAATTGTTGCTGAGTCGCTCGGCAAGTTCGGCCGGATCGATGCGTTGGTGAACAATGCCGGCTACGCGCCCATGCTGTCGGTCGAAGCAACCTCCCCCGACGAATTTCGCAAAGTGCTCGAAGTGAACCTGACGGCCGCGTTTACGCTTTCGCGGAAGTGCTGGCCGACTTTTGTGAAGCAAAGCGCCGGCGTGATCGTCAATGTGTCATCAATGGCTGCCAAAGATCCGTTGCGGGGATTCGCTGCGTACGGCGCTGCCAAGGCGGGGCTGAATATTCTCGGTTTGACAATGGCCCGCGAAGGCGCACCCCACGGCATCCGCGTACACACGATTGCGCCGGGTTCGGTCGAAACGAAGATGTTCCGCGCGCTGGTTGATGAAAAAACCTGGCCCAGAGAAAAAACCCTCGCGCCGGCCGACGTTGCTGCAATGATCGCCGGCTGTGTGACGGGGGAGTTAAAGTACACCAGCGGCGAAGTGATCTACATCCGCCGCGAGCCGGCCTGATCCGCGCGTGAGCCGCCGATACACGAGGACGCAACGAGAGATCAGAAAAAGATTGCCATCCTCAACGGTGAGCCGCCGCCGACATGCTGCGAAATTTGTGCGCTTGGGGGACACTGGCCGCGTGGCTCACTCGTCGGTCACCGGCATCATCTTGGCAATCGCCGGCGGCACCCGGCCCTCGGGAAACAGCACCGCCAGTTTGTTGCCGCCGTGGGCGATCACCAATCGTGCGGCTGGGTCGAGCCAGATTCTGGTGGGTTCGTCGGTGTTGGGGATGTCTTGTGTGAAGACGCCTTCGAGCTTCAGAGGCGGATCGCTCGAAGGCGTTTCGCGGAAGCGTAGCACGCGGCCGGGGGCGTTGAACAGGAATAGGCGGTCGGCCGTGCGGATGAGCGTTGCCGGCATGCTGCCGAGTGCTTCGGGCGGAAGCTCAAATTCAATCTTCTCGCCGCCGCGAATGACGCGCAAATGCGTTTGGCCGTCGAACCATTTTGTGCCGTCGGGCTCTTCCAGCAACGGCGTGTCTGCCGGCGCGGTCGTTGGCGTGTCGCGCGGGGCAAAGGTGCGGATCGGTTCGTCATCCTTCATGGTCTGCCATCGATCCTCCACCAGCGCCCACGCGCCACCGAGCTTTTGCACTGGCCAGTTCTGGTCGTTCCAACCGATGCTTCCGCCTTCAACGGTGATCGTCCAGACCGGCAACCGCGGCGTTTCGTCGGCGATGAATGGATCGATGATCAGCGCTTCATTCGCCGCGTCGTCGATGAGAATCCACCGGCCGCGCGAATCGATCCCAAAAAACTTATTGAAACGGCGCAGCGGTTCGGCAACCAGCGGCGCAACATGGTTTCCCATGAATCGCCGCGGGCCGGCAATGTCGTCGGTGATGATCCATTCTTCGCCCCAGGCATCGAAGCGCACTTTGCCCAGCATGGCGTC
The DNA here is from genome assembly GCA_964641895.1 of uncultured Tepidisphaeraceae bacterium. Lineage (GTDB taxonomy): Bacteria > Planctomycetota > Phycisphaerae > Tepidisphaerales > Tepidisphaeraceae > UBA2421. The sequence goes on from CAZXLA010000050.1 coordinate 4,675, forward strand.
GTCGGTGAGCGCCGGCGCGAGCAGTTGCACCGATCGGCCCGGGCGAACAGCGATCCACGCCGGCGCGGTCAATCGCGTCTCGCCGTTGCCGCGCGGCATTTCAACGCCGGCGTTGCTGTATAGCACGACACCGCCGTCGCGCAGGTAGCAGGCGGGTTGCAGGTCGTCGCTCGTGGGCGTGAGCCGGCCGAGTCGCGGTTTAATTTTCGTCGCCAGCAGTTCTTCAATTCTACCCTGTCCTTCCAACGGTTGCTTTGCTCGCTCGCGATCGAGGATCGACCATACCGCCGGCCCGTAGCGCGCCAGCTCCGCCGACGCGTTATCGCGCTTGGTGTCTTCGTCGTCGGAAAGCTGCGCGATGAGTTTGACAACCGCATGCTCGTCGATCGCAACGGCGGCTTCGAGCGACACGCTGCGTAGCTCCACCGCTTCTTGATCCGGTGATTGATCGCTGCGAATGAGCTGTACAACACTGCCGTCAAGCAAGGGCATTAACTCGACGATTCTGGTGGGCCAGCCATTGTCAGGCGTGAGAGCCGACCACTGGTCGTCCACGAATCGTGCCGCCGGGCCGTCAACGCGCCAGGCGAGCACGCCGCGGGCGTCGAGCAGGATTCGCACGGGCGCTTTGATGGTTTCGTCGCTGATCGCAACAAAGTGTTCGGTGAGCTTGCCCGGGTCGATGATCGACGCGCCCTGGTTGCTCGGAACGGCGATTCGACCGAACCATGAAAAAGCGCGCGACCAGTCGAACGCGCGGTCAAACGAAAGCGGCTTACGGCCGTTGAAATCGACGCGCAACAGTTTGCGGCCGTCCTGTATGATCAATGTCGGCGCCATCGCGCCGCCGGCAGTCGCCCAGTGCACGAACATGACGCGGTCGCGGACGACATGAACCTGCTCATTGTTAGCCGCTTTGAGAACCACCGGCGTCGGCGCGGCATCGTCGCGCGTGATCCAGAGATCGCCGCGCGGGCACAGGTAAACCGGGTCGCGAATGATTAGTCGGGCGGCGTCACGCAGATCGACCGGATATTTCAGCGGCTGGGTGGTGGCGATGGAACCATCGTTCCGCCGGACGACCTCGATCCACGTTGTTGCCGGCGGAACTGGCGCGGTGGCGGGCGAAGTTGCCGGCTGCGTCGCCGGTTGAGTGGCCGGTAGGGTAGCCTGAGGCGGGGCGGGATGTTGCATCGATCGAAAGACGACAATTCCAATCACGATTATCGCCAATACAATCAGGATGACCGGCCCCCGCGTGCCGCCCCGTTTGGTCGTTGATGTCGTAGTTCGATCCATCAGGGCTATATGTTAACAACTGACAGCCGGGCCGTATTGGGATATGATTTGCTCTATGAATCTGAACGAAACCGATCCAAAAATTGCCCAGTTGATTGCCTCGGAAGCCCACCGGCAGGAAACCACGCTGGAACTGATTGCCAGCGAGAACCACGTTTCGCAAGCAGTGATGGAGGCCGCCGGCTCGTGTCTTACGAACAAGTATGCCGAAGGTTACCCCGGCGCCCGCTACTATGGCGGCTGCGGGTTTTATGACGAGATTGAGAATCTGGCGATCGACCGCGCCAAGCAACTGTTCAACTGCCGCTTCGCCAACGTGCAGCCGCACTCGGGGGCCAATGCGAATCTGGCGGCGATGATGGCCATGATGAAGCCGGGCGACCCGTTCATCAGCATCAACTTAGCGAGCGGCGGACACCTGTCGCACGGGATGAAGCTCAACGCCTCGGCCATTTTCTATCGGCCGTCGCATTATCAACTCGACGACAAGACGGAAACGATCAATTTCGATAGCGTGCTGGCGGTGGCGAAAGAGACGAAACCGAAGGCGATCCTGTGCGGCTATAGCGCCTATCCGCGCTTGATCGATTTCGCGAAATTCCGCGCCATTGCCGATGAAGTGGGCGCGCTCTTAATGGCCGATGTGGCGCACATTGCGGGCCTTTGCGTCGGCGGCGCGCATCCGCAGCCGTTCCCGCATGCTCATGTCGTGACGACCACCACCCACAAAACCCTGCGCGGGCCCCGCGGCGGGCTGATCATGACCAATGATGAAGAGCTGGCCAAATCCATCAATCGCAGCATCTTCCCCGGCAGCCAGGGCGGGCCGTTGATGCACATTATCGCCGCGAAAGCCGTGGCGTTCGGCGAATGCCTGCGACCGGAGTGGAAAGCGTACGCCCACCAGATTGTGAAAAACGCAAAAGCGCTGGCCGAGGGGCTGATCAAAGCCGGTTATCGATTGCAAAGCGGCGGGACGGACAATCACCTGATGCTGGTCGACCTGCGCGCCCGCAACGAAGCCTTCACCGGCGCCGACGCCGAGAAAGCTCTCGAGGCCGCGGGCATGATCTGCAACAAAAACGCCATCCACAACGACCCCCGCCCGCCGAAGCTCACCAGCGGCGTGCGCCTGGGCACGCCGGCGTTGACGACGCGGGGGCTGAAGGAAAGCGATATGCACCAGGTGGCGGCATTCATTGATCGCGCCGTGTGTGCCAAGGATGACGCCGGCCAACTGGCTAAGATTAGAGATGAAGTAGCGGCGTTTGCGGGGAAGTTTGCGATGCCGCATTAACGCATTCGTTAGCAAGTGATGTGATATGATGAAATAGAGTGACGAGGTTGGTATGAAGATTACGATTCCCGCAAAACATCGCAAATACCTTGAAGGAAAAGTGAAGGCAGGACGTTTCGCATCCGTGCAGGCGGTCGTCGATGCCGCGTTGTCGCGTATGATGGAAAATGAGAGGGAATTTGAGGATCTGAAAAAGTCATTGGTCAAGGCGGCGCAAGACATCGACGAAGGAAAAGGCATTCCGTGGAGCTTGCACCGCGTCCAGGCACGCTTGTTGAGCAGGGTGGCGGGCCGCGAGAAGCGGCGCCGGGCGTCATGATCCACTTCTCGCCTGATGCGGACATTGATGTCGATGAGATCAGCTTTTTCATCTCGCGGGACAGCATTGACGCGGCATTGAGGTGGCTGAAAGACCTCGTGTTCTTTGAGAAGACTGATGAAGGTATCGAAATTCTAAGGATCATTCACGGTGCCCGCCGCTGGCAGCGGGAATTTGGCCGAGACCAACTCGGGTGATAGCAGCGGCAGTGCCTGTCGTCCAACCGTCGTAGTATTTTGAAATGTCCGCGCCCATCTCCCACACTTCGCAATTTCCGCCAACGACGCCTCAAGTAGCGTCCCACTTCCCCGCCATCCCCGCGCCCGTGATTGTTCCTTTAGTGACGCTTCCGCCGGGGCCGTGTCCGTATCGTGAGGAACGGGTTTCGCGGCTGCGGGCGATGTCCGCGGCGCGGATGGATGGGAAGATTTATCACGATTTCATGAACGCCGGTTTTCGCCGCAGCGGGCGGATGATCTATCAGCCGATCTGCGCCGGTTGCCGGCGCTGCACGCCGATTCGCGTACCGGTGGACGGCTTTGTGATGAGCAAATCGCAGCGGCGCGTTGCTCGACGTAATGGCGACCTCGGCGTGTCCATATCACGACCTCACCTGACCGACGAAAAATTTCACCTCTATCGCGCCTACCTGGCCGACCGTCACGACGGCAACCAGGACGCCACGCACGACGGCTTCGCGGCGTTTCTTTACGATTCGCCGGTGGACTCGCTGGAATTTGAGTATCGTCTTCCGGGCGGAAAACTGGTGGCGGTGGGGATCTGCGATGTGTGCGATCGCTCGCTCAGCAGCGTCTATTTCTATTTCGATCCAACTCAATCACCCCGCGGGCTGGGCAATTTTGGTGTGCTGCAGGAAATAGGCTTTTGCCGCGAACATGGGATTCCGCACCTGTACCTCGGGTATTGGGTGGGTGATGCGCCGGCGATGTCCTATAAGACTTCGTTTCGCCCCTGTGAACTGCTTGGCACGGACGGCCTGTGGCGGGCCGTGGGAACTACGTAGCCCAGTGACGCGAGCGCCGGACTCTGCTATGAAATTCCCCCTCTTTGGGTATATGGAGGGGGAGTCAGGCGACTTCATTCTCCGCGGTTGTTCCTACTCAAACATGAAGACGGCGGCGACTTGCTTAAGGATGTGGTAGAATAATGCAGGAGCGAACGAGTTAACCCGCGTTAAGATGTCAAGCGGATTTGGCATGCATCCTTTTTCGGCGACTGAGGTGAGTAAGCACCGCAGCTCATCCCCGCGCATTCTGCTGGTCGAAGATCACGCGCCCACGCGCATGGTTATGAGCCGGCTCATCCGCGACACAGGCGCGCATGTGGTGACCGCGCGCGACGGCGACGAAGCGATTCGCTACCTTCTCAACGAGCGCTTCGATGTCTTGCTGACTGACCTGCATATGCCGCACAAAGACGGGTTCGACTTAATCAAAGAAATGGCGGACATGCCCACGACGCACCGACCCAAGCGGGTCATCGCCATCAGCGGCCACTTCGACGCCGGCGCGTTGCGCGGGCTGCCGATCGATGTCAACTTCATGCCCAAGCCATTCAGCCTCGATACGCTGCTGGATTTGCTGAGTGGGAAGCCGAATTAGTTGAAGAGCCGATAGCCGATAGCGGTGCGCAAAAAAAAACAGGCCGGGCGCGAGATATCGTGCCCGGCCATCTTTGTTTTTGCTTTCCTGCTATTGGTTATCCGCTATCCGCTATCGGCTCCGCTTACCTCGCCACGCTCACAAACGTCTTCACGCTTTCCAGGTCGCGCAAATGCTGGGCGGTCGCCTGAACCGTGGCGCTGGCGCCTTTTTCCAGGCCTGGGTGAACTTTGTTGGCGCGCTTCGTCCAGATCGTCCCGCCGCGGCGCTTGGGGATTTCTTTGAAGTTCCTCGAGCGGGCGACGATCGGCGCGGCGAAAACCTTGTCTTTCATGAACAGCCGCTCAATGGTCTTGCGGGCCGAATCACGAGTGATCGTTTTGTTGATGGTGACGCGAACGGTCTTGGCTACGGTTTTAGCTGGCGCGGGCATACGGATCTCCAAAGCTTGGTCGAAAATTCGAGCCGGGCAATGTACAGAAACAGCCCGAAAACGCAAGCGTTGTCGAAACGTTTGATCAGAACAGGAACAACGGGGTGCCACGATTTGGCTCTCAGGCCAAGTCGTGCTTCTGCGCGTATAAAATGATTTCGGCGTTTCTACTACATGGCCTGAGAGCCATGTAGTGGCACCCAGAATTGGTTTGTCCTGCTACACAGCGCCCACCGGTTCAGGCAAATCCGCAATGATGCGCTCGGTGGCCGGGTCGCGCGTTACCTCGCGATAAAGCGTATCGCGCTCGACGGGAACCTTCCCCGCCTCGCGAATCAGCCGTTTGATGTCGGCGACGTGCAGTTCCTGGTGGTTCGTCCCGCGGGTGCCTTCACGCTTGGTGATGTCGTACCAGACCACCGTGCCATCAAGGTCGTCGCAGCCGAAATCGAGCGCCACCTGCGATAGCTGCACGCTCTGCATGATCCAGAACGCCTTGATGTGTGCGATGTTCCGAATCATCAGCCGCGCGACCGCCAGCGTGCGCAGATCGGCCAGGCCCGTCGGCCCGGGCAACGTGCCCAGTTCGCTGTCTTCGGGGATGAACGACAGCGGGATGAGGCAGTTGAAGAAGGCACGGGGGTTCAGGGTTCGGGGTTCAGGGTTCGGGGAGGAAACCGCGCCGCCGTTCTGAACCCTGAACCCTGAACCTTTGAGCGATTCCGCCTGCAGCTCGCGCAGTTTGATCAAGTGACCCACGCGTTCTTCCAGCGTTTCCACATGGCCGTAAAGCATGGTGGCGTTGCTGTAGATGCCCAGGCTGTGGGCGGTGCGGTGAACATCGAACCAGCGGTCGGCGCGAACTTTGCCTTTGAACACTTCATCATGCACGCGATCATCAAATATCTCGGCGCCGCCGCCGGGCAGGCTGCCTAAGCCGGCTTCGCGCAGAGCCACGAGCACATCGTGCACGCTCAGCCGGGCTACTTTGGTGAAGTGGATGATTTCGATCGCGGTGAATGCCTTGATGTGCAGTTGCGGGCATTCGCTCCGCACGCCGCGGAGCATGTTCAGGTAATAATCGAACTTCAGCCACGGATGCAGCCCGCCGACGATATGCACCTCGGTCGCGCCCGCATCGGCCGCCTGGCGTGCCGTTGCAACGACCTGTTCGACGGGCATTTCGTAAGCACCTGCTTCGCCACGTTTGCGGTAGAAGGAACAGAACTTGCAGGATAGCGCACAAACGTTGGTGTAGTTGATATGCCGGTTGCGATTGTAATACGTTTTGTCGCCGTGCAGTTTGGTGCGCACGTAATGCGCCAGCCGGCCGACGCCGTGAATGTCGCGCGATTGAAACAGCGTCATGCCGTCCGCCAACGAAAGCTCTTCGCCGGCGAGAATTTTCTCGCGGATGCTTAAAAGTGCGGGATCGACAAGAGTCGGACCGTCGGACATTGCGAGTGGAGTATATGGATGGCGCTGCGGCCTATCCAGCGTGTTCGTGGGAATTGAAAGAAGGGTGAACCACCAAGACACCAAGGGCACGAAGAGCAAATAGACTCCCACGTAATTTCGGCTGAACATCGTTTTGTTGGAGTGTCATCACAACACACACTACAAAAGAAAACAGAATCAGAACAACGTTTCTAATGCACGTTCGGTTCGGAGGTCGCCGCCTCCTTGGTGCCCTTCGTGTCTTGGTGGTTAACCCTGATCGATGAACCCTGAATTGAACGACCTAAACGTAAATATCGATAATGCCCATCGCCCCGATCACCAGCGAAATCACGCCATTGATTGTGAAGAACGCGAGGTTGACCTTCGAAAGGTCGTTCGGTTTTACTAAGAAGTGCTCGACGGTCAGCAGCATCGCGGCAATTGCAACGGCGGCGGCGTAGGTCGTGTCGAACTGTGGGACGTGGAAACCGAGTGCGATCAACACCGCGATGCACGCAATGTGTGTCAGCCGGGCTACCCACAGCGCGCCGGCGATGCCGAGTTTGGCGGGCACGCTGAACACGCCGGTCTGCCGGTCGGATTCGTAATCCTGGCAGGCGTAGATGATGTCAAACCCCGCCGTCCAGCAAAGCACGGCGGCGGCCATGATGAACGGGGTGATCGTTACGTTGCCCGCCACGGCAACCCACGCGCACACCGGAGCCAGGGCGAGACACGCGCCGAGATAGTAATGGCATAGTCGTGTGAACCGTTTGAGGAATGGGTAGGCGCTAATGAACAGCAAGACGGGGACGCTGCAGATGAGTGGAATCCAGTTGTTGTAGAGAAACCCGAACAGGCTGGTGGCGAAAATGAAAGCGAAGCCGCAAGCGAGCATCGATATCGTCGCAAAAGATTTGCTTAATCGACCTGATGGAATCGCGCGGCGCGCGGTGCGCGGGTTGGTGGCATCCAGTTTGGCATCGAGCAATCGATTGGCCGCCATCGCTACGGTGCGGGCGAAGATCATGCACAGCAGGATTAAGGCGAGCTGTCCGACAAATCGAATCCCGCGCGGGTTAACACCTGCGGCCAGGAAAGCTGAAAGCATCGCCCACGGCAAGGCGAAAATGCTGTGGCTGAGCTTGATGTCGGCAGCAAGCTCGCGGAGTTGCGAGAGCGGGGGGACAGGCTGGGTTTGGCCGGCGGCGATCGACATCACTCTTCCTCGTGTGCCGGCCGGTCGACGATTTCCTTCCGCTGCACCACCATATTCGGCGGAACCTGTATGCCAAACTGGGCGCGCTTTGGCGCGTCGAGCATTACTTTCATGAGCGTCAGATTGACGAGCGTGCCGAGTCGCAGGCTTGAGCCGACGGCCAGTTCGTAGGCGCGATCGACCGCCAGCCCGTCATCGGCCCCGCCAACAAACTCACCGCAGACGTGAATGCGTACGCCGCCGGTGTCCACATCGGTTGGCGACACGCGCAGCTTCTCGCCGATGACAATCGGTTCGTCGATTTGGCGGTTGAGAATGATCATGCATTCCAATCGGACACACATGCGGGCAATCGGAGACACAGGCAGGAATGTCTGTGCCACCGCCGAGTAAAAATACTACGCCAGCTTCACCGGCGGGCGAATGTTCTTCGGATCCCAGCGGGTGTCAAACGAGTGCTTCACGCCGACTAAATCCAGCAGTTTGCCCGCGACGAAATCGACCACTTCGCCGATCGTTGTGGGGTTGAGATACCATCCGGGGTTGCAAGGGGCAATGATTGCGCCGGCCTGCGTGAGGAATTGATACGCCGTCACGTCCATCGGCGAAAGGGGCATCTCTCGGTGCGCGATCACGAGCTTTCGGCGCTCTTTCAGCGTGACGGCGGCGGCGCGGCTGAGCAAATTATCGCCCAGCCCATGCGCCACGGAGCAGAGCGTGTTACTGCTGCAGGGCACGATCACCATGCCATCATGCATAAAACTGCCGCTGGCGATTTTAGCGCCCACGTCGTTGTAATTATAAAGGGTGATGCGCGAGTCAGCCCGCCCGCCCAGCGCGAGCAGGTCGGGGGTTTCCATCCCCAGCTCGTCATGCAGCAACCGCCGGCCGAGCGGGGAAATAACCAGGTGCACGTTCACTTCGGCGGCGACAAGACCCTGAATGAACCGCTGAGCGAAAAGCGCGCCGCTGGCGCCGGTGATGGCGGTGACGATGTCCATGACGCTATCCTATACCGTCAAGCGGGTTGGACGTGTTCATAATCGTTGAAAGTCGGTGCTTTGCTTCCGCACCGTTCCGCCCACCACCATGGCGGCGGCGATGATGACCATGTTTTTAAGAATGTATTGGCCTTCCAGCGTCGGCGCATAGGGAATTCTGATGAAGCAAACCTCCGGGAGCAGAATGAGCGGCAAAAACGTTCCCAGCATCTGCCCCGCCAGCAGCAAAACCGCAAACCGAATCAGCGGGCGGATCAGCAGGCAGAGGCCGATGACGACCTCCCAAGTCGCTAAAATGGGAATAAAGATCCGCGGCGGGATCCAGTAAATCGTGCGCGTTGCCAATTCAATCGCCGGGCTGAGATCAAACCACTTGAGCGCCCCAAACCAGATGAAAATGACAGCCACCGACCACCGGAGCAGCCGCGTGCCGTGTTTTTGGAGGAATTGGGTTATCGGGCGATCGATAGCGTCGAACCAGTGTTTTTGGGAAGAACCAGGCATAAATTCCTTTGATGCAAGTGCCCAATCTTATGTCGGCTTACGAATCGAAAGCCTTCGATGTGAGACACTGTCGGGATAGGCGTGGGAGGAAGATTCGAATTGACATACGTATGTCAGAGTATGAAGATGTGCGAATGCGTAGGACGACTGTTAGGCTCAGCGACGACTTGTCACGGCGCGCGAAAGACCGCGCTGCGCGGCAACAGATTACGTTTACCCAATTCATTGAAGACGCCGTCCGCAATCAGTTGGCCAATCCGGAAACCCTGGCCCCAGGTGAGCGAATTGTGCTGCCAGTCTTCGGTGACCCTGCCAAGGCGCTGAACTGGGAAGACCTTAAGAGGCAGATAGAAGACCAGGAATGGGCGGACGACATGAAGGGCTTGGGCATTAAAGCGCAGGACCACGATGCTTCTGCTTGACGCAAATGTGTTGATCGTCGCTTTTCGAGCTGATTTGAACGAGCACCGGCAGGTGGGTGTTTGGCTCGATCGCCTGATTGCGTCCGGTGAGCCGTTCGGTTTTCCGGATGGAATTTTGATGGGGTTCGTCCGCATTGTGACTCAAAAGCCATTTGATCCGATCACTCCAATTCACGACGCACTATTGTTCGCTGATAAGCTTCGGTCGGTCCCTTCCTGTCGAGTGATCGCCGCAGATACACATCAGTGGGAAACGTTCGTCAATACTTGCCGTAAAGTGATGGCGCACGGCAAGAAAGCTCAGGATGTCTATTGGGCCTCATTCGCCCTGTCGCATGATGTCGAGTGGATCACGTTTGATGGCGGGTTTCGATCCGTGCCCGGGCTACGCTGGCGTTCTCCGTTCGATCAAGCGGCCCGCGCTAATCCTCTATAGCACACGCACACCCCGAAGGTCATCGGATGCTGCGTGATGTCGACAAACCCCGCATTCGCAAGCATCTGCACCATTTTATCGCGGCTCCAGAACATGCCGATGCTTTTGGGCAAGTATTTGTACGCGCCGGATTTGTCCCCGCTGATGAGCGTGGCGGTGATGGGCATGATTTTGCCGGTGTAGAAGCGGTTTAGGGCGCGAATGAGCGGGTTGGTCGGCTCGGAAAATTCCAGCACGACCACCCGCCCGCCGGGGCGGAGGATTCGTTTGAATTCTTGAAGGGCTTTTTCAGGCTCCTGCACGTTGCGAAGACCGAAGGCGATGGAGACGACGTCGCAGCAGGCGTCGGGAAGTGGAAGTGACTGCGCATCCCCGTGAATCCACGCACAGGTGCCACGCCAGAGATCAATATCCGCAGCGGCGTCAATCTCATCACTTGTGGCATCGTCTTTCGCTGCCGCGCGGGCGAGCATTGGAAACGTGTAATCCAGTCCGATGACGCGCGGCTTTATCTCGACAACCGGCCAAGGTCTAGGTTCCGTAGACCCCCAGCCAGTGTGCAACGCGATTCCAAAGAGAATCGCCAGATCCCCCGTCCCGCACGCCACATCCACCACAACGTCATTTGGTTGCAATGAAGCCAGTTTCACCGCCTTCCGCCGCCAGGCCTGGTCGCGCCAGAAGCTGTGCAGGCGATTATTCAGGTCGTAGCTGGGGGCGATGGCGGCGAACATTTTCTGCACGCGCGACCGCTTGTCCGCCGCCGCGTGCGGGTCGCTCTTGAGCAGTTCATCATTCCATGCGGGGGTTTCGGACATTGACTCCGATGATAGCTATTTCTGGTGGCACAGACATTCCTGCGTGGCGGTGGGGCAGACATTCCTGTCTGCCATCGCTTTCCACGCGATTCCGAACTTCGATTCGGCATGGAATGCCGTGGCAGACAGGAATGCCTGCCCCACCGGTGACATACTTCTGCCTCACATCCGCGAATCGGGTTGCTCGATATCGCGGCCTTCTTCTTCGTCTCTAATGTCGTTGAGTAGATCGACGTAATCGGCATCATCCAGCTCGAACCACTCGGGGATCATCGCCGGCGACATGCCGCGGCGCTCGGCCAATGCGGCGATCACCTTGGCTTTGAGTTCGGGGTCGTGAATGTGGCGGATGCGGATCATTTTATAGGGCGCGTGGTGGGTAAAATGGAACCTTCGCGCGACACATCCGGGGCTGAAGCACCCGGCTTGTGGGGGGTCTCATGCTACGGGTCGGGTTTGTCGTCGGACGACACCGTTGCATCAGGCGCGTGCTCCGATTGTTTCAACTCCTCGATCAACTTCAACACCACGCTCGACGGCACCGCGTACGTTTCGGTGCGGCCGGCACGCGATACGTTGAGGCCCACCACTTCGCCGTCCAGCGTGACCAGGGGCGAGCCGCAGTCGGTCGGTTGAAGGTTGACCGTGTCGTGCTGAAAAACAACGGCAAAGCCGGTGCGACGGGCGCTGAGCTTGCCGCCCATGGTGTTTTGTCGAAGGCTGCGTGTGCTCGGGGACGGCCGCTGCGCAAGTTTTACATCCAGCGTAATGCGCTCCTCGCCGCGGGCGACGACGACGCTGACTTTATCGCCCGGGCGCAGGCGGCTCAGGGCGGTGAGCACGTCCTGGCGTTCGACGATCGCGCGGTCGTCGATTTTAACGATAATGTCGCCGGCGCGCACGCCGCCTCGCGCGGCACCGCCTTGCGGGTCGAGGTTGGTAATGCGCGCGCCGGGGATATCGCCGCCTTCTACATTGCTGTCTTCGAGAAACACGCCCATGATGGCGTCGGCGGGAATGACGCGCCGTCCGACGCTCACCACGCCCACCGCCAGCGGCACTTCGGATGTGCCGACCGAGGCGATCCATTTGCCCACGGCCGCATCGTCGCCGTCTTTGAATGGGATGGCGGTGAGGTTGGTCGCGTCGATTTTCAGCAGGGCTACATCATGTTCGTCAGCCCGGCCGATGATTCTCGCCGGCAGTGATCGACCACCGGCAAGGCGAGCGTTGAGCGGTTCGGTGAGCTCGCTGGATTTGCTGATGATGTAGCCGTCGGCCGAAACCACCACCCCGAGCGCCGCCTGCTCCCCTTTAATCGTTATCACGACGACGCTGCGGAAAAAATCGGGCGTTACTTCGGCGAACGCGCGGCGCAGGTCAATCTCGTTGGCCGGTGGTGCGACCGCCGGGGCCGAGCGATCACCGATGATGACGCTGCGTTCGTCGCGGGGGGGGCGCGGCGTGCGCTCCGTCGATTCATCGGCGCGAAGCAGAGTCGCCGGCCCGCAGCAGGCTAGGAAAAGGCATAATATCGGTCGTTGAAATTTCATGCTTTGCTACCGCGCAGGAGAGGTCGGCCGGCGCGCGAGCTTGACGGGGAGCCTCACCGTTTCGCCCGAGTCGCGAATCACTTCAATATCCACCACGTCGCCGATTCTGCACGAGCCAAGCAGCGTATGCAGCGCCCGCCGGGCACCGGCGTCTTTGCCCAGTTCCTTGCCGGCAAAGGCGGTGATGACGTCGCCGGGCGTGAGGCCGGCCTTGTTCGCCGGGCCGCTTTGCTCCACGACGGTGACACGGTAGCCCGCCGGGTCTTCTTCGCCGTCAACGCCCAGCCACGGTTGGTTTTGCATCCATGCCATGGCCTGACCGGCGGGGTTCCAATCTTCGCCGGCGGCGAGGCGTTCCCAGGTGGCGGTGTATTTGTCGATGGGCACGTGGCGGTTGTCGGCGATCGATGCGCCGATGCGGCTGTGAATCCCGACGAGCTGGCCGTCGAGATCAAACAACGGTCCGCCGCTGTCGCCGCCGACCAGCACCGCATCGGTCTGAATGAAGATGTTCTGCCGAACCACACGCCCCACGCGCAAGACGGCGGCGCGGTCTTTGCGATAGCCGCCGGGGTGGCCCAGCGCGATCACCCAATTGCCTGCTTCGAGCAACGACGATTTGCCGGGTGTAACGAAGGCAAAATCGGTTTTGTCGGTTTCGATCTGAATCATCCCGCTGTCTTCCACGCCGTTGCGACCCAGCGTTTTGCCGCGCAACCGTCGTCCGTCGGCGAGGATGATCTCGGCAATCTGGCCGGGGGTTCCGGAAACATGCCCGGCGGTGAGCACCAGGCCAGTGTTGTTGACGATGACGCCCGCTCCCGCGCCGCCACGGGGAAGCTGCACGGCGACCGTCGCCGCCTGTAGTTGCGGCAGCAGTTCCATCACGCGGGTTTCGACGCGGCGGAGGTCGGATGCGACGAGCCCGCGCTGCGGCGGGGTGGGTTGGGCGAATGACATCGACGGCGAGATCAGACCGACCGCAGTGGCAACCAAGATGGCAAGGAACGGTCGGCCCATATAGTCACGACGCCGCGAAGGCGCTTTCTCCAATCCGTAGGACGATTGTACCTTAGGATTGTTCAGAAGCGACGACGAAATTCGCTGTCGTAACCGCTACAGCCAACCGCGCCGCTGACAAACCGCGTTTTCAACCCCGGCTCGAATGCGGATCAGCCCAGTCTGGGCTTTGTTCAAATTCAGCCTGCATCTGCGTCGCGATTCGAGCGAAGACCGGACGCATCGGACAATCCATCTCGGCCAGCTTCTGATGACATTCCATGATGTGCCGAAGAATCTCCCGCGGCGACGCGTCGGGGGTTGGGACGACGATTGCCGATCCGACCGCCGTCGGCGCGGTATCAACCCCGGGAATGAACGTATCCAGCCGCGCCACACCCAGCAGTTTCTTGCGATGCTCCGGCGAGGCGGCGATCGCGAACCGCCCGCCGGTGCCGCCCCCACCGGTGCCGCCCGCGACGCGGAACAGATCCATCAGCGTACCGAGGAACGTGCTGTCGACATAGGTGCAAGATGAAACATCGATAACGACGGCGGCTTTGTCATCGCCTTTGAGCGTCCTGGCCGCAACGTCATTGACGACGCGGCTCTCGCGTACCGTTCCGCGTGGCGATACCGTGATGACGCAACCCGCAGCGGTGGGGGCAACTGTGACGCCGGAAATGCTATTACTCATTTGACCTCGCCTGTATTCGAACTCTCCTGTCCGGTGCGAGCATTGTAGCTGGCAGGAGTGCGAAGTGCGCAAAATCTTCGTCCGACACGCCCACTGATCGACCGAGTTTGCGGCGAGATTACCAATGCCAGATCTGGTTCCACGCGGTCATCCAATCGGGGGCTTTACTGACGACCTTCAGCGGATCGACGATTTCCACGCCGGCCCGGCCCATGAAACGGTTGGCGCTATCAACGGTGCTGAGATCGACGGTAATCCTGGTGGGTTTGGCGGGGATGTAAGGTTTGGTTTTGATCGGCGCCGAAAGCGCCAGTCGCGCGCCGGTTTCGATCAAATGGCGCGCCACGCTAGGTGGCGTATGGCGCGCCGAATAGCGCGTCAGCCCTCGCTTGACGATTACCGTGTGCAATCCCCCGCCCAGGAGTTGGCGGCCTTCGTTGCACGTCGCTTCGTCGCCGGTGATGAGCACGACGGGGCAGCCGTAGTGTCCGCACAAAGCGGCGTTGATGCCGAACTCGCCCACACACGTTTCATTAAAATAGAGATTCTGCCAGGTGGTGGTGCTGATGGTGTGGCAAAGCACGCCGTCGGGTGTGCCGGCTTTGGCGTGCATGCCGACCATGAGCGCGGCGTCGCAGCCTTTTTCCAGCAGTTGGGTGTAGCGGCTCCAGGCGTGGCCGGCGACCCACTCGCATTCCATCAGTTCAGGAATGAAGGAGTTGAAATTCCACTCTTTCCCGGCACCGTGACAATCGACGGCGACAATCTCCGTTGCCCCACCGGCGCAAGCCCCACGCACGGCGGCGTTTACTTCTTCGGTGTAAAGCCGGCGAGCCTCTTCGAACATTGGCTCGCCGCCGGTCACCTGCCCCCAATTGACAATGCCGCTGACGCCTTCCATATCGGCCATGATGAGAACCCGCATCGTGGCAATTCTATCGCATCTTGACGCCTGCCGACATCGAGCTAGCATATCGACAGCGCGGGCGTAGCTCAGTTGGTAGAGCGTCACGTTCCCAACGTGAATGTCGAGAGTTCGAACCTCTTCGCCCGCTTTGTTGTTGGAAAGTCTGGGGTCAGCGGTCAGGGTTCTGGGGTCACGGTTCAGCAGGCAACAGCAACGTTCAACGTCGAACGCTCAACGTTCACCTACCAAAGAACCACGATCAACGCCCGCAAGCATCAGGCATCAGGCATCGACCCGCCACCGACGACCCCGCCGGTGAACTGAGGAGCACGATAACGCCCGCGCGGCGTACGCAACCGGAAAAAAACCGCCCCCTACACAAACGCCTCCACCCCATCCACCAAATCTCTAACCGTAGAAGTATTATCCCGCCGGGCGCGGTCGAAGCCAGAGCCGCCGAAGAGGGTGTCGATGAGG
>CAZXLA010000051.1:0-20041 GCA_964641895.1 uncultured Tepidisphaeraceae bacterium
ACCCGTTTGGCCAGCAGCCTACTGGAAGGGAGCTGAGAGTGCATCGGGACAACGTGCGCCCGTCTCTGGCCCCGCCATGCTCTGAACGCCCTAATTTGTTGGAGAGAGAATATGAATCGGAACATCCGTCTCGGTCGTCGTACGTCTATGCTCGTCGCCGTTCGCACTGCCGTCGAAACGCTGGAAAACCGGCGGATGATGGATGCGACGTATCAAACCATTTCGCCCACCGCGTTTACGCAGGATTGGACGAACACCGCTGCGGCGCTGGCAGTGAATGACGACTGGTCGGGCGTGGCCGGCATCATTGGCTACCGGGGCGATGACATTGTCGGAGCGAGTCCTATAGGGGTTGACCCGCAAACCGTCCTCACCCCTCGAATCGATGCCGGCGACACGCCTGCCGGCGTCGTTGATTTGATCGTCGATCCGGCGACCCCAAACAACCCCAACACGTTTATCAGCGGCGGCGTTGCCGAATTTTCGTCGCTCACCGATCCGGTCGTCGGATTCCAGGGTTCGGGCACCGCCGACGCGCCGTTTCTGCTTTTCCATATTAATTCCACCGGCGTGCCGGTGGTTCGTGTGCAGTACAGGCTTCGCGACATCGACGGCTCGGCAGACAACGCCATTCAGGCCGTCGCCCTGCAGTACCGGGTGGGCAACACCGGCGATTTCACCAACGTGGCGAGCGCCTTCGTGGCAGATGCCTCGACCGGGCCGACCTTGGCCGACGCCGTGTTCAACGTCAACGCCGTGCTACCGGCCAACGCCGGCAACCAGGCGCAGTTGCAAATTCGCGTGATCACCACCAACGCCGGGGGCAGTGACGAATGGATCGGTGTTGACAACATCAACGTCAGCGCCGGCAGCACCGCCGGCACGTTTAACTTTGCCAGCAACGGCTTGTTCACCACGCTCGAAAGCGCCGGCAGCCGCACGATCACCATCAACCGAGACGACGGCTCCACCGGCGCGGCAAGCGTTCGCGCTCGCACCATTCTCGGCGGCAGCGCCACCGCCGACAGCGACTACACCGTCGTCGATACCATCGTGCCGTTCATTAACGGCCAGACTTCGGCCACGTTCGACATCCCGATCCTGCAGGACACCGAAGTTGAAGGCGCCGAAAGCGTCTTCCTCTCGCTGTCTGATCCGACCGGCGGCGCTCAGCTCGGCGGGCTTTCCAGCGCTACGCTGCTCATTGGCGACGATGACAGCACCGCACCCGCAGGCGTGCTGGTGAACGAACTGAACATCAATCCCCCCACCGCTGCCGACGCCCCATTCGAATACGCCGAAATCCGCGGCGGCAACGCGCAGCAGCTTCGCAGCGTGTACTTCGTGAGCATCGAAGGCGAAGCCGACCTGGGCGCTAACCCCGGCAACGTCAGCTTCATTCAGGATCTATCGAGCTTCGCGCTGGGCAGCAACGGCCTGCTGGTCATCAAAGCCCAGACCGGCGGCCACGCGATTCCGGCGGCGACGACGCTTGTCACCAGCGCCACGCTCAGCACAATCTCGGCGTTGCAGAACGGGTCAAACACGTACGCCATCATTTTCAGCCCCCTTCCGATCGTTATCGGCAGCGACCTTGACAGCAACAACGACGGCACGCTCGACCTCGGCCCCGGAGCCAGCGTGCTTGACGGCATCGGCTGGATCGATGGAACCAATCTGGACGACTTAAACCCCGACCGCGTTTATGCCCCGCGGCTTACGCTTAACACCGTCGGCCTTCCCACGCTCCCGTTCGCGCGGGATGAGGCCCCGGACATCGCCACCCGCTTCCCCGATGCCCTGGCCGCCAACAACGCCGATGCCTGGTATTACGGCGAGCCGAATCAGGCCACCGGCACGAATGCCGACATTACCTATGTGGTCACGCAGACCACCAACCCCGCCGGCATCCCCGCCGGCACGCCGGTGTTGACGCCGGGCGCGCCCAACTACCCGCAGCCGGTCGATACGATCGCGCCGACGCTCGACGCCCGCACTTTTGTTTTTGATGCCGCGCCCACGCGGCAAACCGTGCAGCTGACGTTCAGTGAAGACGTGGCGGCCAGTCTGTCGGTGAGCGACCTCACGCTCAACAACCTCACCACGGCGAGCACGATTGCTACCGCGAACATCGCGTTGAGCTACAACGCCGGCACGAACGTGGCGAGCATCACGTTCCCGGGTTTTGCAAACGGCATTCTTCCGGACGGCATCTATGAACTGACCATCACCGGTGTGGTTGAAGATGCCGCCGGAAATGATGTGGTCGCGGCGACGCCGTTCAACTTCTTCGCGCTGGGCGGCGATGCCAATCGCGATCGCACCGTCAACCTTGATGATTTCACGGCGCTGGCATCCAGCTTCGGCACCGGTGGCCGCACGGTGTCGACGGGCGACTTCACCTACGACGGTACCGTCAACCTCGACGACTTCACGATTCTCGCCGCCAATTTCGGCGTCACCCTGCCGCCGACGCCAGCAAGTCTTCCGCGCGCGTCGACAACGGCGTTGGCCAGCCCGTTCTCGGCGAGCCGCATTGAGAAAGATTTTGATTTCGAACCGATCCGCAACGACATCATGGCCTGAGCGGGCAACTGTTGTCGGTTTGAGGTTCGAATAACATCTGGTTCTTGAGCATCGACCGGTTGTTCGGCGGGTTTCCGCTGGCGACCGGTCGATTTTTCTTTCGGGTTTTCGAAACGATCGCGCGGCGGGCGCCTGGCAAATCTTGTATGTGCCGCCGACGATGAGCTGATCGCCTGATTCCATCGGAACGCGTCACGACCAACCGCACAAGATGGGCCACTTGTGCGTCTTGTGCGGTTTAATGGTTGTTCGGTCTCGCACGTCGGTTGGCGGAGATTTTTCTGTGTTGCGAAACGGGAAAATTCGGTAACATTGCCGGGCTATGCACGTCGCCCGTCGCGGTTTTCTTTGGATCAACGGCTTAGCAACGTCACGCGCTGCCGGATCGCAGTCGTCGTTGCGCTGTTGAACCGCCGTTGCGGTGGGAACCTGTGCGGTTTTAGAAAGTGCAGTCGGGCCGTCGTACACGGCGGGTCGATTCGTCGTGGCCGCCGGCCGGTTCTTCGAACAACGAAGCCGACGGCAGCCGCGAAGTGTCTTTCGGTCGGGAGAAGCATCGTGAGCAAAAAGAATCGGTCTGCCGGCGTTATCCATCGTTACACTTTCAAACAACTTGAACCCCTCGAACAGCGCCGCCTGCTGGCCGCCGCCGCCGCAGCGGTGGAGTTGCTTCACGATGATCACGGTCACGAAGAAGAGTTGAGCGTCGGCTTTCTGCCCGACGCCGTGGTGCTCAAGGCCGACGGGGGCTTTCTCACCGGGCGGCAATCCGGCCGGCGCGCCGACCTGGCGCGCCGTTATATCACCGACCACGCCGCCGAATTGGGTTTGCGCGCTCAAGACGCGCAGTCGGCGGTCATCACCAATCAGTACACCGATGCCGACACGGGCGCCACGCATGTATACATGCAGCAGACGCTCAACGGTTTGCCGATTCAGAACACGTCGCTGGGCATCCACTTCACGCGCGACGGTCGGGTGATCGCCGTCAACAGCGGCTTTGTGGCCAACCTGGCCGGGCAGCAAAATGCCGCCCGCGCTGATATCACCGGCATGATTCATCCGGCCAACGCCCTGCGCCTCGCAGCGGCCGCACTGGAAGTCGAATTCCCATCCGCCGCGCCGCAGTTCACTTACATCGGTGGCGAGCAACTGAAATTTGAGGCGGCGTCGAAGTCGCTTTCGCTCGACACCATTCCGATCGCGGCGCAATACGTCGCCACCGCAACCGGGGTCGAGTTGGCCTGGAAAATGGTGTTGCGTCTGCCCGGCGGCAGCGGCGACTGGTACGATATTTCTGTTAACGCGCGCACCGGCCAGATTATTTTCGCCGACAACTGGACGGACGATCTCGCCTCCTACAACGTCTACCCGATGCCGGCCGAATCGCCCGCCGACGGACCTCGGCAAGTGGTGACCGACCCGCACGATCTCACCGCGTCGCCGTTCGGCTGGCACGATACCAACGGCGCCGCCGGTGCTGAATTCACCGACACCCGCGGCAATAACGTCAGCGCACAGGAAGACGCCGACAACAACAACACCGGCGGCGTCCGCGGCGACGGCGGGGCCGCGCTCAACTTCGACTTCCCCCTCGACCTCACGCAAGCCCCCAGCGCCTACCGCCCGGCGGCCATCACCAATTTGTTCTACTGGAACAACATACTCCACGACGTTCTTTACCAGTACGGCTTCACCGAAGCCGCCGGCAATTTTCAAACCAACACTTATACCAACGGCGGAGCGGGCAACGATGCCGTTCAGGCCGACGCGCAGGACGGCAGCGGCACCTCCAACGCCAACTTCTCCACCCCGCCCGATGGGTCGCCCGGGCGCATGCAGATGTTTATCTTTACCGCGCCCAACCCCGATCGCGACGGCGATCTGGACGCCGGCATTATCGCCCACGAATACGGCCACGGCGTTTCGAACCGCCTCACCGGCGGGCCGGCTAACTCCAGCGCGCTCACCAGCCTGCAATCGGGGGGCATGGGTGAAGGGTGGAGCGATTTCTACTCGCTGATGTTCACCCAAACGGCATCCGATACGCGCGATCAGGCCTATCCCGTGGGTACCTACGTGCTCGCGCAATCACCCACCGGCAATGGCATTCGTCGCAAGCCCTATAGCTTCGATAAATCAATTAATCCGCTCACGTTCGAAGCCTTCGGCACGAGCGGTACGACCTCCTACGGCGTCGGCCGAAGCACCCAAGTGCATAACGTCGGCGAGTTGTGGGCCAGCGCGCTGTGGGATTTGAACTGGCTGTTGATCGGGAAAACCGGCTTCGATGCCAACCTGCACAGCGGCTACAACGCTTCGGGCACGACCGCCCAGCGGGCCGGCAATAAGCTCGCAATGAAGCTGGTGATGGACGGTATGAAACTGCAGCCGGTCAACCCGTCGTTCGTCCAGGCGCGCGACGCGATTATGCTGGCCGACCAGAACCTGACCGGCGGCGCGAACGCGCGCGACATCTGGCTATCCTTCGCCCGCCGCGGGCTGGGGACAGGCGCTGCGACCGCCAGCGCCGGTTCTTCAACCCTAACAACATCGTTCGATGTGCCGGCGGCGCTGTTTGATCCGCTCGTCACCGCATCAACGCCGGCGGGTGGAACCCTGCTAAGCCCGCTCAACAATTTCAGCTTCACGTTTGACGAAGCGTTGAACACCGGTAGCTTTTCGGTGGCGGACGATATCACGAGCTTCACCGGCCCCGGCGGCAGCGACCTGAAAGCCAACATCACCAGCGCCGCATTCAGCAACAGCAACAAAACCATCACCGTCAACTTCACGGTGCCTGCCATCATCGGCGTGTACTCGATGACCATTGGCCCGAACATCACCGCCGCCGACAACGGCGCGCCGATGGATCAGAACCTTAACGGCATTCCCGGCGAAGCCGATGACGCTTTCACCACCGGTTATTCGCTTCAGCGCACCATCGGCCCCGACGCCGTCGGCTACACGGCGGCGGAATATCCGTATCAGGATCTCAATCTCGTCATCGGTGCGCCGGGCGTTACCACATTGCTCAACGGCACCGACGACGGCAACGCCCTGCTCACCCTGGCGGCGGGCAAAACGTTCAATTTCTACGGAACCCACTACTCCAGCATGAGCGTGAGCGCCAACGGATTAATCAGCTTCGGCGGCACGGTGACGACGGCTGCTGGAAATGGCAGTTTCACGTCGTCACCGGTGCTGGCTTCGATCGGCGTTTTGTATGACGATTGGCGCACCGACACCAGCAACGGCCCGAACGACAGCGTGGTGCTTTATTCGATCGATTCGGCGCGCAATTCGCTAACGATCGAGTGGAGCGATGTCACCCATTTCAACGTCAGCGGCGGTTCCAACGCCACCTTCCAGACCATTTTGCAGCTCAACACCGCCGCCGTGCCCGGGCGGATTATTAATAACTATCGCGACTTGGATGTCGGCAACGCCGGCTTCACCGACGGCGCCAGCGCCAGCGTGGGCATCAAAGACGCCGATGCACAAGGCACCCGCCGGCTCTTGGTCAGCCAGAACACCGGCGAGCAGCCTTGGGTGAAGACCGGTAAAGCGAACATCCTTTCGCTGGACGTGATCGCGCCGACCATTACCAATGCGAGTTATGCGTTTGAGTCAGGTCAGTCGGCCCGCTTTGCGTTCGATGAAAGCATCGCGTCGAGCGCGCAACTCGGCGCGTTTGCCGTGCAGAACCTGACCACCGCGCAGCCCCTTGCGGCGGTGGATGTCGGCTATGACGGCGCGACAAACGCCGCCACGCTGAATCTGCCCACCACGCTCGACGACGGCAACTACCGCGTGACCGTCAACGGCAATCTTGATGGCTCGGGCATTGTCGATGCATTTGGCAACGCACTCGACGGCGACGCCTCGGGCTTGGCCGGCGGCAACTACACTTTCGACTTCTCTTTCTTCCGCGGCGATGCCACCCGCGATCGTGCCGTGGATCTCGACGACTTTACTGTGCTGGCGGCGAACTTCGGGCTGCCAGGGGCCGTATTCAGTAAAGGCGACTTCAACTACGACGGCGAAATCAACTTGAACGACTTCAGCATCCTGGCGAGCAAATTCGGGTCGTCGCTGGCGCCGGCGGCGTTCGGTCGGGCGGCTCCTGTGAATCCAGTGCAATCGACCGATATCGCCTCTGCAGCGCCGCGTCTCACATCGCCGTTTGTCAGTACACGACTAATCGATGCCATTCTCGGACAGCCCGACGGCGACGTGATGATCTAGCGAAAACAGAATTTCCGGTGTTTCGGTTTGCTATTTTGGTCGGAGCGTCGGCAAAGGATCGTCGCCCGGCCGGCCCACTTTGGACAGAGCGAAAGCGTGAACATGAAAACTTTGCACAATAATGGTCGCGGCGCACAAGTTGAAACCCTTGAACTGCGGAGACTGCTCTCGGCGGCGGTTGCGAAAGTAATTGGCGACTCCATTTATGAGAACGACGACCACGACGGCCTGACGGTGGCGTTCCTGCCACGCCTGACCACGCTCGCCGAACCCGGCGGCTTTGTGACCGCCGCACAGAAGGGCCGCCGGGCCGATCTTGCCCGGAAGTTTTTCATCGATCACGCAGAGCAATTCGGCATCAGTGCAGACGACGCCCGAACCGCCGTCATCAGTCGGCAATATTCTGACGCGCACAACGGCGTGACACACGTTTACATGCAGCAGTCTGTGAACGGTGTGCCGGTGCAGAACGCCGTCGGCTCGATCAACTTCACTTCCGACGGCCGGGTGATCAATGCTTCCAGCCGGTTTGTGGCTGGCATCGGCAACATCGCCGCCGAGCAGACCGCCGACGCGGCGCGCGGCGGCGGCGATCCACTTAACATCAGCGCCATGATTCATCCGACCAACGCGCTGCGCGTGGCGGCGTCGGCGCTGAGCGTGGCCTATCCCGGCGCGGTCGACAAAATCAGCTATATCGGCGGCGCCCGTCGGGCGTATGAGGTTCTGGAGCCTAAGCTTTCACTCGATCCTATTCCCGTTTCAGCCCAATACGTCGTCACCGAAGAAGGCCTTCGGCTGGCCTGGCAAACGGTGCTGCGCCTCCCCGGCGGCAGCGGCGACTGGTACGACATCTCGGTCGATGCGACACGCGGCGAAGTCGTGTTCAGCGACAACTGGACCGACCATCTCGCATCCTACAACGTCTTTGATCGCCCGACCGAAGCGCCCAACGACGGCGCGCGCACGATCGTCGCCGATCCGTGGGACCTCACCGCCTCACCGTTCGGCTGGCACGATACCGACGGCGACATCGACCCGGATTTTACGGATACACGCGGCAACAACGTCAATGCGCAGGAGGACGCCGATAACAACAACTCCGGCGGCGCAAGGCCCAGCGGCGGCGCGGGGCTGAACTTCAACTTCGCCTACAACGGCACCCAGGCGCCGGCCACTAATCTAAGCGCCGCCACGACCAATCTGTTTTACTGGAACAATGTCATTCATGATGTGACCTACCGGTACGGTTTCAACGAAATCTCCGGTAACTTCCAGATCAATAACTACGGCCGCGGCGGCGCGGGCAACGATGCCGTGGAAGCCGATTCGCAGGACGGCAGCGGCACCAACAACGCCAACTTCGGCACCCCGCCCGACGGTTTCTCGCCGCGCATGCAGATGTTCATCTGGACCGCGCCGACCCCCGACGCCGATTCA
Organism: uncultured Tepidisphaeraceae bacterium; assembly: GCA_964641895.1. GTDB lineage: Bacteria > Planctomycetota > Phycisphaerae > Tepidisphaerales > Tepidisphaeraceae > UBA2421. The sequence goes on from CAZXLA010000051.1 coordinate 8,275, forward strand.
TCGTTCGATAACGGCATTATTACCCACGAGTACGCCCACGGCATCAGTAATCGCCTGACCGGCGGCCCCGCCGACGCCAGCGCGCTCAACGCATTGCAATCGGGCGGCATGGGCGAAGGTTGGAGCGACTTTCTCGGACTCATGCTCACCCAGAAAGCCACCGATACGCAAAACGCCGGCTACGGCATCGGCACTTACGTCCGCGGGCAGCCCAACACCGGCGCGGGCATTCGTCGGAAACCCTACAGCTTCGATAAGGCGATCGATCCTTTGACGACCGAACTCTTCGGCGTCGGCGGGTCGGTCACCTACCCGGGCCACGCGGCCATCGATCGAAGTACACAAGTCCACCGCACCGGCGAAATCTGGGCCAGCGCGCTGTGGGATATGAACTGGCTGCTGGTCAACAAACACGGCTTCGATGGAAACCTGCTCACCGGCTATAACGCCGCGGGCACGATCGCCCAGCAGGCAGGCAACAAACTGGCGCTGCAGCTCGTGCTCGATGGCATGAAACTCCAACCGGCCAATCCAAGCTTGTCCGACGCCCGCGACGCCATTCTGCAGGCCGACATCGTACTTACCGGCGGCGCCAATCAGGGCGAGATCTGGCAGGCCTTCGCCCGCCGCGGCATGGGCTTCAGTTTCTTTTCCGGTCGGTCGGCGGTGTTTAGCGAAGTGCTGCCGGCGTTCGATCTCCCCTCGCCCGACCCCATCGTCCTCACACAATTGACGCAGGACACCTACGTCGCCGACCCCGCATCCATCGCGCTGAAGTTCAGCGAGACAATGAACACCGCGAGCTTTTCCGTCGCGGACGACGTGCTGAGCTTCACCGGTCCCGCCGGGGCGAATCTGCTTTCGGCCATCACCGGATCGTCGTGGAGCGCCGATTCGCGCACGCTCACGATCGCGTTTACCCCGCAAACCGCGTTGGGTGCGTACAGTCTTAACGTCGGCCCGGACGTGCACGCCAGCGACAACGGCGCGTCGATGGATCAGGATCGCAACGGCACCGCCGGCCAGCCTACCGACAGCTACACCGCCAATTTCAATTACGTCAGCCTGCTCGGGCCGGATAACACCGGTTACCAGGCCGGCCAGTGGGCGTTCGAAAACCTTAACCTCGCGCCCGGCCAGACGGGGGTGACGTCGGTGCTCGGCAATAACGACGACAGCGCCGCCAACATCAGCCTCGGCGACAACACCTTTTCGTTCTACGAAACAATCTACAGCAACGTCGCCAACGCGGTAAACGCCTCCACCAACGGTTTTGTTTCATTCGGCGCCGCCTCCACCGTGGCGCTCAACACCGACCTCACCAGCCCCAGCGCCGCCCGCGTGGCCGGGCTGTGGGATGACTGGGCCAGCACACGCGACGCCGACGACCAGGTGCTCTACACGTTCCAAGACCTGAACAATGACGGCACGCAGGACCGGCTCGTCGTCGAATGGAACGAAATCGGCCACTTCGATAACCCCGCCAACGGCGTTACCTTTCAGATTATTTTGCAACTGAACAGCAATGCACTGGGAACGGTCATCGTCAATTACGTCGACCTTGACGCCGGTGACGTGCGCTTTACCAACGGCGCCAGCGCCACGGTGGGCCTGAAAGCCATCGGCACCCCGCCGGCGGATCGGCTGCTGATCAGCGCCGAAGACGCGACGTTCCCGTGGATCGGCAGCGGCAAGGCAATCCGCTTTAGCACCGACTGGATCGCCCCGACCGCAACCAGCGCGTTCAACGTCAACGCCGCCGCGCCGAACCTCAGGTACCAGTTCAGCGAATCCGTCCGTGACAGCTTTCGCGTCAGCGACCTGACGGTTATTAATACGACTACATCGCAGACGGTATCCGGCGCGAACCTTTTGTTGAGTTACGATCTACCGCTCAACACCGCCACGATCACCTTCCCCGGCCTCGCCGCCCCCGGCCTGCCCGACGGCAATTACACTGCAACGCTCGCCGCGAAAGGCGTAACCGATCCGAGCTGGATGCCGCTGGCACAAGATAACGTGCTGAACTTTTTCTCCCTCGCCGGCGACGCCACGCAAGACCGCGCCGTAAATCTAGACGACTTCACCGCGCTGGCCGCCAGCTTCGGCCAGACCGGGCGCACGTTCACGCAAGGCGATTTCAACTATGACGGCAGCGTAACCCTGGACGACTTCACCGTCCTGGCCAGTCAGTTCGGCAAAACCCTGCCCGCCCCCGGCGATCTCCCGCGCGGCACCGGCGCTTCCACGCCGCTGGCGGTGCAACCGGCTTCTTCGTTGGGTGTAAACCAAGCGGCGTTGCCAAACGCGACCAAACGCCTCGCGTTCTCGACCACCCGAATCATCGACGATGTGCTCTTATCCTGACCCATGACCGCTGATCCCTCATCTCGGTCGAAGCGGGCCGTTGGAAACGTTGTGCATTGGAAACTTTTTCGTGTTAGTGGGACATGCTGGGCCGTTTCTGAATATCGCAACCCCGGTCGCATGTGCTCGAATTGCATGTAACCTATCTGCGCAATCTGCGGTTACTCCCCGATCGGCTGTGATGCCGGCGCAAGGTTCGCGGCGGGCCGGAGCGATTTTTCCATCGCCTGATACTTCTCGGCCAACTCCGGCTTTTGCCACTGCTGATACAGCGTAACCAGATACCCGGCGTTGTCGGCGGCGGCGGGTTTGTTGCCGGTGGTTTCGCTCGCTTCCAGCGCTTTGACCAACTCCACTTCGGCGTCGGCGTAGCGATGGAGTTTCAGCAATGTGCGGCCGAGGTTGCGGTGATAGCCGGGCAATATCATAGGCAGCGGTTTCTTCTCCAACGCCGCGCCGAGTTCCTGCAGCATGTTGAGCGCTTCATCGGTTCGCCCCATTTCCATCAGCACGTTGGCCCGGTTGTTACGCTGGATGAGGGCGCGGGGGTGGTTGATGTCGCCGTATTTCTTCTGGTACTGTTCGATCACCTGCCGCAGCACAACCTCCGCCTCGTCGTATTTTTTCAGACCGGCCAGCGACAGGCCGAGGTCCTGCCGGGCGATGATCCGCAGCGCGTTGTCGACGGCGGTGAACTGATCAACTTGGGCAATGAGCTGGCGGCTCAATGACTCGGCATCGGCGAACATTTTCACGCCTAGCATCACGTTGATCACGTTGTGGGTTGAGCTGAGCGTTTGCTCGTGCTGCGGCCCGAGAAGCGTCTGGCGGCGCTCCAGCACGCGGCGGTTGACGGCCAATGCCTCTTCGCCGCGACCGGCGCCGAGAAGCGCATCGGCGTAGCTGACCATCGCCGAGAGCGTGCGGCTGTGGTCTTCGCCGAGCAGATCTTTGGCGGCGGCGATGGTTTTTTCAAATTCGGCCACTGCGTCTTCGAACCGCCCCTGATTGGTGATGACCACGCACAGGTTGTGACGGTTGGTGATGTAAGGCACCCGCGCGCCTTGATCGTTGACATTCCGGCGGCCCACCACTTCACGCAGAACCTTTTCCGCCTCGCCCCATCGACCGAGATTGATCAGCACCACGGCATGGTTGTTCATGGCGGTGAGGGTCTGCTGCTCTTTCGGGCCGATCATCTCGTTGTTCAGATCGACGGCGCGGCGCAGCAGCGGCTCGGCCTCGGCGTAGCGGCCGGCGTCGTCCATCGCGCCGGCAAAGTTATCGAGCATCGCGATCGTGCTGGGGTGCTTTTCCCCGAGTTTTTCCGTGGCGAGTTGGTACGATTCTTCGGCCAGCTTCAACGCCGCGCCGTCCTGGCGATATTGCCAACGCATTGATGTGACGAGCCGCGTGGTTGCGTCAATCGTCTCCACCGCCGACGGGCCGTTGAGCGTTTTGCGGAGTTCGACCGCCTTCTGAAGTTGCGCCACCGCCGGGTCGTAAAGCCCGAGGTTGTAAAACGTCCAGCCGATGGTCGATCGCACCTCGGCTTCGCTTTGCGGGTCGTCGGCGAAGTTTTTCGCAATCAGCCTGTCGCTGCCGGTGAGCGCCTGCACCACCGTCATATCCTTGCTGCCGATGTTCGGATCGGTCGTTGACATCATCTCGAGTAGAAACGTGTTGATCGATTGGGCGCGGGCCCGCGCCGCTTCGGCGCGCTGGTACGCGAACCACGAGATGACTGAAGTTGCGATCAGCAGCGACATCACCGCCGCCGTCGCGCCAAGACCAATACGATGCCGGCGGATGAACTTTTGGGTTCGATACCACCTTGTCGGTGCGCGGGCGGTGATCGGTTCGTAATCGAGCACGCGCTTCAGGTCGTCGGCCATCGCCTGCGCCGAGGGGTAACGACGCACTTTTTCGCGCGCCAGCGCGGTCATCACGATCGTTTCAAGGTCGCCGCGCAGCGTGCGATCAAACTTGCTGATCGGCGCCGGCTCGGTGGTTTCAATTAGCTTAAGCACTTCCACGATCGAGGTGTTTTTCACTTGAATCGGCAGGCGGCCGGTCAACAATTCGTGCAGCAGAACGCCCAGTGCCCACACATCCGACCGCACATCAATCTCGCTGGCATTGCCGGCCGCCTGTTCGGGGCTCATGTAGCCGGGCGTGCCCAGCAGCACGCCGGCGGTGGTTTGCCAGGTGAGGCTTTCCTGGTCATCAGCGCCGATGATTCGGGCGATGCCAAAATCAAGCACTTTCGGTTCGCCGGTGGAATCGACCAGCACATTCGCGGGCTTTAAGTCGCGATGAATAATCGCCTGCTGGTGCGCCGCATGAACCGCCGACGCCACCTTGATCATCAATTCGATCCGCTGCGTGCGCGAAAGTTTCCGATCGCGCGCAAAAATGTTCAGCGGCGGGCCGTCGACATACTCCATCGCGATGAACGGCATCGCCGCGCCGCCGGCCTGCTGGTGCACGCCGGCTTCGTAAATGCGCGCGATGTTGGGATGCTGCAGTCGCCCCAGCGCCTGCGCCTCGCGCTTGAAGCGCACGGCGGCGTCGATCATGGGCATGTTAAAGCGGACGAGTTTCAGCGCCACATCGCGATGGGGATTATTCTGCTTCGCCACATAAACGGCCGCCATGGCACCTTCGGCCAGAAGTTTCTGAAGTGTGTACCGGCCGATCTTCTGCCCGCCGAGTGAAAGCAGATCGGGCCCGCCTAAGCCCAGCCAGGCGTCGGTGCGCGAATCGATCACGCCGTCGGCCTGTTCATACGCGGCCACCAATGATCGGGCTTCCACCAGCAACGAACCGTCGCCATTGCAGGCGGTCTGCAAAAGCGATTCGCGCTCGGCCGCGGGAAGTTCCAGCGCGTCGGCGACGATCGCTTTTACGGCTTCCCAATTAACTGGCGTCGCGGGCATGGTGCGGTCTTTTCTCGTACATGCACGCGACGACTTTCGTGGCGTGCGGTCAATCCTGTAACTCGTTCAGCCGCCGCGACAGCCACGCGCGGGCGACCGACCAATCTCGCTTCACCGTCCGAGGCGAACTATCCAAAGCGGCGGCGGTTTCTTCCACGCTTAAGCCGGTGAAATAGCGCAACATCACCACTTCGCCCAGGCGATCATCAAACTGACGCAACTGCGTCAGGGCTTCATCCAGCGCGATCATGGCATCGGGGTCGGCGCTTTCGACGGCGGCGTCGACAAAATCCAGATCCAGCCTCTGCTTCCCCCCGCCGCGCTTTTTCGAAGCGTGACGACGGGCCCGTTCAACCAAAATCCGCCGCATGGATTCGGCGGCCACGGCAAAAAACTGCCGCGGGTTTTCCCAGGTGACGGCCGGATCATTGCTGAGCCGGAGATACACCTCATGAACGAGTGCTGTAGTCTGAAGCGTTAAACCGGCAGGCTCACGGGCCATTTTTCGCCGGGCGAGGTCGCGGAGCTGTTGATAGACCACGGGAAAGAGCTCACGGGTGGTTCCCGTGAAGCTGTCTGGTGGGGCTAGAGACGCGGAATCTCCGCCTCCTTCGCCGGGCTCTGAGAAAGTTGGCCCCGTCACGACTTCATTTTCGCACAATCTGCAGCCGCGGCCAACAAATCTTTCAAGATGGGTGCTTGGGTACCCTAACGGGCTTGCGAAGCTGGGCAGTTTACGCCGAATCGCCAAACAATCAGGACCAAGGAGTTCCGCCATGTTTACCAAGCGTCTCAAAACTCGGGAAAATGCACGTCAGAAGATGGTTCTAGCCGTCGCCTCGCTGGCGATCGTCGGAATCAGTGCCTGTCAATCCGGCGCGCAGGTCATCAGTTGGACCGGACCGGCGACCGGAAACTGGAGCGCCGCCGCCAACTGGAGCGCCGGCGTGCCGAACAGCGCGTCGGCCACCGCCGTCGTCGACAACAGCCCCGGTCAAAACTCGACCGTGAACGTTGACGCCGGCTTCACCGTTGGCACGCTGCAGATCGCCGCGTTGGACCAGGTGTCGCTCAATCCGAGCGTCACGCTGGTTATCAACACCGAGCTGGTCAACGCCAATCTGCTCACCGTTGGCAACGCTGCCAACCTCAACCTCGCCGGCTCGGTCAACAACGCCGGTGTGATTGTGTTCAACCCCAACGGGGCGGAGAATTTCCTGAACGTCGGCGCCACGGCGGTCAACATCACCGGTCCGGGAACCGGAACGATTCAGCTCAACTGGACGGGCACCGGCCCGGCGGCTGTCATCTTGGCGCAGTCGAGCGGCACGCTCACGCTGGGGGTGGGCCAGGTCGTGCAAGGAGTCGGCTCGTTCCGCAACTCGCGCGTGATCAACAACGGCCTTATCGACGCCAACTCCGGCACCGCCGGCGTGCTGGGCGCGGGAATTTCCATCGATCCAAGCAACCAGGGTACGAACCTGTTCATCAACAACGGCACGATGCGCTCCAGCAACGGTGGGCTGATGGTCTTCACCGGTGACTTCGGCGGTGAGATCAACTCCACCGGCGGAAACATCCAAGCCAACGGCGCGGGTTCGGTCGTCCGATTCGTTAACAACGCCACCGTCACCGGCGGCAACTATTCCACCACCGGCGGCGGCGAAATCGTCGTCGACGCCTCGCAGACCGGCAACGCCAGCCCGCAGTCGATCAGCGGCATCTTCCGCCTTCGCAACAACGCCACGCTGAACATGAGCGGCACGGTCAACAACACCGGCGTCATCACCTTCAGCCCCAACGGCAATGAAAACTTCCTGACCATCGGCACCGCCCCGCTGACGCTCAACGGCGCCGGTACGATTCAGATGGACTGGGTCGGCACCGGCCCGGCGGGCGTCATCCTGGCGGGGTCGACCGGCACGCTGACGCTCGGCGCCAGCCAGGTCGTGCAGGGTGTCGGCTCGTTTCGCAACGCGCGCGTCATCAACAACGGCCTGATCGACGCCAACTCCGGCACCGCCGGCGTGCTGGGCGGGGGGATGTTCATCGATCCAAGTAATCAAGGCACGAACCTGTTCATCAACAACGGCACAATGCGCTCCGGCAACGGCGGGCTGATGGTCATCGCCGGTGACTTTGGTGGTGAGGTGCTCAACAACGGCACGATCGCGGCGATCGGCAACAATTCCAGCACCGAGTTTTTCAACAACGTCACGGTCACCGGAGGCAATTACACGACCAGCGGCACCGGCGTGGTGCGGGTGCGATCGGGACACACCGGCAACGCCTCGGGCTTCACCATCACTCCCGGCTCGCAATTTCAGGTGCCCCAAAGCGCGCGTCTGAACATCTCAGGCACGATCACCAACAACGGCAGCCTGAACGTCAACGCCGGAACCAACAGCGCGGCGCTGGGACTTCCCCTGGCCACCACGCTCCAGGGTTCGGGCATCACGCGCTTCAACGGCACCGCAACCACCGACGCGACTTTGGATAGCCAAGGCACGCTCACCATCGCCGCCGGACATGTCGTCCGCGGCGACGGCTACTTCAACAACGTGCGCGTGATCAACAACGGCTCAATCATCGGCGATGACTCAGTGGCGCGACTGGGCGGAACCTACCTCGATCCTAACAATCAGATCGCCAACCCGTTTATCAACAACGGCACGATCGGTGTCGTCGCCAACAACTTGGTCTCGCTGGTCGGCGACAGCGGCGGCGGGTTCAGCGGCAACGGCGTCTATCGCGCCGACGGCGCTAACGCGTTCCTGCACCTGGCCAACAACGTCTCGGTGGTGGGCGGCAACTACACGACGACCGGCGGAGGCGTCGTGCGCGTGCCCGCCGGTCACACCGGCAACATCAGCGACGCGACCATTACCGCCGGCTCGACATTCAACGTGGACAATAACTCCCGCCTGAACATCAGCGGCACCATCACCAACAACGGCTCGCTGAACGTGACCTCCGGCGCCAGCAATTCGTTCCTCGGCAGCGCCAGCGCTGCCACGCTCACCGGCTCGGGCATCACGCGGCTCACCACGCCCAACCAGGCGCTCACCAACGCCCAGGTCGACGGCGCCGGTACGCTCACCATTGCCGCCGGGCATGTGGTTCGCGGCAATGGATACTTCAACAACAATCGCGTCATCAACAACGGCGCGATCATCGGCGACGTCGCCGACGGCGGCGCGTCATCGATGTACCTCGACCCGAACAATCAGGCGGCCGATCTGTTCGTCAACAACGGCACGATCCAGGCCGTCGCCGCATCGAAGGTCACATTGGCGGGCGACTCCGGCGGAAACTTCACCGGCAACGGCGTCTACCGCGCCGACGGCGCGGGTGCTGTCGTTCAGCTCATCAATAACATCGACGTGAACGGCGGCAACTTTACCACCACCACCGGCGGCGAAATCCGTGTGGCGGAAGGTCACATTGCCCGCCTCATCGGCTCGACGCTCACCGCCGGCTCCAACTTCTCGGTGCTGAATAACGCCCAGCTGAATCTCATCGGCACGGTTACCAACAACGGCAACCTCACCGTCACATCCGGCCCCAGCAGTTCGTTTCTGTCAGCCGTCGGCTCCGCGACGCTGACAGGCAGCGGCGTGACTCGGCTAACGGGCAATCCCGGCGTCAGCAACGCGAGCGTGGACAGCCAAGCCACCCTGACGATTGCCGCCGGGCATACCCTCGCCGGCGCGGGATATTTGAACAATACGCGGTTGATCAACAATGGCACGATCCTCGCCGACCAGACCGGCAACATCAGCATGTATGTCGACCCCAGCAACCAGATCGCCGACGCGATCGTCAACAACGGCACGCTTCGGGCGACCAGCGGAACAATCAACCTTGCAGGCGACTCCGGCGGCAACATCGCCGGCAACGGGCCGCTCATCGCAGACGCCGGAGGCACGATCCAGGCGATCAACGGCATCGCCGGAGACATCGGCCCGGTCAGCGGCGCAGGGACATATCGCGCTCAGTCGTCATCAAACCTCGGCCATCAGCACTTCCGCATCGCCACGCTTGAGGCGAACACCAGCGCTCGCGCCCGAGTGACCTCCGGCGGCGGGACGCTGGGGACCAGCAAGGTCAACACGCTGACGATCACGACCAGCGGCCGGCTCGACCTGACCGACCACGATATGCTGATCGACTACACCGGCGCATCGCCCTTCGCCGACATTAAGGCCGCACTCCAATCCGGTTACGGAACTGGTACGTTCAACGGCAGCGTCGGCATCATCAGCTCCACCGCCGGGGCCAGCACCAACCCCAAGACCGCCATCGGCTATGCCGAAGCAACCGATGTGCTCGGTCCGGTCGGCGGGCCGTTCTCCGGCCAAACCGCCGACGGCACGACGGTGCTTTTACGCTACACGCTTTCGGGCGATGCGAATCTTGATAAGACCGTGAACCTCGACGACTTCACGCGCCTGGCCGCCGGCTTCGGTGTTTCGACGATCTGGTCGGGAGGCGATTTTAATTACAACGGATCGGTGACCCTGGACGATTTCACCGCCTTGGCCGCCAACTTTGGAAGGACTTTGGCGGCCGACCTGCCGCGTGGCTCGGCGGTGCCCGAACCAGCAACCTTGAGCCTGCTGGCCGGCGCTGCCTTGCTCGCGGGGCGTCGGCGGAAGGTGTGAACGGCTCGTAAACTTCCCCCTCCTGGTACTCCGGGAGAGGGCTGGGGGGAGGGTCGTGCGCGCAAGGCTGTCATTCGCCGACGACCCTCCCCCCAGCCCCCTCCCTGAGTACATGGAGGGGGAGGTTGGCCGGCGTGTTTAATCTCTCGCCCCAACGACCGGGCGCTGCAAGCCGCCTGGCCGAACCGGCATCAAAGTTTTTGGAGAGTGGGCGCGAGCCATGCAAATTACTCGGCACAATCGCAGAAGGTTGACCCAGTCACTGATTGTCGTTTTTGCTTCATTCGGCGGCGTCATCCAGAATGCCCATGCCATTGACACCACCTGGGTTGGACCGGCATCGGGTGATTGGAACGCCCCAACCAATTGGAATAACGGTGTTCCCAATTCAGCGACATTCCGTGCGTTGATCGATAACGGCAGCGCGCAGAACACCAGCACGTCGCTCGAAACCGATCAATCCATCGGTACGCTGACGGTCAGCGCCGGCGACCGCCTTTCGATTCCATTCGGGATTGCACAAGTTCTGCTTCAGGTGGGCACCGTCAATAATGCGGGCACCGTCAGTGTCGATACCAGTAGCATCAGCATCACTTCGACGGCCAACAACTCCGGCACGATCATCATCAGCAGCACGCAGAATTCCGGGCAACTGTTCGTCAGTGGAACGACGTTGAGCGGCGGCGGGACGCTTATGCTGAACAAAACTGGATCTTTCGTGCCGATTGTGCAGGGAAGCGGCACTTTTACTAACGCTAACAACACCATCCGCGGCGCGGCGCTATTCGGCGGCAATACGATTGCCATTGTAAACACCGGGACGATCGTCGCCGGCACCGGGCTCGGCACTGCGTCGCTGAACATTGACCCGTCCAACGTCGGGTCCAGCGCTTTTAACAACGCCGGCACGCTCATCGCGAGCGGCGAGGCATTGGAACTCGACGGGCGCCTCGGAGGCGGATTCGAAAACACCAACGGGCGCATCATTGCCGGCACAACCGATGTGCGATTGCTCAACAATGTAACCGTTAACGGCGGAACGTGGTCATCCAGCGGTGGCGGCGTGGTACGCGTGCCGTCGGGGCACGCTGCCTTTGCGTCGGGTTTCACCAATACCGGGAACATTACAATCGACGTAAGTTCCCTCACGTTTACCGGATCGATAATCAACAGCGGTTCGATCAATCTCAATGCCGGAACGAACAATTCAAACTTTCGGGTCACGAATACCGGAAGCGTGACTCTGGGCGGCGGGGGAATTGTCCAGATGGCAACCAGCGGCATCGGCGCGCCGATGATCAGCGGGAGCGGCACTTTCACAAACCTTAACAACACCATTCGCGGCCGCGGGTCGATCTCGGCGTTCGGCCTCGTTAACAGCGGCACGATCATGGCCGATACCGCCGGAGCGACGCTTACGATCAACACCCCGTTCGGCTCACAGCTTTTTACCAACGCCGGCACGCTCATCGCCAGGAACGGCGGCACGTTACTCCTCAACGGCGCCAACGGCGACACACAATCAAGCACCGGCGCAATCATCATTGCCGACGCCGCCAGCGCGCTGGTCGTCAGCACCACCGGCAGAACACTTTCGGCCGGCACGATGACGCTCAATGGCACATGGTCGGTGGTTTCCGGCTCTACGGCCAACGTCACCCATTTCCGCGGCACGGGAACACTTGGCGTTGGAACGAATTCGACCGTGCGCATCAACGCCGGCGGCGGAACATTGGGCACCTGCTCGCTTTCATCGCTTTCGATCGTCAACGGCGGAAAGCTGAACATCACCGATCA
>CAZXLA010000052.1:0-19658 GCA_964641895.1 uncultured Tepidisphaeraceae bacterium
CCCCCCGGCCCCTGCGGCCCGTGTACCGAAATTTACATCGACCGCACCGCCGAAAAAACCGGCGGCAAAGCCGTGAACGGCGACGACCCGCGCGTCATGGAAATCTGGAACCTGGTTTTCATCCAATACAACCGCAACGCCGATCGTACGTTGACCACGCTACCATCGCAGCACGTTGATACGGGCATGGGGTTCGAGCGCATCTGCCAGGTGCTCCAGGATGTGCAGGACAACTATTCGATCGACCTGTGGGTGCCGTTGTTTGCGAAATTGACCGAATTGAGTGGGAGGAAGTACACCGGAAAGCTTTCGAAGACGAATAGTCCTGACCCAGCCGCTGAAGCGGCCGACCCGCAGCTGCGCAACGACATCGCCTTCCGCGTCATCGCCGACCACATTCGATGTCTGACTTTTGCGATTACCGACGGCGCTGTGCCGAGTAACGAAGGGCGCGGCTATGTGCTCCGGAGAATCCTGCGCCGCGCTGTTCGGTTCGGCCGACAGCAACTCGAACTGCGCGAACCTTTTCTGCACAAACTGGTGGACGTGGTTGTCGGGTCGATGGGTGATGCGTTTGCGGAATTAACGAAGAACTCGAAGCATGTTGCCGAGCTGGTGAAGGATGAAGAGATCAGCTTTGGAAAGACGCTGGATCGTGGCATCGAGCTTTTCAACGATGCCGCTCAATCGTCAATCGTCAATCGTCAATCGTCAATTAGCGCTATCGACGCCTTCAAACTCCACGACACCTACGGCTTCCCCATCGACCTTACCCAGCAAATGGCGATCGAGCGCGGCATGACCGTCGACATCGCCGGCTACGAAAAGCTGATGGAAGAAGCCCGCGAGAAAGCACGCGCCGGCGGCAAGGGGGGCGATTCGCCGCTCTACACGCTTCCCCCCGTGGCGATTGCGGGATTGCAGAAAAGTGGCGCCAAGCCAACGGATGACTCGCACAAGTTCAAGCTCGAACCCGTGACCGCCAAAGTCGTCGGCATCTGGAACGGCAGCGAATTGGTGCAGTCGGCTGATGCCGGCGCTGAGGTCGCCGTCATTCTCGATCGCACCAACTTCTATGCCGAGATGGGCGGCCAGGTAGGCGACCGCGGGCAACTGGCATCAACCAGTTCGAACGTCGCGGTCGAAACGACGCGCGCGGTAGGTGGCTACGTGTTGCACATCGGCAAAGTAGCCATCGGAACCCTTCACTTCGCCGACCCGGTCATGGCCACGCTTGCGGTTTCGCGGAACAAGACCCAACAGAACCACACCGCTACGCACTTGGCCAACTGGGCCTTGCGCGAATTGCTCGGCGAAGGCGTGCAGCAGAAGGGTTCGCTGGTTGACCCTGAAAAACTCCGCTTCGATTTTTCGCATAACACCGCGCTGAAGGAAGACGAAATAGCCCGGGTTGAGGCGCTGGTGGGTGAGAGCATCAAAAAGAGTTACCCGGTCTACGCCGAAGAAGCGCCACAGGAAGACGCGATCAAGATCAACGGACTTCGCGCGGTGTTCGGCGAAAAGTATCCGCCAATGGTACGCGTGGTCAGCATCGGCGCGCGCCCCGGCGATCTGCTGGCCAAGCCCGATTCCGACGAGTGGCGCAATTACTCCATCGAGTTCTGCGGCGGCGCGCACGTGGCAAACACCAGCGAAGTCGAACGCTTCGTGGTGACCGGCGAAGAATCGGTCAGCAAAGGCGCGCGCCGAATCATCGCGCTGACTGGTCAACGCGCTCACGCAGCGACGGAAGTCGCTGATCAACTCGCGCAGGAAATCACGCGCGCCAAATCTCTTCCCGAATCGCAACTGCCCGGCACGATCAACGCGCTACAGAAACAAGCCGGCGCCGACAACGTCCCGCTGCTCGCGCGCCGTTGCGCGCACGCCGCAGTGGCCGAACTACAGGACAAACTCAAAAAGTGGGAAAAAGCCCAGAAGGCCACAGGCGGCTCAATCGATGGCGCCGCCATGGCGACAGACCTGCTCGCCAACGCCGCTGATGTCGCCGGCGGAAAGCTGATCATCGCGGAAATTGCCGGCGCGAATTCTGATCAACTGCGATCGTTGCTCGATTCGATCCGCAAACGCCAGCCCAGCGTGGCGGCGCTGGTGGTTGCCAATGATGGAACAAAACTCAGCTTCGTCACCGCCGTCAGTGAAGACCTGATTGCCAAAGGATTGAAAGCCGGCGACTGGGTAAAAGAAGCCGCCAAACTCGCCGGCGGCGGCGGGGGGGGTTCGGCGCAAATGGGCCAGGCCGGCGGTAAAGACCCGGCCAAGCTCGCCGACGCGCTGGCCGCGGGCAGGCAGTTTGCGCTCAAAGTGCTGCAATTTGTTCCCCCTCCTGGTACTGCGGGCCAGGGGGAGGGTGGTTAGGCGCTGATGGCGCGCATCTTGTTCGACTCTCCCCCAACCCCCTCCCGGAGCACCAGGAGGGGGGAGTTTGGGAAGTTTCTACTTCTTGGGTTCTTGCGCGGTTTTCTGTTGCTCGTATTTCAGGCGGTATTTGTTGTAGAGCTGTTTTTGCTTGTCCGACAGATCGATCTTGCGGCCTTGAATGAACGCGGCCTCGACGTGTGTGGGCACTTCGAGGATGTCGCCGTCGGCAATGAAGAGCGTGGCGTCTTTGCCGATGGTGATTGAGCCCACGCGGTCGGCCACCCCGTAAAGCTCGGCCACCCGCAGCGTGATCGCCGCCAGCGCCTCGTTGGGTGGCAACCCATACGCCGCGGCGGTGGCGGCGTTGTAGGGGAGATTGCGGTAGTTGCCGTTGAAGCGGTCGATCGAACCGATGACGAATTTCACGCCCGCCTCGCTCAGCCGGCGGGGCAGGGTGAACGCGGCATCGTACGCATCGCCGCGCCGCTGCGGCAGGCGGTGCGTACCGGCGATGATGACGGGCACATCGTGCTTCTTCAGCAGTTCGGCGCACATCGGCGCGTCGTACCCGCCGGCGATGATCAGCCGCACCTTCTCGCGCTGGGCGAACGCGACGGCGGACTGAATCTGTAACACGTCGTTAGCGTTGACGACGAGCGGAATTGTGCCATCAAGCAGCGGGATCATCGCATCCCAGCGCGAATCAAAGGGCGCGGATGCCTTCGACGCATCGCTCTCCCGTGCGGCTTTGTAGGCCCGGGCATCGTCGAAGGTTTTGCGAATCTGTTCAAGCTGCTCGTCGCGGCGCTTCGTTTGCTCGGCGTCGGGTTCCGGCGTACCGAAACGCCGCGGCACCACGCGCATTGCCGGCCACGTCATATGAATGGCGGCGGGAGATTTGAGGGTGAGGTCTTCCCACGTCCAGCCATCAAGCTGCACGACGGCGGACGATCCGCTGATCACTCCACCTTCCGGCGCTACCACGCTCAGCAGCACGCCGTTGGATCGCGCGACGGGGATGTGCTCGCTGTCGGGATTCATCGCTTTTTCAGCGCGAACGTTGGGGTTGATCGCGCCGGTCTCGCTCGAATCAACGCTTTGGCGGACGAGGTTGATTTCGACCAGCCCGAGGTCGCTTGCCGGATCGAACAAGCCCGGATAGACGCGCTTGCCTTTGGCGTCGATCGTCTCGGCGCCCTCCGGCACTTTCACCGTGCGACCGACGTCGATGATCTTGCCCTTGTCGAACACCACAGTGCCGCCGGGAATGGGCGGGCCGTCGACGGGAAACACATCGCCGCCGACGATCGCAATCGGCCGGCTTTGCGGCGGCGATGGAATCTGGTCGGAGGCTTGAACCACAGAGTCACAGAGGACACAGAGAAGGCAGACGACTAGAAGTGTCATCCCGAACGGTACGCTCGAAGGACCTATCCGTCGGTGTGGTTCACTTCGCCAGTCGATGCGTCGAAAGAGCGCACTTCGACCCGTAGGGTCCTCGCGAGTACGCTTCGGAATGACAAGCTGCGCGGATCGGCCGAACTCTGTTTTCATCGCGATGCCCTTCGTTCTCTGCCCGTACTTCGCTGTCGCCTGGTTTAGTGGTCTTCGCCGTGGTCGTGCCCGCAAAATTCATCAAAGCGCGGCCACAGGTCGCGTTCTTTCGGCGGGGTATCGCCCTCTCCGCCGACGGGTTCGCCGCTGGCGAGAATTTTCTGGATCAGCTTCTGCCGCATGGCCGCGTCGCGGTCGCGCAGTTTTGCATCGTCGTCGCGATCAAAGTATTTTCGGCCGTCGACCCACGTCTGCTGGCAGATGGCGTACATGCTCATGGGCACCGTGTTCCACACGGCCAAGTCGGCATCTTTGCCCACTTCAATCGAGCCGACGCGGTTATCAATATGAAGCTGCTTCGCCGGATTAAGTGTGACAAACTTGAGCGCCTCGACCGGCGGAACGCCGCCGTACTTGGTCGCCTTGGCCGCTTCACTGTTCAGCCGGCGGGCCATCTCGGCATCGTCGGAATTAAAGCTCACGACGACGCCCTGGTTGTGCATGATCGCGCCGTTGTAAGGAATGGCGTCCCACACTTCGAGCTTGTACGCCCACCAGTCGCTGAAACTGCTGGCGCCGGCGCCGTGCTTGGCAATGGCGTCGGCCACTTTGTACCCTTCAAGAATGTGCTGCAGCGTGCCGATCTTCACCCCGAACTCGTCGCAGATGCGAATGAGCGCCAGGATCTCATCTTGCCGATAGCTGTGACTATGAATCAGCCGCTTGCCTTCGAGCACTTCGGCCAATGCTTCAAGCTCAAGATCAGGATGCACCGGAAGCATGCTCTTCGGATCGGCGGCGAAGCGTTTCTGCGCGGCGCGATAGTCGCGGGCGGCGTTGAAGGCGTTGCGGACGAGTTGTTCGACGCCCATGCGCGTGCGCGGATATTCGCCGCCGTCGGCGGGTTCGTTGCCATTGGCGCCGCGGGGGTTTTCACCCAGCGCGAACTTGATGCCGGGCCTAGCGTTCTCAAATTTTAGCTGCTCGGGCGAAACGCCCCAGCGCAGCTTGATCACCTGGTTCTGCCCGCCTATGGTGTTGGCCGAGCCGTGCAGCACATTGGCGGCGGTGATGCCGCTGGCCAGTTGGCGATATAGGTTGATGTCGTCGGGGTCGATGAAGTCGCCGATGCGCACCTCCGCGGTAATGTTCTGCCCGCCTTCGTTCACACCGCCGTCGGTGGCCATGTGGCTGTGGCAGTCAATGATTCCCGGAGACAGGTGCTTGCCCGCGCAATTGATCACCACTGCGCCATCGGGCACGGCAAGCCCTTTGCCGATCGCGGCGATATTGCCGGATTCCACGCGCACATCGGTTTCGTCCAGCGTTCCGTCGGGGCCGCTCGTCCATACGGTTGCGTTCTTGAAGATGACGATGCGCGGCTGCTCGGGTTGCACGTCGAGGCCGAAATCGCCCAGCGGGTAATTCACCGCATACGTTGCCGGCGCCGGCTGAGAGGTGGGTTTGGTCGCGGGGCCACTTTCGTCATCCGGCCGCGTGGTGACCGTCTTTGATTCGCGCTTACCACTGACGGCCGTTTGCTTGCCTTCGGCATCGGTCATCGTGCCTTCGAAGCTGTCGCCGGAAATATCGAATAGACCCGTGAACTGGACGATACCTTTGCGCTTGATGGCTTCGCCGGTGAGGTTGAAGCTGACGCGCGTATCGTCGACGGCGAAGTTCTTCACGCCGCTGCTTGACCGATCGCGCGACGGCCGTGACGCCGGCTCGCCGGCCGGCTCGCTGCTCGGCCCGCTCGCCGCCCCGCGCGCGCGATCCGGCCGGGGCAGGTCGCCGCGGAGTTTGCCCGGGTCGCCGCTGATGTTTAGCTTGACGCTCAGCGTGCCATCGGCGTTGGAAATGGTCCAACTGCCGCGCGGATCGGTTTCGATTTTCGGCTGAATCTCAAATTCACTGCCGTCCACCCACACCGCAATGACCTTGGTCTTCTCATCGAACAATTCGCCGTCGGTGACGATGAAGCTGCCTCGCTTGCCGACCTCAATCGTGCCGAGCGACTCCTCGACACCCAACAATTTGGCCGGCGTGATCGTGACG
This sequence comes from uncultured Tepidisphaeraceae bacterium, assembly GCA_964641895.1. Taxonomy (GTDB): domain Bacteria; phylum Planctomycetota; class Phycisphaerae; order Tepidisphaerales; family Tepidisphaeraceae; genus UBA2421. The sequence continues at coordinate 5,995 of CAZXLA010000052.1, forward strand.
GCGGCGAGGGCGGCCGACTTCTCCAGCCCTCGGGCCACGGCTTTGCGGAGGCTCTTCAAAAATTCGGCTTTGTCGCGCAAGCCCTGAGTTGAGAGAGCAATCGTCACGCCGGCCTTTTGAAGCCGCGCGGGATTCTCCGGGGCGATGTCCCAATCCATTAAATCGGTGAGCGAGACGTTGATTGCATATTCGGGCGACGTGACATTCGGCGCGCGGGGAAACGAAAGCGGAACGATGATCGGCAGCTTCATCGCCGCGATGTCGTCCAGCCGGCGATATTCCTGGCCGCTTCCTCTGATGATCACGGGAATATGAAACTCTTCGGCGAGACGCCCCGCGCGAAGCGCGTACAACTCGTCGTTCGCATCAATGATGAACGGCGTGGCGGCCTTGAGGTGCGCCGCCAGCGCATCGAGCGCGGCGTTGCGCTGCGGCGGGGGAAGCGTGCGGTTGGCTTCGCGGGCGGCCCGTGCGGCGGCGTACCACCTGGCATCGAGCAATGTCTGACGAACGAGCGTGAACGCGCCCATCGGCGACGATGGATAGCGCGGCGCTTCGCCGTCGGCCGGCGGGCCGAAGGCGCGACGGGCGGGCGTGAGCGCCAAATGCTGCGCAACCATCGGCTTGATGATCGCGCGCGTGGCGTCGCCGTCCGACGTGCTGACGAGCGTACTGAATCCCTTGACGATGCCGCGCGTTGGCACGACGAGTCGAGCGACGAAGCCCTGGCTGCGTAGTTTCTTGTTCGTTTCGACATCGGGCTTGAAAGTGCGATCGATTTGGAAATCGGCCAGCACTTCGCGGTTCCAGTGCGCTGCGCCGCCGTCGGGTTGAGCTGATGATGCATCGGCCGTGGGCGCAACCACGCTTCGTCGGCTGCTTAAGCTGCTGGCCGCGGCTGGCGTGGGATCGGAGTATGCATCGATAAGGCCGGGGTAAATCGTTTTGCCGGCAAGGTCATGCACGCGCGCGTCGGCGGGCGTGGGGAGCGCGGGGCCGACGGCGATCATCACGCCGTCGCGAACGACCAGCGTGCCTTTATCAATCGTTTGCGTCGGGGAGACCACAACTCTCGCGTTCGTGAACGCATGCAGTTGCGGCGTGTTCTCCCGCAGCGCCCGTGGCGGGGCGGTGGTGGTCGGGTCTGCGAAGGCGATCGAACAAAGCACAAGCAACGCAACGAATTGGCGCATGCGAATCCTCAAAAAGATGAGGGCGTCGATGATAACCCAACTTGCTCCACAACTCACGAAATGAAAAGCAGTTACACCAGCCCGCCTGCGCCACGGTCGAGCCGCGCTGGGGGCGGCGCGCGAATTTTGCAGTTGACAAATCAAACAATCGTTTGAATCATACGTTTCAAACGAACGTTTAGACGTTCGTCTCGACGCCAATGAAACGTTCAATTTCCAAACCCACTGATGCCGACACCCGCGAGCGGCTTCTGACCGTCGGCGGAGAAATCTTTGCCCGAAGTGGATTTGATAGCGCCACCGTCCGCGAAATTTGCACGCTGGCCGGCGCCAACGTGGCTGCGGTGAACTATCACTTTGGCGACAAGCAGGGGCTTTATCGCGCCACGTTTCTGCATTATTTTGAAGCCGGCGTAAAGGCCTATCCACCGGACTTTGGCGTAAAGCAAGGCGACCCGCCCGCCGAACTGCTGCGGGCGTTTGTGCGGTCGTTCTTCCTTCGAATGTTTGATGCCTCGAAACCGCAATGGTTCGCCGAATTGATACTGCGCGAAATGATCAAGCCCACCGGCGTGCTCGATGAACTGGTCGACCGGCAGATGGTCCACATGCGCGATCGGCTCGTGAACATCGTTCGCGCCATCGCCGGCGCGAAGCTGTCTGATCAACAGGTCTTTCAGGTATGCAGCTCTATCGTCGGGCAGGTGGTCTTTCACAAACACTGCCGGCCTATCATCAGCCGGATGTGGCCGAATCATGCACAGTATTCCAAGAGTGAAGTCGACGCGCTGGCGGATCACGTGTGGATGTTTTCGCTGGCGGGGTTGGAGGCGATGCACGCATCTCATGCTCGCACGTCGCAACGGAATCCATCCGGGGCTAAAGCTCCCGGCTTGCAGAAGCGCGGGAGGCGGAAATGAACTTAGTTGCCATTCGAATGCTCATGGGTGATGCCGCGAAATATCTGGGGATTATTTTCGGGGTTACGATCGCGTCGTTTCTCATCACGCAGCAGGGAAGCATCTTTTGCGGGCTGATGAGCCGCACGTTCGGCGCAATCACCGATCTGGCCGGGCCGGACGTGTGGGTGATGGACCCAAAGGTGCAATTCATCGACGACATCAAACCGCTGCAGGATACCGAACTATATCGCGTCCGTGGAATTCAAGGTGTCGAGTGGGCCGTGCCGCTCTACAAGGGTTTGCTCAAGGCGCGGCTCGACAACGGCAGCTTCCAAACCTGCAACGTGCTGGGTCTTGACGACGCAAGCTTGATCGGCGGGCCGCCGGAAATGGTGGAAGGAACGCTGGCCGATTTGCGGCGGGCGGAATCCGTGATCGTTGACGAGTACGGAGCGACCGGAAAACTGGCGCACACCAAGCCCGACGGAACAATCGTTCCGCTGAAGATCGGCGATACGCTCGAACTGAACGATCACCGCGCGGTCGTCGTCGGCATCTGCCGCGTGAGTCGGACGTTTCAGAGCCAACCCGTGATTTACACAACGTATTCCCGGGCGATTTCGTTCGCGCCCAAAGAGCGCAAGCTGCTGAGCTTCATCCTCGTCAAAGTCGGCGGGGGAATCGATCCGAAGGCGCTTTCGCAGCGCATCATGGATGTGACCGGCGTGAAGGAAGGCGGCGCGATTCGTCCCACGCTGCTGGCGATTCCACGAGACGAATTCAAGTGGATGACCGTGACCTACTTTATGAAGTACACCGGCATTCCGATCAACTTTGGCATCGCGGTGGCGCTGGGGTTCTTTGTGGGTTTGGCCATCGCGGCGCAAACGTTTTATCAATTCACGCTCGAAAATATCAAACACTTCGGCGCGCTCAAAGCGATGGGCGCGGGCAACGGCATGCTGCTGCGGATGATCCTTCTGCAGGCGCTGATCGTCGGCGGGATCGGGTACGGGCTGGGCGTCGGGCTGGCGGCGTTCCTGGGCTATCGCCTGGGCGGGTCGACGGAGCTTGCCTTTTTCCTGCCCTGGCAGTTACTGGTCATCACCGGCGTGGCCACATTGGCCATCGTCACCCTTTCAGCGGCGATGAGCTTGATCAAGGTGGTGCGGCTCGAACCTGCAATTGTGTTCAAGGGTTAGCTGCGGATGCAACGCGGGAACGAAAGTGACGATTGAATTTGAAGGGCCGCAAAAGATGTTGACCATGCTCGAACAACCCAGGCAATCTTCGACCGACCGCACGATTGCAGTCGAGTGTCGAAACCTGGTGAAGGTGTATAACGCCAACGGAAACAAGGTGATGGCCCTGCGCGGCGTCGACCTGACCGTGAAGACCGGCGAACTCATGATGTTGGTGGGTCCCAGCGGATGCGGGAAGACGACGCTCATCAGTGTGGTGGCCGGCATTCTCGATCATGAAGAGGGCGAGTGCGTCGTCTTCGGCAACGACTTTATGAAAATGCGCGGCGCCGATCGCACCCGATGGCGCGGGCAGAACATCGGCTTTGTCTTCCAGGCGTTCAATCTTCTCCCGACACTGACCGCCGCCGAGAACGCGGCGGTGCCGTTGCTCATCAACGGCGTCCCGCGGCGCGCGGCGATGGAACGGGCGGAGGAGGCGCTGCGTCGGGTCAGCCTGCACGATCGCATGAAGTCGCTCCCGAAACACCTTTCCGGCGGACAGCAGCAGCGTGTTGCCATCGCCCGCGCCTTGGTGCATTCGCCGAAACTCATTGTGTGCGATGAACCCACCAGCGCGCTCGACCATGCTACGGGTCATCGCGTGATGGAACTGCTCAAAGAGGTAGCCGTCGGCCCCGGTCGCGCTTTGCTCATCGTCACGCACGACTCGCGTATCTTCGAGTTCGCGGATCGCATCGCCAAGATGGACGACGGGCGGGTTGTCAGTGTGAACGATGGACAGCAATATGCAGGAAAGTAACAAACGAACGGCGTCGATGGGGCAGACAGGAATGTCTGCCCCACCGGTTGACCCGCGAATGGCGAGATTGTCATGATTACAAAATACGTTCTACCGATCGTCGCCGTGGCGGGGCTGATCTTTGCGATTTTATTCGTGCGCGCCGGCAACAAGGCAGTGCCGGCAAGCCAGCCGGTGGCGCAGCCGGCGGCGGCGCCGTTTGCGGCTTACATCGCCGGCGCGGGCATCGTCGAGGCGCGCGGCGAGAACATCGCGGTGGGCGCGACCGTCGGCGGGGCGGTGACGCAGGTGTTTGTGAAAGTCGGCGACTCTGTGAAGACCGGCGCACCGCTTTTCAAAATCGACGACCGCGACCTTCAGGCCCAGTTGCTCACCACCCGTGCTGCGGTCGCAACATCAAAGGCTCAAGTGGCCGTCGCCGAAGCGGGTCTGGCCGATCTTCGCAACCAGTTCGAAATTTACGACACCATCAAGCAGACGGATCCGCGCGCGGTCAGCAAAGATGAATACGACAAGCGAAAGTTCGCGATGGCGACCGGCGATGCAACTCTGCTCCAGGCGAAAGCGCAGGTTGACGCGGCGCTGGCCGGCGTGCAGGCGAACGAGACGCTGATCGATCGCACCCTGGTGCGCGCGCCATCGGACGCCGAAGTGCTGCAGGTTAAAGTGCGCGCCGGCGAGTTTGCGCCGGCGGGCGCCATGGCGCAGCCGCTGATGTTGCTCGGCGACACGTCCAAGCTCCACGTTCGGATTGATGTCGATGAGAACGACGCCTGGCGATTGCAGAAGAACGCCAAAGCCAAAGCGTTTCTGCGCGGCAACAGCGAGCTATCGACCGAATGCGATTTCGTTCGAGTGGAACCGTACGTGGTGCCCAAGAGAAGTCTGACCGGCGAGAGCACCGAGCGCGTCGATACCCGCGTGTTGCAGGTGCTCTACTCGTTCGAACGAAATGCGTTGCCGGTGTACGTTGGCCAGCAGATGGATGTGTTCATCGAAGCGCCGCCGGTGGGAAGTTCGTCGGCGATGAAGGTGGCACAGAACAAGTAAGCAACAAATGGCCGCACGATGGCTTGGCGAAGAAGGAAATTTCAGATGATAGTGAAGAAGACGGTGGCGGTAATTATGGGCGCGGTGGTTGTCGGCGGGTGCGCGGTGGGGCCGAACTACGCCACACCCGACGCGAAAACCCCCGCGAAATATGGAGAAGTTGTCGCGACGACTCAGCCGGCATCGCAACCCTCCAACCTGGTCACGTGGTGGCAGGTGTTCGGAGATGACAAATTGACGGCGCTGGTGGATCGTTCCATCCAGAACAACCTCGATCTGAAAATTGCCGCCGCGCGCGTTGGCGAGGCGCGGGCACTGTATCGCGGCAGCAAATCGGGACTGTTTCCATCGTTCGATGGCGTGGCCGGCTACCGCCAGGACCGCAGCAGCAATAACGAAGATGGGCGTAACAGCGGCAGCGGAACGTCCAGTTTTTCCAGTGACCCCGACCGCCACAACTGGTCGGCGGGATTTGATGCGTCCTGGGAGATCGATGTCTTCGGCGGCGTGCGTCGATCGATCGAAGCCTCCGACGCCGACTTCTCCGCCACCATTGAAGACCAGCGCGACGTGCTGGTGACGCTGGTGAGCGATGTGGCGCGCAACTACATCATCCTGCGCGGCGCGCAGCGGCAGTTGGGAATCGTGCAGAAAAATCTGGCGACACAGGATCAAACACTCGACCTCACGCGCAGCCGATTCCAAGCCGGCCTGACCAGCGACTTGGACGTCGCCCGCGCCGAAGCGCAGGCGATGACCACCCGTTCGCAAATGCCACCGCTGGAAGACCAGGTGCGACAATCGATCCGCCGGCTGAGCGTGCTGTGCGGGGCGAACCCTGAAACATTGAAGGACGAGCTGATTGCCGTGCAACCCATACCTCAGGCGGCGCCGCAGTTGCCCGTCGGCCTGCCGAGTGAATTGCTGCGGCGCCGGCCGGACATTCGCCGCGTCGAGCGCAATCTCTCCGCCGAGACGGCGCGGGTGGGCGTTGCGATCGCCGATCTCTTCCCGCGGTTCAGCATCACGGGCGATTTCGGGTACACGTCGCGCAACATCAAGAGCCTTTTTGATGAAGATAGTTTTGGCTGGGGCATCGGCCCGTCGATGCGTTGGCAGTTGCTCAATTTCGGACGGGTGCAGGGGAACATCAAAGCGCAGGAAGCGCGCCGCGAACAAGTGCTGCGCTCGTATGAACAAACGGTGTTGCTCTCCCTGGAGGAAGTGGAAAACGCGATGGGTTCCTACAGCCGAGAGCAGGCGCGTCGCCAGAGCCTTGCGTCGGCGGTGCAATCGAGCCAGCGCGCAGTCGATCTGGCGGATCAGCTTTACCGGCAGGGCCTGACGGCGTTCCAGGACGTGCTCGACGCCCAGCGGCGGTTGCTTGATGTTGAAAGCCAATTTGTAACGAGCGATCAAACCGTCTCGACGCACCTCGTCGCCCTCTATAAATCGCTGGGCGGCGGGTGGAATCCGGATGGGAAACCGGTGGACAAGGGGCCGGTGATTTTGCTGCCGTGATCATCGCGCCACACGAAAATTGTTCGTCGCCGTCAGGCCATCCACGCGGCATCCGAGGCGGCGAAGCCAGCGCGCCGTGACCTGGTTGCAGTTGTTGAAGATCCAATATCGCTCGTCGTCGTGGACGAAGTACATGTCGTACAGTTCGTTGTAATGAAACGTATTTGCCCGACGCGCGAAGCGGGCGTCGAGCTCCATGCGCAGCGCATCGGCACGCCGCCGGTCGACGGTGATGGGGATGAATGCCGATTCATATTTGGTCATCGGCTCGTCGTCGAAAACCGGGTATTCGTTGCTTTGCAGCGTCGACTGCATGAGTCCGCCGAGCGACCCCAGCGCCACGGGCCAACGGGTGTCGGCGTAGGCGAACCATCGCCAGGCGCCGAAGGAGTATTCAACGTATCGAACGCCATCGCGGGGGAAGGCGATGCCGGAGTGGCGGGCGTCGAGCTTCACATAGATGGTCGTCGGCTGGTCAACAAACATCGGCGGGGTGATCACACCACCGAGATGGCAGCCGGACATGAGGAGCAAGCAAATCATTGCGCCGCGGATGAACGCGGAGGCGCGCAGATCATAGCAACTCGATCGTTGAGTATATCGCCAAGTCTTCATTCTGATCCGCGTTGATCTGCGTTCATCGGCGGCAAACTTACTTCCCCAGTTCGCGCCCACGTTTCTGTGCGGCGGCGATGGCTTGCTGGATTGTCGCGCCCACGTTCGCGGCGGTGATGACATCGAACGCCGCCTGTGTTGTGCCGCCGGGGCTGGTTACTTTTGTTCGCAATTCCTGCGGTGAATCGTTCGATTCGGAAAGCATTCTCGCCGCGCCGACGGCAGTCTGAACCACCAGCTGCTTCGATTGCGCCGGCGAAAGCCCCAGTTGCACTGCGGCTTCGATCATGTGTTCAACAAGGTAGAAAAAGTAAGCCGGCCCGCTGCCGCTCACGGCGGTGACGGCGTCCATGTGCTGCTCGTCCACATCCACGACGGTCGACGCGGCTGCAAATAGTTTTCGCACTGATTGCAGGTCGTCGGCGGTGGCGTGCGGGCCGGGGCAGATGGCCGTCGCGCCGGCGCCGTAGAGCATGGGCGTGTTGGGCATGACGCGCACGATGCGCCATTGGTGTCCGTCACCGAGTTGCCGCTCGATGTAACCCGTGCTGATGCCGGCGGCGATAGTGACGACGAGCTGTTCGCCGCGGAGCACCTCGCGCAGATCGCCTAACGCGCCGGGCATCATCTGGGGTTTCGTGCAGAGCAGGACGATGCGCGCCGACTCGGCGGCAGCGCGGTTATCGGGTACGGCTTTGATGCCCAATTCGCCGAACACCAACAGCCGCGCCGGCGACGGGTCGGCGGCGATGATCTGGTCGGCGCGGAATACGCCATTGCCGATCACGCCTTTGGCAATCGCCTCGGCCATGTTGCCGGCGCCGATGAAGGCGAGTTGGTACTGCAAGTCGTGCTGCATGGGCGGATGATAGTGAAACTTGGGGGGCGAGTGAACGGCGCGAATCGAGGGGTAACGATTGACGATTGACGATTAAGAAGATGAGTCCTTCAGGGCTTCTCCGGTTAATCGTCAATCGTCAATCTTTACGACCGATGTTTTCAGTAAGGCACAAATCGTTCAGTCGACGTTTCCACCCAACGCCTCGTGCACACTGCGCGGTGCTCGAACGATGAGGCTGCCTTGGAAGAAGCGGATGGTTGCGGTTCCGCCGTTGACTTGCCATACGTCGGGTTGGATGGTGTCGGTGATGAGGGAGACGAGTTCGTCGGCGCGCTCGATGCGGGTGGTTTTATCGTCTTCATTGCCGCCGCTTCCACCGCCGAAGAGGTTTCCACCCCCACCGCCGCCGCCTCGACCAGACGATTGTTGTGCTTGAAGGTTGAAATCGGGGGCGTTGTTAAAATCGGGGACTTCCACGAGCAGGTCTTCCACGGGGTATACAATGGTTACCATTTCTTGGTCGGCAATTTCGCGGGTGGTGATTTCCAGCACGCCGTCGGCGGAATAAAACGCCAGCGTATCGGCACCGCCGGCGGCTTCGGTCAGGATCAGGTTGAGCACCTTACGCAGCGAAGCGCCGCGCAGGCGCAGGCTGACGGGGGTATCTTTGCTGATGCCGGCATTCTCCAGCGCCGCCCAATTCACGTGCAAATTGGCCCGCGACGTGTCGCGCAGGAAGTCGATCGCATCGCTCAGCGACACATTGCTGAGATTAAGCTCAGGCAGTTTTCTTGCCAGCGCCACCCGTGGGTTGGCCACTTGATCGGCGTGTGCGATGGAAAGGGCGCTTAGAATCACGATCGATGAGGCGATGCGGAAAATCATGACGGTGTTCTCCTTGATCGATCAGACCCTCTGCACATTGCCCGGATAGCGACTCATGCCAATTGTTTCGGAATCGACGCGAATATTCCGCGAAACCGCAAGCGTGCGCTGCGCTGTCAAACAGTGTGGGCGAGCGCGCTCATTGCTGTGGCCCGATTTTGGGTTGGGCGTTTGGCGCATCGAGCTTGCGGACGCTTGATGATGCGTCTTCGACGTCGTCTTCAACGCCTTTCAATCCCTTTTTGAATTCGACAATGCTGCGACCGAGGCTTCGGCCAACTTCCGGGAGGCGCTTGCCGAACAGGAGCAAGCCGAGCCCGCCGAGAAGGACCATTTCGAACATGCCGAAGTTTTGCAGGAATGCGAGCGGATACATCATTTCAAGACCACCTTTCAATCACAAGAACTCTCAAGCGACTACATTATTATAACGCTTGATCGGCCAAAGGTTTCGACTCGCCCGCTAAAATTGCCGTCAGTGTGACAAAGTCGACCGGAAGCGGGGCGGACAGGGTCATGTTTTGCAAGCTCACCGGATGCACAAACGCGATCTCAAACGCGTGCAGGGCTTGGCGGTCGAAGCGGAAGCCCGAAGGGGTCGTGATGATCCGCCCGCCATACATCGTGTCGCCGATCATCGGGTGGCCTAACGCCGCCATGTGGACACGTAACTGATGCGTTCGACCGGTTTTAGGCCATAATTTCACCAGCGAGAACTTGCCCAGCGGCACCGGCGGGGCGTTCTGATCTTTGGCATGCTCACCCGAGTCAAATGCCAGCCCCGGCGGGGCTTCGAACACCTGCTGGACCTGATATCGGGTGACCGCTTCCCGACCGCCGTGCTCGGGTTTGCGGATTGCCTGTCGTTCGCGAATCCGACGGTCTTGGCCGATGGGCAGGTTAATTTCATCGGCCTGCAGGTGCGGCACGCCGTGAATAATCGCCATATAGGTTTTCTGGATGGACCGATTTTCAAACTGCCGCGCCAGTCGCCAATGGGCCTCGTCGGCTTTGGCCACGAGCATGATTCCGGTGGTGTTGCGATCGAGCCGATGCAGAATGCCCGGCCGCCAGTCGCCGTTGAGCGTGCTCCACTTTTTGCCGTAGTACACCAGGCCGTTGACCAGCGTTCCGGTCCATCGGCCGCGGGCCGGGTGAACGATCAGGTTGGTCTGCTTGTTGAGCGCCAAGAAATATTCATCTTCGTAGACAATATCCAGTGGAATGGGTTCCGGGACGAGTTCATTCACCGGCTCCGGCGGGGCGGCCATCTCGACAATGTCGCCGTTGCAGGGTTTGTACGATGCCTTGGCGATACGGCCGTTCACCTTCACCAGACCGGCCTTGATCACATGCTGCACCGCATTGCGCGACATGTAACCGACGCGATCGACCAGATATTGATCAATCCGCCGGGTGAGGTCTTTGGTGACCTTCCACCGGAAGTGGACGATCTCGTCGCCGTCGCCTTCACGTTCTTCGGGCGATTCGGCTGGTTCGATGGCGTCGATGGCGTCGATGGGCTGGAGCGGAGGATCGGTAGGTTCGTGGGGCACGGTTGGTTGATCGCAGCGTAACGCCGAACGATGCGAACGCGAAGAACCGAAGAGTGCTTGCTAAAGTATGGAACCACTCGAACTATTTGAGTGCATCTGCGAACATCTGCGGCCAATTAGCCTTCTTCGTTGCTTCGATTCTTCGTGGCAATCTGAATTGTTGGTCAAGTAATTACCACAAAATGGGCGTTAGACCCTGCGGCCACTGGTCCGGCTGCGCAAAAAAAATTCGACGGCCTCGTGAATCCGTAAATGATTATGAAACATCAACTTAAGAAAACATCGTCCACCAAAAACCGGTTCCTAACCGGTTCCTAAGCGGCTCCAAACCGTTCCTGTTTGGTACCTTTGGATGTCAAAGAGCGACTCACAACGCCTTGAAACCATGCCCTATCGGCCGAGATCGAACATTATGCTAACAACGGAGAGAATGTCAAGGAAAAAAATTTTGCAAAGATGAAGTCCCTCACGGCAACCGCATGTGACCCGAATGACGAGGCGCAAGCGTCAGCGACCGGTGGTTTTGTTGAGGGAATCGGGTCGCCGCCGCTCGCCGCTCGTCGGCCGATTTCCGATCGAAACCGTGGGCCATTCAACCCACAATCCGAAATCGAAGCCAGCGCAGAAGATTTGGCGTTTACTTTCGCAAGCCCAGAATGATCACGCCGACCGTGATCAGCCCGATCGCTGCCCAGTCGCGTGGGCTGGGTCGTTCCTTCAAAAACGCCACCGCAAAAATGGCCACGAGCACGACGCTGAGCTTGTCCACCGGCGCCACCTGCGAGGCGTTGCCCATCTGGAGCGCGCGAAAGTAACACACCCATGATGCGCCCGTCGCCAGCGCTGAGAGTGTGAGAAACAGTAGGGTCTTGTTCGAAAGCGACATCGGATTCTGCCACTTCCCCACCGCCGCTACGAAGATCGCCAGAATCACGATGATGATGGCGGTGCGAAGAAGGGTCGCGAAGTCGGAATCGACGCCTTCGAGGCCCACTTTTGCAAAGATGGCGGTCAACGCAGCGAAGATTGCCGAGAGAACGGCCCAGACGAACCAATCGGCGGTTTGTGGCATAAACGCTCCTCAAAACGTTATACACGCTGATTGCAGAACCCGCGTGTTCGCTTGAAGCTCACAGCGCGGCGTGACTGGTCAAGCGCACATCCTGCACGCCGAATGTAAGCCCACGCGAACATTCGGATCGAGCACCCATCAATGGCCACAGGGTCGCGTGTACGAAGTGCTCGTTTGCGAGTAGAATTGACGGTTTGAGCCAAAGGACCGTCACGTAACCCCATGCAGATTCGTAACTTCTCAATCATCGCCCATATCGATCACGGCAAGAGCACTCTGTCGGATCGCCTTCTTATGCGCGCCGGCGCGATCACCGAGCGCGAGTTTCAGAACCAGATGCTCGATGACATGGATTTGGAACGCGAACGAGGCATCACCATCAAAGCGAGCGCGGTGACGGTTTTTCATGATCACAAGATGCCCGACGGCACCATCGAAAAGTTCATGCTGAATTTTATTGATACGCCGGGCCACGTTGACTTTCACTACGAAGTGCAAAAGGCGCTGCAGGCGTGCGAAGGGGCGATTCTCGTGGTGGATGCGACGCAGGGCGTGCAGGCACAAACCGTCGCCAACGCCTACGCCGCCATTGAGGTGGGGCTGGAGATTATTCCGGTCATCAACAAGATCGACCTACCTTCGGCCCAACCGATTGTGGTGGCGGAAGAAATTGAGCAGGTGCTGGGTTTTCGCGCCGAAGATGCGATCGAGGTTTCTGCGAAAACCGGCAAGGGAATTGATGAACTGATCAGCAAGCTGTGCGACCAATTGCCCCCGCCGCGCGGAAACCCCAATGCGCCCACTCGGGCCTTGATATTCGATTCAATTTACGACGACTATCGAGGCGTGATCACTTACGTGCGTGTGATCGACGGTGAAGTTCGCAAGGGCCAGAAAATCCGCTTCATGGGAACCGATAAGCAATACCAGGTGACCGACCTGGGCAAGCTCACCCCGCGGCCGACGCCGGTGGATCGCATCGGCACGAGCGAGGTCGGCTACATCGTCGCGGCCATAAAAGACCTGCACGACGTGCGCATCGGCGATACCGTAACCGACGACGACAACAAAGCCGCCGAACCTCTGCCGGGGTACAAGCCGAGCCAGCAGATGGTGTTCTGCGATTTTTATCCCAGCGGCAAAACGCAGTACGACGAGCTGCGCGACGCGATGGATCGGCTCAGCCTGAACGACAGCAGTTTCAGCTTCGAGCCTGAAAGCAATGACGCGCTGGGCTTCGGCTTCCGCTGCGGGTTTCTGGGTCTGTTGCACATGGAGATCATTCAGGAACGGCTGGAGCGTGAGTTCAACATCGAAATGATTCAGACGGCGCCAACGGTGACGTATGAGATCAAGCAGACCGACGGCAAGGTGTTCAAGATCGATTCGCCCAGCCAGTTGCCCAACCCCACGAACGTGGAAGAGATTCGCGAGCCGTTCATCAAAATGAATCTGATCCTTCCCGGCGATACGGTCGGTAATTTGATGAAGCTGTGCGAAGACCGCCGGGGGATTTATCAGAAAACCGAGTACATCGGCGCGACGCGGGTGATGCTCACCTACGAGATGCCGCTGGCGGAAGTCATTTACGACTTCTACGACCGTCTGAAAAGCGCCACGAAAGGCTACGGCACGATGGATTTCGATTTCATCGGTTTCCGCCGCGGCGAACTGGTGAAGGTGGATATTCTGGTGAACGGCGACCGGGTGGATGCGCTAAGCGTGATCATCCATCGAGACTACGCCGAAGCGCGAGGCCGCAAGCTTCTGGTGCGGTTGAAGGAAGAAATCTCGCGCCATCTGTTCGAAATCCCACTGCAGGCGGCCATCGGGGGGAAAATTATCGCGCGGGAGACGATCAAGAGCGTCGGCAAAAACGTCACCGCCAAATGCTACGGCGGCGACGTAACGCGCAAGCGCAAGCTGCTGGAAAAACAAAAGGAAGGCAAGAAGCGCATGAAGCGCGTGGGCAGCGTGGATATTCCGCAGGAGGCGTTTATGGCGATATTGGAGAGCGGGGATTGA
>CAZXLA010000053.1:0-1193 GCA_964641895.1 uncultured Tepidisphaeraceae bacterium
TGACGAATATCGAACACGGTTGACGGTGGGGCAGACATTCCTGTCTACCACGGCATTCCATGCCGTTCGAAGATCGGATTCGCTTGGAAAGCGACGGCAGACAGGAATGTCTGCCCTACCGAATCTACAACCGTCGCGGGTGATGCGTCGTTCAGGAAGCCAACGCACACCAACATCACGGCCCCCTCCCGGTGTATCAGGAGGGGGAGAAAAGACATCACGCAGCAATTCTTCCCCGACCTTCACGCCACCAATTGAAATCCGGCACCGCGTGGTTCGCATGCCGCGGCGCGGTTTTGTCTTTCGCGGGTTTGGGCAGCAGGCCGTGTAGCGCCAGGCAGTCGCGGGTTTCCTGGGTAATTCGATCGTCGCGGCTCACAACGATTAAGGCGGCGTTCAGGTCGGTCTGGCTTCCCGATATCGCCGCCGTGATGGCCTGCCAGCGAGTGTAGAGGTTGAATCGGTCGTCGTCACTCAGGCGAAAGAGTTCGCCCAAAGCCGGGTCGTTCTCATTGGATTCGACAATCTTCTTCAGGCTTTCGAGCCACCGTTTGCCGGTCTGCGTGCGCTGCTGCGCATGAAGCTGATACGCCGCGGTATGACGCGGAATGAACGCACCGGCGAAGTGATGCAGCGCGCGGTACCAGAAATCGATCTCGGCGCCTTCGGCAAGATCGACGTTCAGCAGACCAATTCGGTCGATAACTTCCCGGCGGAAGAACGTGCAGTGTTGCGGAAAGACGCGACGCATGAGCAATGAACGCGCGTCGACGCGATGGTCATCCAGCGCCGAGCAACTGAATGTCACGCCGTCGGGTTGAACATAAACATCGCACCCGCTGGCGATCGCCAGATCAGTATTCTGCAGCAAATGCTCGGCGGTGTAACGGAATGCGTGCTGGAAATAGAAATCATCGCTGCTTTGAATCGCCAGCAGTTCGCCGTGGGCGACCGAGAGGCCTTTGTTGGTGGCGTCGGCGATGCCGTGGTCTTTCTCACTCCACCAGCGCACCTGTGGGTACTTTTTGAGTACGTCAAGCGTCTCATCGGTCGACCCGCCGTCGGAAACGATGACTTCGATTTTACCGTCGTAATCCTGACGAAGAATTGAGAGCAGCGTGCGCGCAATAAAGCGCCCCTGATTAAACGACGGGATGATGATGGAGATGGATGGTTTCATGGCTTCACTTCCT
>CAZXLA010000053.1:1293-19629 GCA_964641895.1 uncultured Tepidisphaeraceae bacterium
TTTTCTGAATAGCTTGAGCCGGAAAGTGAAACGCCCGTGAGCCACGCCGTTAAGTCTTCCATGAGCCAGACGCAGCCCATTTCGCAAGTGGCGTCTTTGAGATAGTTGTGGCTGTTCCGCCGGTGATCCACCAGCGGCGTGCCGACTCGGATGAACTCGCCCATTTGTTTCACGCACGCTTGGGATAGGTAGCCGCTGAGGATGTCGCCGTAGCGGTCAATACTCATCATGCCGGCCAGCGGATAGTTCATTCGCGCGAAGTAGTACGATGGCATCACATCGCGATGCAGCGCCGTGTTCTGTGTATTGATCGGCGACCACACATGCCGGCCGAGCAGAATGGAGTCTTTGATCATGGCGTGGGTGCGCGTGGGAGAAACCAGCCACGTCATGCCATCCAGATCGGGTTCCTGCAGCCACAAACCGGCATTGATGGCGACTTTACCGGTCGCTTCGGTCGTCAAAATCTCGCTGGCGCGGTGGCGCTCTCGATACGGATAGCCGCGCGGATACACCACGCTCGGCTCGCATTCGAGCATGCTGCAAATGTTGAACCAGCCGTCGGTGGACTTTACTTCCGGCAGCGTGACGCGCGGGGCGCCGACCACGCTGTGCTCGGCGAAGAACCGCTCGCCGGGCCGGCAGTAGTTGTCGTCATCGATACTGATGATGACCGGCGCATCGGTCGCCAGCGCCATCAGGTAGCCGATGTTGCGGCGGTTGTCGCTGTCGAACGGAACCAGCGAATCAAAGCCGACGCGCTTCAGGAACGCCTGCTGGCCCTCCATCGTCGCGCAAATTACGTTCAACCCTTTGGCGGCGAACTCCTGACAGCGCGCGTAAAGTAGCGGCGGGGTTTTGCGATCGGGGATGACGATCATCGTCACCCGATCCAGCACACCCTCGGCGCACGCGGCGGCGTGATAGTCTTCCAGGAATTGTCCGTTGCCGATCGTGGTGACCACGACTGCAATGCGGGGCTTTAACTCAGCCGGCATGGCGATACTCCTTGGCTCTTTGAGTTTGAGGCAGAATGGATTTGCTCTTCATCGCGCGGATGAGTGCATCGACAATCCATTCCGGCGAAAGATCGGTCAGGCATAACGCGCCCGGCTGCGTACAAATATAGTTGCAGCCGGCGCACGGCATCGGCTTGGTGAGGGCGATCGACCGTGTGGCCATCGGCCACGGCCAAAAGCGACCAGGCATTCCGCCGGTGACGAGAACAACCGTCGGCAGATCAAAAGACACCGCCACGTGCGCCAAGCCGGTGTCGATGCTCAACACCGCATCCAATCGCGAAACGACGGCGGCGGAAACGGCGATGTCGCAGTCGGTCGGGAAAACGTGGTGCGGAATGCCGTCGGCGGTGAGGCGACGGGAGATTTGCGCAATCAATTCCGCATCCGCCGGCCCGCCGAGCAACGCGGGGAGCATTTGGTGATGTTCCCAAATGCGAGAAATCGTGTCGATCCACTTTTCGAGCGGATATTGGTTGATCGCACTCGACCCGGCCGGAATCACACCCACCAGCGCCTCGGCCCGGGTACGGCGCACCGCGTGGCGCGCTGCGCCGGCGTGCACACTGGCATAAGTGAGCGCGCGCGGGCTGAGGGCGAGGTCCGGTCGCTCGGATTCGATGGACGCTTCCCAATGCTCGGCCAGATAAGCGTTGCGCTGAAGTTCATGCCCGCCGGCCGGGCGGGGTTGGAGAATTTGCGTTGCGAACCGCTGCGCCCAATCGCGTTGCCAGTCGAACTGATTGAGCGTGCTGCCGGCGTTGAGCCATTTTTCGTTGGCGCGCATCTGCGCGAGCAGCCACGCGCCCAGGGGCTCGGGGTCGTGTGGGATGTAGACCGCCGTCGCGTACGAAAATCGGCCGAGGTTAAAGCCAAGTTTCGCGCGCCAGGTGAGTGACCAGAACACCGTCGCGTTGCCCTGTTTGTATCCACGCGGGATACGGATTATTTGCGCCACCGCGGGGTGTGTTTCGAACATCGCTCCTACGCCGCTTGGCGACCACAGATCGATTTCGTAACCATCGAAGCGGCGCGCCAGGCTTCGTAGTGATGGTTCGAACAAAATCGCGTCGCCCACGCCGTCGGTGCGGATGATTGCGATCGCGCGGCGGCCGAGTTTGCCGATCGACATGGCGCGTCCGACAAACCGCGCCGAATAGAACACCGCCGCCGCAAGCCAGCGCCACGGCGCGCACCACCGCGTCAGCCATCGATCGGGCCAGCGGTAATTGGGGATGCTCTGCAGCAGTTGACTCAAGCGGCGTTCTCTTTCCGTTTGCTTCTGGCGGCGGGCGTGAAGCGCGCGATGCAGAACCCGAATTTCTCCCGGCTCACAGTTTCGATAACAAATCGTGGGTCGGTCTCAATGTCTTTGAAGCTCAGGTGGTGCTTCACGTGGAAAATATCGTCCAACGCGATCCAGCACGGCGAGCGAAGTTTGGACGTGAGATATTGAAACTCCACGTACCCCATGTGTCCGCCGGAATCGAGCAATACGAAGTCGGCCTTGTTGCCGAATTCGGCGAGAATCTGGCCGAGCAGGTCATCCTGCAGGTGCGGAAAATCCGTCTCGCGAAAGTAGAACTCTGTGCGCTGATCGGGTTCGTGATCGACAATCAGTTGGTCGGCCAGAACGGAACTGACATAACGCTGTTCGATCTCGGCGAGGCTCGGCAGCAGAGAGCGCGGTACCGAAAGGCCGTTGAGCGGTTTCACGTTCAAGCCTTCACGTGTGATGTGCGCCAGCGCTTTGCTGTAGTGCCGGGGATTGACCTCAATGGAATAGAACGTGGCGTCTTCAATCGCCAGCGCTTTGATCGTATTGGCGATGATCGTCGTTGTTCCCGTTCCGAAATAGGTGCCGGTTTCGATGATCTTCTTCGGCCTCGAATCGGCGAAGAGCTTTCTGATTCGCTCGGCGAATTCGCCGCCGGTATCGATGAGCGTGAGGTCTTCCTTCGACAACCGACCGGCAATCCGGTACTGCGGCGGCGACGAGGCGTTGGCGTTCATGGCGGTGTTGTTCATGCGGCGGCCTCACATTCGCGGGCAACGTTGCGATTGGCGAGATCGTCGGCGATGAAGTTCAGCATCCGCTGACTGATTCCGCGATAGGTCACGGTTTCCAGAACCCGTGCGTGCATCGATTTTCCAACGGCCGCGCGCTCGTGTGGGTTCTTCAAATAATGGTCGAGCTGCCCGAGCAACTGCTCGCGCGTGCTGAATGCGACGCGCTCGAACTCCGGCCAGAGCGTGCTTGATGTGCGAATGAACCCCGCCTGCGCCAGCGCGCCAAGTCCGTCTACAAAATCGCACTTTTGCTGCAACGGATGTTCGCCCGTCAGGCCTTCAATGGTCTGCAAAAGGTTATGCACCCGCGGCGAGGCGCGGCGGCGGAAGTCATCGGTGTCGGTAATGTGCTGCGCGCGGCAGAAATCCCACAGTTCGATGTAGATCGGCTCGACATCGTCGCCGGTTACTTTTTTCAGCAGAAAGAAACCGCCGGCGCACAAACCTTCAAACAGCCGCTGATGCGCCGAGCCGAAGGGCGTCATTTGCAGGTTGATGTCGGCGGCGCGGTAGATGGTCGCCAGCGCACGCTGGTTATCCGCCGGCCCGCGGGCGAAACGGGCAAAACGCGGGTGATTCTCCCAGCCGTTCCCGTAAAGGACCAGCTCGAAACCGGCATCGGCAATCCAATGCAACGCCTGATGACGGAACAACGCGTTGTTGAGCTTTTGCGTGGTGAAATCGATCAGCGGCTGCACACCGACCACTGTGACCTTCGCGGCCCGAATCGAATCATCGACGATCTCATGCAGATACTTTTCCTGCGTGATGTATTCCCCGCGAGCGTAGACGGCGGCGAGGCGCTCGTATAGCCCGTGAAACAGCCGTCGGGCGTCTTCGCCAGGGTTCTTTTCGATCTGTTCGGCAACCAACTGCTCCGCCGACGCGCTGGCGTGGCTGACGAACGCAATCTGGCTTTTGTGCCGCAGCAGTTCATCGGCCGACACGCCGGCGGCGAAGCGCGCTTCGTTCACCCCCACCGGCGATTCCATAAACCGCGCCCGCGGATAGGAAAAGTCGGTTACGCAATCGCGCCGGCCGTAGCCGATCGTGTAGTCCAGCGAACCCTGCGCTTCTCCGGCGATCGCGCGGAAGATGTTCGGCAGGCGATCCTGCACCCACATCACACAGGGAATATGCGCCGGCATACGCGGGAATTCGGCGCGGTAATGGTCGATCAGAAGAATCAGGTCGGGCCGAAAATCGGCAATGGCGGATAGGTAAGAAGACGGATGCAGCTTCTCGTGGTCGTGCTGCTCGATCAATAACCGCGTGCTGTGGCCGAGCGATTGCATGCCGCTCAGCCAGTCGCGCATCGAGTGCTGCAGAAAAGTCGTGTAGAGGCTGGTGATGCCGAGAATGCGCAGCGGCTTGCCCGCGCGAATATTTTCCGCAACCGCGCACGCATCCTCGCTGCGCGACGCGTTCTCGGCGATTCGCACGCTCGTTGCGTCCAGCAGGGTGTGCAGTTGCGCATCGGCGGTGGCAAGGAGCGTGTCGAGCGATTGCCCGGCGGGCCACACGTTGTCGTCGGTCGTAATGGCGATGCGCGGCCAGGGGATTTCGGTGTGATCGGCCATGAACTGCAGAAGCTGCCCGGCCGTGTCGCGGCCGGCGAAAATGATGCACCGCCGGTCGGCGAGCATGACGCGCCAGTCATGAACGTGCAGGACCAGCCACAACCGTTCGAGGTCGGGGGCCAGAAAATAGATCGGCGGGCGGTGCCCCGGCGCCGCGGCCACTTTCACCTCAAGCTTGGCCAGCGCATCCCAAAGCCAGCCATGATCCAGCCCGGCCACCAGCAGCGGGCCGGTGAGTTGTTTGCCGGTCGAAAGCTGATTGATCAATTGCTTCGCCGCCGCGGGGGGAACGGGGTTGGGCAGGGGCTGAACTGAACCCGGCGAACCGGCACCTAGTCGAATCGTGTCGCCGAACGCCGAAATGTGGTAAGTATTTTTAGAAGAATGACTTACGATCCGATCGGCCAGCGGTTTGTCGCGTGTGGCCAGCGCCGCCACGTTCGCCGCAAAGCGGGCGGCGAGGGCGGAAATAGGAGTCCAGGTTGTCGCGGTTGGCCAGCCGTCCATCAACGCCTCCGGACGGCGCGGCGGCGTCGTCCCAGAGTTTATCGGACGCTTGGCCTGCCGATCTTCAACCGGCTTTTCCCGGCACTTGATCTGGGCTACTGTGTGTTGAGCCATTCCCAGGCGGTTGAAGCGGCGGCGGTCCCGGACGCTACGACGGGTGAAGAACGCCCGGGGCGGGCGTAGCTACAGTGGCCGGTTGGGCGCCGCAAGCGTCTTGGAGGATTCATGTTTCGACTGTTCGCATCGATCGTTCTCTCCGCCGCGTCATTCGTGTTGGCTGAAGCGCCGACCACCCAACCCCACGCCGCCAAGGGCGATGGAAAGTTGCCCTATCGCATCGTGGCCGAAGAGCGCACCGATCCGCCCATGCGGCTGTGGGTGCTGCAGGTCGATCTCACTAATCCCCATGCGGCGGTCATGCTATCGCCCGGCGGCCCCGACCCCGACGGCGCAGGCCCCTGGCAGACCACGCTCATGCCGGTGACGCAAGTGGCCGAGCGCGAAAGGTTTGATGTCGCGGTCAACGCCAGCTTTTTCGCAGTCGACAAAACCGGCGAGTGGCAGGGCAAAGGCTACACCACCGATCAGCCCGCCGCCGCCGTGGGGTGGACGATGACCGACGGCAAACAGTGGTCGCAACGTGAGAACGCCTGGCCGGTGCTGTGGGTTGATGCCAATGGAAAGGCCCACATCACCGCGACCGCCGACATCAACTCCACCGCGCAGCAAATGGTCGCGGGCAACTCCTACATTCTGAAAGACGGACAGGCGCAGCTACCGGAAAAAGGCGTGATGACGGTGCGTCACCCGCGCACCGCCGTCGGCATCGACGACGGCGGCACGACGCTCACGATTCTCACCGTCGACGGCCGGCAACCGGGCCGGTCGATCGGGATGACCGGAAAAGAACTGGCCGACGAACTCCGCAAGTACAACGTCCACACCGCCATTAACCTCGACGGCGGCGGAAGCACCACGCTTGTGGAACGAAGTCGCGATGACGGCCAACTGAAGATCATCAACAAACCCAGCGAAGGCAGAGAACGGCCGGTGGCGAATGTGCTGGGTGTGAAAGTGCGGAATTGAATCGCCCAGTAAGTGACCAAAGTTGGGTGATCAGAGTCGGGTGCCACTACTTGGCTCTCGGGCCAAGTAGTGCCGAATGTCGTTTGGCGAAATGATCACCATCAACGTTTGCACGACATGGCCTGAGAGCCATATCGTGGCACCCTAAACCCTGCACCCTCAACTCGCCTTATTCGCTTTCATTGCGCGTGGGCATATCCATCCACCAGCAGATCGAGCCGGCCGGTTTCTGAATCGATGATCATCCCGTGTACCATGATATCGCGGGGCAGCAGCGGGTGGTTGCGAATGACCTCGACGCTGCCGCGCACGCTGTGTTCCACGCTGTCGAAGCCGCGCAGCCAGTTTTCCAGATCAACCCCGGCGTGCCGGAGGGTTTTGATCATCTGTTCACTCACGCCGCGGGCGATGGCTTTTTGAAGGATGCTTTCGCAACTCAGCCCGGTCATGCCGCAACCCTGATGCCCGACGACGACCACTTCCGTCGCGCCCAATTCATACACCGCCACCACGATGCTGCGCATCGCACTGCCGAACGGGTGCGACACCTGCGCGCCGGCGTTCTTGATGATCTTCACATCGCCTCGCCCGAAGTTCATGGCGCGCGGCAATAATTCAACCAACCGTGTATCCATGCAGGTCAGCACCACCAGCTTCTTGTTGGGAAGGCGGTCGGTGAGATACTCCTTATATTCGCCGGCGGCGACGAATCGGGCGTTGTGGTCGAGGATTTCGGTGAGAAGCGACATGCTCGTCCCCGCAAAAATCGCTTGACGACGGGCTATTGTCAATGCGACTATCGTCGGCGTATGGATCTTGTTGTCGCCCGGAAGCTCGCACGCTCGCTTATGGACCAGCACGGCCTGGCCGACTGGCGCTTTGCCTTCGACCACGCCCGGCGGCGGTTCGGGTGCTGCAACTTCACGCGAAAATCGATCACACTTTCGGCCTATCTGGTCAACCTGAATATTGAAGACGAAGTGCGCGACACGATTCTGCACGAAATCGCCCACGCCCTCACGCCCGGAGAAGGTCACAGCGAAAACTGGAAGCACGCCTGCCGCACGGTGGGCGCAAAACCCGAGCGATGTTTCAAGGAAGCCGACGGCGTGAAGCTGGTGACAACGGGCCTGCGGGTCGGCTGCGCGTCGTGCGAATGGTGGGCAAGCCGCTACCGCATCACGTGGTCGGTACAGGTCTGCCGCAAGTGTAGCAAGCAGGTGCAGTGGGAACACATCGCCAGCGGGAAACGCTACGAGATTCAGCGCGTCCCCGGCGGCCACCGAGCGGTGCAGGTGACTATTTCGACTCCAGCACAATCGTCCCATCCCAATCATCAGGCGGGGGAGCGATCAGATACTCTCGCGCTTGTCCCAGGTACAACGCCGTGAGCTTGCTTGACCCGAATTCGTCCTGCATCCGATCGGCGGCGGCGATGACGGCGTGGAAATTGCGCGCGATGAAACAATCGACAATCTCTTTGGTAAGCAGCGCAAGATTCTTTTGGGCTTCGGTCGCTTCGGCCAAGAGGCACATCGGCTCGTGGGTTAAGACGCCCTGGGTCTTGCCGACCACCTGCAGCCTGCCGATCGGCCGGGTGAGGAACTCGGGCCCCATCAGCTCAACCGTGCGATGCGTGATCAGCGTGCGCGACCCCAGCGTCTTGTTGGCCGATTCCAGCCGTGCGGCGAGGTTCACCTCGTCGCCGAGCACGGTGTAGTCGGCGGCTTCCTGGCCGACGCGGTTGCTGCCGGCGTCTCCGACGACCATGTTGCCCGTGCTGATGCCGGCCCGCATCGCCACCTTGGGCAGTTTCTGCTCGAAGAGATATTTATTGAATTCTTCCATTTCCTTCTGCATATCAAGCACAGTGTAGACCGCATCGCGCGCGTGGTCGGGGTTGGGCGGGATGCTGTTGTAAAAGAACATGATGCCGTCGCCGAGAAACTTGTTCCAAAACCCCCGGTTGGCGCGAATGATCGGCAGCATGCGGCTCATGTATTCATTGAGCAGCGGCACGGTGCGTTCTTTTAGCTTTTCGCTGATGGTGGTGAAGCCGGCCAGATCGGTAAACACCACCGTCATCTCTTTCACTTCGCCGTCGAGCTTGGCTTCGGGGTTTTCAACCAGGTAGTTCACCAGCGCCGGATCGACATAGCCGCTGAACCGCTTGGTGATGCGCGTTCGCTCGGCGGATTCGAAGATGTAGCGGTAGAGCGTGAGAATGCCCCACACCAGCCCGGCGGCCGAGATCGCCCCGGCGGCGGGGACGAGCCAGTCGCCGTAGTCGAACAGGACGATTCCGTTGAAGACGAAATAGCTAAGCGTCAACAATACCGTGGCAAGCAAAGCGCGATACGACGGCAGGAACGCTACAAAAAGGGTGGTGATTGCGCCCATGAGCGCCGTGATGGGAAGATTGAGCCACGAAGGCGCCGTCTTCCAGAAATTCCGAACGAGTATGCCGTTAAGCGCTGCGCTCTGAATCACCACGCCGGGGCACTGCGGGTGCAATGACGTTGGGTAAAAATCGTAAAGCCCAAGCGACGTAGCGCCGACGATGACGATCTTGTCTTGATATTTCAGCTTTAGATCAGCCCGCGATTCGGTAACACGCTGTCGAAGAAAATCATTGACCACCGGGATTTGTTTCAGCGCTTCATAGGTGCCCACCATAAACGCTTCGTCGGCGTTCCACTCGCCGGCGGGGCGGGATTTGATGGCTTCATAGGCCGGGCCGATGAAATCCTTATCAGAAATCGTCTTTGCAATGGCCTCGTCGAGCTGCGCGGAATCCATCTCCTCAAGCAGTTTGGCGGTTGCCTTTTCGTCCTCGCCGAGAATGCGCACGCGCAACCCTTGCATGGCTTCCACCGAGTCACGCCGGTTCCGTTCCACCTGCTGCTGGAGTACCTGAACGCGCCAGATATTCTTGATTGAATCCTGCTGCACCGGCTGTTTGTAGTTCGGCCAGTCGTACATGTTTTCCCAATATTTGGTGCCAAACCACGGAATGCTCATGAAGGCGCCGACGGTTCCATACTCGGTGTCCTGAATGAGGTTGATCGGGATTTTGATGGGCTGCTGATTGGGTACAGGAAGCGTAAGGGTGTCTTCCGTGAGCTGAATTGAGGAGACGGGGACACCCAGGTAGGCGCAGGCCGTTGCCAGGATCATGTGCGGATAAAGCTTGCCCCGGAAATTCGCCACCAGCGGCACGGCCCGCACCACACCGTCGGCCGAAGTGGGGAAATCTACAAACCCTGAAAACGCAGCGTTCTCAATCAATATGGGTATCGTGACCAGCAGGTCTTGAACACGCGCCCGCATGAGCGGCGGCGCGTTTGGTGGAACTGGCAACAGGAAGCGGTCGAGCTTGCGCATCGCCTTCACGCGATAGTAGCTGCGCTTTGCCAGTTGCCGGGCATCCGAGATCGTGCCGGTCGCCACTGCCCTGGGCGTGACTTTTTCCACGGCCGAATCCAGTTCCAGCTCTTCTGTGACAAGCAGTTGGTCCATTCGCTGCAGAATGGCCTGCTCCTGTAGCATTCCGAAATCCTGCTTTAGCAATTGTTCCAGCCGCTTGCGATCGGTTGCGTTGGTTGCCAATGCCTTGAGGATTTCTTCGGTTTCGATTTCGGGGTCTTTGACGACCGCTTCCATGACGCGCTGGGAAATGTCTGGAATCTCCTTCGCCCAGCCGCCGGCCGCAGAGGGAGCCAGGACATTGCCTGCTTTGGCAAACGCCTCGGCGAGAATGGCATCGTTGTTGATTTCAATGGCGGCGCCGTCGTCACCTCGGCGGTACCGCGCCTGCTCTTCCTCCGTCAGCATGATGTCCAATGCGATGACCTTCGCGCCGGCCAATCGCAGTTCATCGATTATGATCGCCTGCTTGTCGCGCGGCCAAGGCCAGCGACCCACTTCGGTGATCGTCTGATCATCCAGCTGAACCACCACGATTGACTTTGAGGGGGATGGACTGACAAACTGACAGTCCCGTGCGCGCCGATCGTAAAGATATCGTTCGAAGGGCGCGAGTCGCCCAGAGTACTCAACAATCATCACCCCCAGCGTGAGCGCCGCCCCCAGCAGAAACGTCCGTGAAAGGAGGCGTCGCTGCACCACGGTGAGGCGCATGGAGGAAAATCGTTTCAACTTGGTCTACCCGCAGAAACTACCCGTCTTGCCTCAGCCTCGCAAATATCAAACTCGTTGCTTCTTCGATCGACTTTTCTGTTGTGATTCGACCGCAACGGGGGTAAACTAACGCATTGGATCATTTCGGTCGGCCGGAAATCGGCCGGCGAATGTCATTTCGGTTGTCATTTCTGTCGTTGGGTTGAACGCACATCTTGAATCGAAGGAGAGCAAATGCTTACGAAGAATCCCTCGCGCCGATGGGGCGCACTGGTTGGACACGCAGTATTGCTTGCCACGCCGACTTTGGCGTTGGCCGGCGCGGCATTTACCAGCGGCAGCGCCACCTGGAGTTGGGACGCCGACACCAACAGCGCCAACGGCGGCAAGACCGTCTTCACGATCGCGCCGCCGTCTTCCAGTGCATTACCGGTCAACCCGACCTATCAGCTTAACCGCAGCGGCAGCTTCGGCGGTGGAACGGCAACCGGCAAGGGTTCAGTCGGCTACGTCGCCAACTCAACCACCGCAAGCTGGACTTTTTCCGGCGGGTCAGGCGCTGCGCAGGCTGATCCTTCCAACGCGCTGACTGGCGACACCATCACTAAAGTGTTGTTTGGCGGCTTGTTTGACGTCACTTCGCCGGGCTTCGGGCCGACAGCGACTGGCTACTTTTCGCTTACAGCTGCCGGCGCCGCCGGCGCGCTTGGTTCGACGCAGATCGCATTCGATATGCAATGGCGACTGAACGGGCCGTCGGGCGCGCTGCTGCGCACGGCGATTTCTGACGGTACGACTTTTCTTGGCGGCGCAGGTGGAATGAGCTTCAGCAAGACCTGGACGTACGGCTCCGCCTTTTCGCCATCAACGATTTCTACAAGCGACAACATCTGGGTCGGTGGGTCGCTGACGTTCATCGCTGACAATGCCGGCACGCCCAGTGACACCGCTCCGATCACATTTGAAGCCTCCGCCGCACCACCCACCGCGACGTTTTACGGCCTGCCCGGGAACAACAGCAACTGGTTTGATCCGGTGACATGGCAAGTTCCTGACAATCCCGCCGCCGGCATCTTTGCGTTTACCGAGCCGAACGCGCAAGTGCCGACGATTCCGAACGGCATCGGCCAGCGCGCTCGAGTTGTTACGAGCAACGCGCCCAGCGCGGGCGAGCCGCGCGGAATGTCGCTGACTTCCCCGGCGACGATCGGTGCGTTGCACATCGAAACCAAAGGTCGGACCACGATTAATAATGCAGGGTCAACCGCCAACACGCTGACTATGGACGTTCAGTCGGGCGCCGGCAACGCGACAATCTTCGTAGGCGCTTCGGCCGGAGACAATGACCACGGGATCATCGCTTCAGTCGTGCTTGCTGATTCGCTCGATGTCCGCGTCGAATCGACCAATCCGGGCTCCGGATTCGGCAGTCAGTTTGCCTTCGGCGCCCCGATCACTAACGTCGGAACCCCCAAGGAGGTCAACGTCCGCGGTACTGGTGCTGTCAACTACAATTCGGCCAATGACTACCAGGGGGCTACCAACATCCTCGAGAAGGGCACGCTGATCGTGAATGCGAACGGCGGGCTGGGAACCGGAAGCGTGAACGTCTTCGACGGCAACCTGATCATCAACACGCCCATGCCGTTCCAAACCACCGGCGCGATCGTGGTGGCGCCGGGCGGACAGGTGCAACTGGGCGTCGGCAGCATCAGCGGCGCCAGCATCACGTTCAACGAGGATGCGGGATTTACCGGAGACAGCGCGGTGCTGGGCGCAACGCAGGTCAATAACGCCGTCGCGCCGATCACGATCGTTCCGGGCGGCTACGTGGGCCACCAGCAGTTCAGCCTGGCCGCCGGCGACAACCCGCAGGGGCTGGGCGTCGTGCCGCAGTACATCTTCGCGATCTCCGCCGACTTCCTCGATCCGGCCGACCCGTCGATCACCGTGGGCAGCAACACGACATCGCCGTGGAGTGGCTTCGGCAGCGACGCGATCCGACGGACCTATGGCAATTCGCCCAGCGATCCCGCTGGGCAATCGGTCACGGTCGATGGCAGTGGCGTGCTGTTCGCGCCGACCGAGTTGATCATGAACGCCCGTCTGCTGGGCGCGCCGTCGGCCAGCATCGAAGTCCGCGGCGGCGGGGTCGTCACGCTCAATTCGCAGTTTAATTCGTACGCCGGCAACATCAGCGTGTCGCCGGGCGCGACGCTGCGCGTCAACGGCCAGCTTCCCGCCGTGCAGACCGTGAACGTCCAGTTCGGCGGGACGATCGGCGGGGAGGGGAACATCGGCGGAGACGTACTCGTGCAGAACGGCGGCACGGTCGATCCCGGAATCGGCCCGTTCAACAACATCACC
Source organism: uncultured Tepidisphaeraceae bacterium (assembly GCA_964641895.1). Lineage (GTDB taxonomy): Bacteria > Planctomycetota > Phycisphaerae > Tepidisphaerales > Tepidisphaeraceae > UBA2421. The sequence continues at coordinate 14,063 of CAZXLA010000053.1, forward strand.
GAGACGCTGACCGTGAACGACCTCACGCTGCAATCCGGCGCGATCCTCGATTTCGAGTTCGGCACCGATGACGATGGCGTACAAAGCGACCAGGTTAACGTTTTGGGTACGCTCGTGCTCGACGGCTCACTGCTGATCAACCAGCTCCAGAATTTCGATGCTCAGGGTCAGTACACGCTCTTCACATACGCCGGCGTGCTGATTGATAATGGGCTGACGATCAGCCCCACGAGCCAACGCATCTTCGATGTCCCGGCCGAACTGGCGGCGAGCATCCTTATCATCCCCAACTTCAGCGGGCTGGGCGGCACGGTGGTGCTGGCGGTGCCCGAGCCCGGAAGCGTTTCGGCGCTGGCGGTGGCCGGTGCGATCCTGGTGCGACGCCGGCGACAGATAATTTAACGCCGACAACGAGCCGGGTGCCACGATTTGAGCCTTAGCTCAAGTCGTGCCGTGACCGACCCAGTTAATTTGCAATGACGATCCGACGTTTCGCACGACATGTCGTGAACGTGATTCGCCCCGCTTCGCCGTAGCGCGCACGACTTGGCCGCAGAGCCAAGATCGTGGCACCCCCATCCAATTATTTGCTAATCGCAATTTGTCATCACGAAGCCGACGCGTGAGCTCTTATCGTTTATTCCTGACACGCTGCGCACCGCTTACGGCACTGCCTTGCAGATTCACCTGTATCGAAGCCGTCGGGTTGCCGGTCGTGAGCGTTTGCGTGACGGGGCCGAACTGGCCGGGGGTGCTGCTGAGCTTGTCGGTCTGCACCAGCAGTTGGCCGGTCGCATTCGATCCACTCACCAGCGTGCTGGTGATGGTGTACACGCCCTTGGGCGCGGGTTGGAACGGATCATCGTACACGACGATGTCAATCCCGCCGACGCCGGTGGCGTCGGTGTCGCCGCTCAGCAGGTAGGCGGCCCCGCTGGGGGCTCGGTTGTTGAAGTCGTTCGCCACGGTGATCGTATCGCCGGCGGGGGTGAGGATGGATAAATCGACATTGGTGAACGGCGAGCCGGCGAAGCTGAAGTTAAACTCCGGCTGTGCACCGGCCACCGAGCCGACGAAACTCAGGCTGTCGATAATCGATTGGTTGTTCGCCTGCCCGAGAATTTCAAACACGCCGCCTTGTGCCTGCAATTTTGCGAACACCGCCGGCGAGAAGCCCAGGAGATTATCCGCGCGCGATTGCGCGCCGTCGCTGCCGTTTGGGTTGACCACCGCGCCGGCGAGCGCCACTTGGGCGGCGTTGTCGCGGTCGGCGGTGACTTTTGCCTTCCCGCCGCCTTTTGATCCCACCGCAACCTGCTTGCGCACGTCTCGGAAAAACGCGCGGCCCGTGAGGCTCTGCGCTTCGGGCACGAACGGCGGCTGATCAAACAGCATGACCTTCGTGCCACGAATCGCCAACACGCTGGAAGGGCTGCGCACCTTGGCATCGTGCTGCCGGCCGGCGGCTTCGATGTCGTAGCGGGTGCGGCCGTATTTCATGCCGATATCGGTGTTGTACTTGCCGTTCTCGAAATTGCTGCGCAGAAGCTGGACCACACCGAGGCGATCGACGGTGATCGTCTGATCCGGCGGAATGACAAACCGCACCGCCGAGCGGACGCCGGTGCGAATTTCATCTCCTTCGTTCAACTGCATGCCGACGGCGGCGCGTTCCCACTTTTCGGCGCCCTTGATGCGGACGGCGACGGTTCCTTCCACACCATCAACCACTGCCGTGATCGGCCCTTCGGCCGGCGCGGTGGCGGCGGGGTCGGCGATGTTCTGCGTCGCCGGCTGAGGCTGATACGCCAACGCAGGGGAAGAAAGTGCGACGAGAATCAATAGGGTGGTGCGTGTCACAGACAATAGTCTACCGTGCCGCGGGCGATTGAGGCACAAATTGTGTAATTTGTTCACACCCGCCAAACCCACCATAAAGCCGCCGCCATTGGCGGCGGGAAAACGCGGGACGATCACAACGTCGGATTTCGGGCGATGGCGTGCACGGCAAACGCGTGTTCCCCGCGACCGATGGTCGCGGATTTATGGCTGCGTTGATGAAGTCACCCGACGATGTTTTCTACGCCGGTGATGTTGTCATTGTCGGTTGCGGGGTTGTCGGCGGTATCCGTCCCGCTGCCGCCGGTGATGATGTCGGCCAGGTTATCGTTGTCGATGTTAAAAAAGCGGTCGTTGCCCGAAGCGCCGTCGAGCGTATCGGCCCCGCCGGTGCCGCGCAGGGTGTCGTTGCCGCTTCCGCCGAAGAGCCGGTCGCTGTTCTGCCCGCCGACGAGGCTGTCGTCGCCGGCGACGCCCGAAAGCGTATCGCTGCCGGAATTGCCGATGAGCGTGTTGGCCAGGCCGGAACCGGTGATGTTGTCGCTTCCGGAACCACCGGTGATGTTGTTAGTGTCGAAGGTGACGTTGTCCTGCTCGCTGGCTTCGCCGTCGTTGGCCAAATCGTCAACGATGATGGTGAGCGGGGCGGTTCTGGCCGAATAGTCGGCGGTATCAATGCCGCTGCCGCCGTTCATCACATCGGCGCCGGGCGATGCCAGGAGCAGATCGTTTCCTGCATCTCCGACCTGCGTATCGTCGCCGCTGCCGCCGTCGATCGTATCGTTGCCACCCGCGCCGGTGATCGAATCGTCGCCCGCGCCCCCGACGAGCGAATTGGCCTTGGAGGTGCCGACCAGCGTATCGTTTCCGTCGCCGCCGAGAATCGTTTCAAAATCGCTGGCGACGTTGTCATTCTCGGTGGTGAAATCGGGGAAGCCGTCGTTGGCCACGCCGTCGGGCGTGATACTCACGCGGCGCGTGCGGCGCGAATAATCGGCGGTGTCGTTGCCCGCGCCGCCGGCGAGCACGTCACTGTCAAATTCATCCTCGCCGCCGTTGAGCGTATCGTTGCCGTCGCCGCCGTTTAGGTTGTCGTCGCCGCCGAAGCTGTCGAAGGCGATGTCCCCTTCAAGCGAATCATCACCCGCGCCGCCGACGAGGGTGTCATCGCCGTCGCCGCCGCGCAGGGTCTGGTTGGTGTCGTTACCCACGAGTGAATCATTCCCGTCCGATCCGACAATAATGTTAACGTCCTGAATGACATTGTCGCCTTCACCGGCCGGGCCGTCGTTGGCGGCGTTATCGAGCGTGACCGTTACGCCGTTTGGACCCGAGATTTCTTCATAAGTGACGGTGTCGATGTTCGAATCGCCGCTGAGCCGATCGGCCCCGCGATTGCCCAGCTCGTTGCCGTTGCGGTCGTCCGATCCGTCGCCTTGCAGCGTATCTTTGCCATCGTTGCCGGAAAGGTCATCATCGTCGCTGCCGCCGATCAGCCGGTCGTTGCCGCTTCCGCCGACGAGCGAATCATTTCCAAGCCCGCCGCCAAGTTTCGCGTTGCCCGAAGCGCTGCTGAGCGTGTCGTTGCCGGCATCACCATACACTTCGATCGAGAGGCCAAACGTCCCGCTCAGCGAAATGGCGTCGTTTCCGTCGTCACCCCGCAGAACGATGCCGAAGAGCGTATCGTCGCCGGTCTGTTCGAACGCGCGGTCTTTGAGTTCCTCAAGCGTGATCGTGATCGGAATGCCGTTGATGACGAGATTGAAATTATCGCCGGACTGCGAGAACGTGATAATGTCGTTGCCCGTGGTCCCGTTGATGACGGCAAAAAACCCCGCCAGGTTCTGCACGCCGATGATGCTGTTCTGCACTTCGATGTTGGTCTGAACATCACTATTGTCGGTGCCGATCGGCTCACTGCGGTCGGTACCGGTGCCGCCGTCGAGGGTATCGATGGCGCCATCGATGTTGGTGATGAAATCGTCGCCGGCGTCGCCGAAGATGCTGTCGGTGCCGCCGTTGCCGTTGAGGAAATCGATGCCGTCGCCGCCGCGCAGGGTATCGATGCCGTCCTCGGTTTTATCGGCGTCGTTGTCGTCGCCGTAGATTACATCGCCGCCGGGGCCGCCTTCGATGCTGTCGGCGCCGTCGTCGCCGAAGATGGTGTCGGAACCGGTGGTGGCTTCACTGTCGCCGAGGATGAGATCGTTACTGCTGCCGCCGCGGATGAAATCATTCCCGTCGGCGCCGACGAGGGTGTCTTTGCCTTTCCCGCCGAACATCTGGTCATCGCCCGGCCCGCCGCCGAGGTTATCCGCCCCCGCGCCGCCGCGCAGCGTGTCGTTGCCCTTTCCGCCGGCCAGTGTTGTTTTAATGGTGACGGTAGGATCGACGGTGATGGCGTCATTTCCGCTGCCCACATCGGCGCTGATGGTGGTGATATCGGCAAAACTCTTGCTCTTGTCGGGCAGCAGCGTACCCGAACCGTTGTAAGTCACGGTCGCTGCCCCGGTGTTGCTGATGCGCAGCAACCCGCCGACGATGGCAAAGGTCACCACATCGGCCCCGGTCGTGCCGGCCAAATTGATGGCCGCCAGAAGCTTGCGTTGTTCCAACCGTTCAATCATGGCTTTAAGGATAGACGATACCGATCAACAAAGCTTTCGCAAAATTGCAGCGTTGGGATGCAAAAGCTTAGAAAACCGCGATTCTGCGCAAGCGATGCGGGTACGAACGGGCAACAGTCTGCGAGCAACCGTCGCGCAGTAGTAAGTGGCGGCGGGAGGAAAGTACCCCAGCCCCGGGGTGCGACAACCCCATCGAAGCGCTACTCGTGCGCATTTCCCGGCTTGTCATCCGCATCATACGCATGGTCGAGGTTCCCACCGGCAACTTCGATTCGTTCGATCGCTGTGCATTTGCCGGTGGCGGGGTCGATGTCGGCCAGCACGCCGCACATTTTCATGTCGTGGGTGGCCACGTCGAAGCTGTGAGGCATGTTGGTGGTCATGTATTTCAGCACGCGGTCTTTGCGGCGGCCGAGCACGCTGTCGTAGGGGCCGCACATGCCCACATCGGTAATCGTGCCGGTGCCGCCGGCCAACACGCGCGCGTCGGCGGTGGGGACGTGCGTGTGGGTGCCGAAGACCAGGCTCGCGCGGCCATCAAGGTGATAGCCCATCGCAACCTTTTCGCTCGTCGCCTCGGCGTGCATGTCGCACACGATTACCTTCACGCTGGTGGGAATATCCTTGATAATCCGATCGGCGGCGGCGAAGGGGTCATCGCAGGGAAGGCCCATGTAAATCCGGCCCAGAAGGTTCATCACCGCCACCTGCACGCCGGCGCCGCTGGTGACGACCGTCCACCCCTTTCCCGCGGCTTGGTGGGCGAGGTTGGCCGGGCGGATGAGGCGCTCGCTGGTGGAAAGGGTGTTGGCGATTTCCTGTTTCTTGAAAACGTGATCGCCCAGCGTGACAACATCGACGCCGTACGAGCGGATTTTGTTGAAGAGATTGGCGGTGATGCCGGTTCCGCCGGCGACGTTTTCGCCGTTGGCGATGACGAAGTTGATCTGCCGGGTGCGGATAAGCTCAGGAAGTTTCTGGCAAACCACCGTTCGACCAGGCCGGCCGACAAGATCGCCGAGAGCTAGGAGGCGGAAGGGCATGCTTTTTTGGATTGTCGAGTGTTGAGGGTTGATTGTCGAGCGGGTTGTGGGTTGT
>CAZXLA010000054.1:0-19604 GCA_964641895.1 uncultured Tepidisphaeraceae bacterium
GGGGGCCATGGCGAACTGGCCGCCCCCGCCGAACGCTTCGCCGAGGATCCCGGTGGATGCGTTGTAATAGGTGCCGCTGGGCGTGTTTTCGAGCTTGACGGCGCGCACCATGAACACCGGCGTAGCGCTGCCGGTGTGCTGGTGTCCGTAAGCCGTGCCGGTGACCAGCGAAGCATTGAGCCGCGTAAACGGCCCGTCCGCCGTGCCGGCGGCGTACACGTTGTACCCAATCACGTCTTCATCCGGCGAAGAGTTCCAACTCACCGTTTCGCCGAACAGGTTCACATCAATCCCGTACTGCTCCACCAATACATTTGACACCGGCGCGACAACGTGCAGCCGAAGCGTGGGATCGCCGAGGATGGATCGGGAGACGTAGCTGCCGTTCGCGCTATTTCCGTACTTCATGCCTCCGTTTGCACTGTCAAGGAAGCTGTCGCCCAGCGTCCCACCTGTTGCCATCCGATGCATGAACCACTCGGTTCCTCCCAGCCCCGACCAGATTGATGCCAACGATTCGCCGGGGTGAGACAACGCCACGTTCATCAGGGTATCAAGCACGTCCGGCCCTCCCGGTGGCGAGGTTGGAGCCCGATCCCAATCTCCCTGCCAACTGCCGCGAAATTGATTGAACACTGAATGTATCGCGGGAATGGAAGGGTGTCCCGGCAAGCCCAGCAGTCCACGGGTATGCGCACCGGTGGACTCAGCTGAATTTACCTGGTCATGATTTCCAGTGCCGCCGAGATAACTCCATGAAGCAATTTCAGATGCTCCGGCGGTCTCTCGCCAATCTTTGTTTCTCACTTGCGTTCCACCGAACAGCGAAGTGTTATAGCGCCACGAATCTTCACCCGGCAGGGTGCCGTTACTGTCGATGCGTGCCACCCGCGCCGCTTCAAACAGGCGTAGCCGATAGTCGTGATCTTTCTGGAAATATCGCTGGAGCAAATATGCTTCTGCCTGAGTTGCCGAAAGTCCAGGAAACTGAGTCTGAACAATCCCGATGGTCGTGCCCAACTTATTGAAATCAATCCGGCCCACCGGCAGTTCAATATCCGAAGGAATGAAGCGCTGATCAAACTTGCCATCGCCGGGCGTGTTTTGATTTTCAATATCGCGCAAGCCTTGGATTGCCTGCGTGACGGTGACGGTTGCGTCGGTCCACCCCTGATTAGCAGCGTAAGTCGTCATGTCGCCATAATAGGAGTCGGCTACCCACGCGCCACCGTGATTATCGCCCAAACCGCTATGCCCGTCGCCTTGATGGACTGCATCACCCGATCGAGGAACTGGCACATGACCGATCAAAATGACTGACTTCAATTGCTGACTGGAAGCCGCATATGCATTGACAATCTTTTGCTTAACCGAGGTCACGGGGTCCGTTGAGGAAACGAATTCGTTGCCCTGAATCTGCCAGCCGTCGCCGATTAAGTCCTGCTTGAACTGTGTCAGGTGACTCGCCAGCAGCGATTGGAATCGGTTATCCACAACCAGCAACACCTTGCCGCGATTTTCGATTAGCGGCGCGTCGTTTGTGAACCGCACAAACCCGACGCGCGTGGGTAGCGTGGCAGGCGCGCTGATGAAACCTTCCAGACGATATTCGATCCCATCACCCGGGTTGCCCGGGTAGGTCGTGTCGTGAAATGTAAACAGGTCGGTGCGCGCGGCGGGCGGGTTGGTGGTGGGCTGAAACTCGTGGATGTTCTTCCAAACATTGATGCTAAGCTGAGCGTCGTAGTCCCAGCGCGAGATGCGATATTTCGCCATGGTGGACAGCGCCGGCCAGGATAGATTCACGCCGCCTTGCAGGCTGTTCCACTGCGCCGTCAACTGTTCGGCGCGATCGACTGCGGTGCCGGCAGTGAAACGTACGTTTGAGGTCGCCGATTCTCCATTGGCGGCAACTGCTTTGATGCGAAAGTACCGTCCACCGCCGTCGAATGCGGGGCTGTATTGAACCAGATAGGATGACGGTTGAGGATTTTGCGCATCTTGACTGCGCGCAGCAGAAAAGCTTTGCGAGTCGTTGGAAAACTCGATATCGTATCTCTGCGCATTGGGAACCGAGTTAAAACTTATAAAGTAGCCTGCTGGAAATGAAATGAATGCATTATTCAACAGCGGTGCATCGATGAATAGCAGTCGCCTATCGAGTGTTTCAATTTCGAAGCCTGGACGCCCTTGAAACGGTCGATTTGAAAGTATCATTGCGATCCTTCCCGTCAAAAAAGTTAGAATAATTTCCTTGAACGCCTTGAGGTAATTAAAAAGCACGAGAACATCACAGAAATCGCTGCTGGTTCCGGAACATCTGGGTGCAACAAAAATTGCGCAACCCTGAACGTGCCGTCGGTTGTGGTGACGTCAGCCGAAAACGCTAAGCTGCCGCCCAAAGTCAAATAGGCAAAAGGAAGCCACGTCGACTGCGCCGAAGCTGGAAGCACGAATGAGCCTTTGAGGAAACCCTGAAACTGCAGCCCCATCCCCGGCGGAAATCCCGAACCGTATCCCACCGCGTCGGTGCTTGGAATGGGATTAAGCCCCGGGAATTGAATCTGCCCTTCCGTCGGCAAATCGGTATAGACAGCACCGGGAATTGTCAGCGGGAGAAAATGCGAGTCCAAGCTCAAATTCGACTGCGCGTTTACGATGTTGATCGGCCCCGGGGACGATACATCGTAAACCCCGTTTCCCGCCGACGATTCCCAGCGTTGCCCCATGCGCCCGAAGATGCCGCGAATGTAACCGCCGGGTGACGTACCCGAGAATTCCGCCGACAAAATCGGCCCACCGTCACTGAACAAGTACGCAACCCCCGACTCCCAGAGCGGCATCTGCTTCGTGGGACTCGAAGGCGCGTTGCGTGGGATGCCTTGAAACTCCGTGATGACAAACACCGCCGCTGACGCGGAGCCGGAGCTCGCCGCTGCCAGGAACATCGTGAACAAGAAGATGAATCGGTTATGCATAGGCCCCATAGACTACCACCCTGCTCCGCACGTTCGACGTGCAATCCCTAGAATCTAAAACCGCGTTTGGCGGTAGTCAACACCTATTTGCGAACTTTATGCGATCTGTAACGCTCGTTAACCCGCCGCTAATCCGCGAAGAAAGAGCCGCTGCATTCCATTGGCGGCGTTTGTGTGATCACCGGCCGGGAAACATCGAAGCGGACGAGGCAGTGCGTTTAGGGCGTGGGCAACAGGCATGCAGAAATTGGGCGAACCCTCATTGCCGCTGCTAACCGGCCGAAGAAAGGGGGCGGGGCACACGGTCTTCGTCGGTTCGCTTGTTGCGATGTCGCAAGAGCATTGCGCTGAGGCCAATCATCGAAAGCGCCGCCGGCTCGGGCACCAGCACCGCCGTCGAGCCGAAGGGGTTGTAGCCGACGGCGTCGATCCAGACCGTTCCATTCCAGTTCGTGCCGCCGCTGGTGGCCGGGGCGCTGCTGAAATACAGCGCGTCGAGGAATGCGTTTGGCCCGTCGATTCCGCCGTTACCGGCGTTGAAGTTGAACCATTGATCCAGGTCGGCCAAGGACCATTCATACAAGTGCCATTCGCCGTCGGCGGTCACGAGTTTGAACGCCGCGCGTTCCAGGCCGTTGCTGGTGGTGGTGCCGTCGTCGAGCAGGCTGGCGACATAGAGGGGCGTGTTGCCCGCTTCGAGGCGCAGCCAGAAACCAATGAACCCGCTGGAGCCCATCGCTTTGCCGTCGTGCAGATTGTTCCCTGCCGTTCCTCCGCCCGAAAGAAGCCGCATCTGCATGCGTGCCGGGGTGGCGTTGGTGTTGACGATGTTGAGCTTAAGCGAGCTATCTCCCAGGATGCTGTGATCGGCATCGACGGCGGAATTTGTCGCGGCGGCGATGTTGCCGTTGGACCCTGAGGTTGTCGTTGCGAAGTGGCCGCGCGAGCCTTCGAAATTATCAAAAAGTGTGGGCGACGTAATGTTCTGCACCACCCCGGTCTGCCCCGGATACGGGATCGCCGGCAGCGGCACGTAACCCGGGCGGTGCTGGGCGAAGACTGCCAGGCTGTTGGCGATCAGACGTTCGGTTCCCGGGCCGGTGGGCGTGGAGTTGTCGGCGGGGCTGTTGACGATTCGCGCGTTCTGGACGGCGTCGTTGCTGTCGTCCATGACCATCGTGGTCGACCCGCCGCCGTCAACGTTGATGGCATCCCACGCGCCGAACTGGAACAGGAGACTAGCCATTTCAGTGGTGAACATTCCTTCGGAATAATCGTTCTGCCGGCCGTCGACGGTGAGGAGGAACACTTTGCTCTGGTCCTGGCTCACGCCGATGGCCGTGTGCGGGTTAAGCGTGTTGGTGTACGAATCATTCGGGGCGCTGACCGCGCCGCCGGTGAGGATGCGCTGGTTCCCGCCGATGGCATTGTAAAGCGAAAACCCGCCCGCGCCGGTGGTGCTCCCCGCGGCACCGGCGGTGCGGATCGAGGGCAGGTTGGCGGCGGTGATGTTAAACAGCGTCTCGCTCCCTGCCGCCGGCGAATACACATCGCCGTTGCTGGCATTGATGTGGACAACGTCGGTAAAAAACAGCCCGCCCTGCGATGGGTAAGGCGGATTGGTATCGTAGAAATCGCCATTGATGCCAATCTGCGCCGAGGCGGAATTGACGAAGCCGCGGGTGGTCTGCCGCGTCACTTCCCCCGGCAATGCGCCGTTGCTCGGCTGCATGCGAAAGTTGATCCCCGCCGCCGTCACGTCGATTTCCAGAATGTTCACGACAATTTCGCGGGCAAAGGTGGGCAGAGTGGTCGTGTCGCCGCGCAGCTGAATGTACTGATGATGCGTCACCCCGACGTACGGCTGTGACGACCGGATAAACGCCGCCAGCGCTGGTGACGATGAAACCACTCCAAATAAAGAAAAAGCAATAACCCTACTTCGACGGCGGTTGTTTGTACGATTCATATTTCCATCCCTCGCGTCATTGCGTCAACATAAATGCGGGCGCGTTATATTATGAAATACGGAGGGTAGGTTAAAGCGTTTTCCGGAGAATTTGGTGACAATTTGCGACCCCCAAATTACCAAAACCATGTGCCGTCAAATGAGAAATGATTACGACCGGTCGCTAATTTCAGCTTTCTATTGAAGAGGTGATTAATCCGCAGATGACCACAGATTAACGCCGATTTATTCAAGAATGCATTTCATCCGGGACTGCGTTTGCGTCGGTGCCACACACATTTTTGCGTGAGATTCTAACTCGAAACGCACCAGCAATCGAAACCGGGCGTTTCGGTGCCACCACCTCTGAAACAGAATCTTAAAATCTGCGTTAATCTGCGTTAATCTGCGGTTCACACCTCTTCGGACCCAACACAAAGGCCAAGAATAGCCCAAAGCCGCCGATCGAGGCTTGCAGCAGCGTTGTCGGCCGGACCGATTCAGGCAACGCGTACGCCACATCCTGACCAAGAACGGAGTGCCGGTAAATGACGCCTTGTTCGAGCCAGATTCCAAGTGGTGTCAATCGAGCGTTGATCGCCAGCAACGGATGAAATTGCGATAGGAAGCCGGCGATCGAATCGTTCATCCACTGCGACAACCACACCGGCGACGCAAGCCACGCGAGCAGGCCGATCGTGACGAACAGCACCGTGAATTCCATCGGCAGCCGGCACCTTCGCAGCAGGTTTGCGATGCCGAAGCCCAGGAGTGCGAATGCGTACAGAACCGCCGTGCAGAGCAGGCAGTCGATCAGCTTCACTTCACCCACCAGCGTCGAGATAAGCCATACGGCCACGACGCAATCGGTGACGACGGCGGCATCGACGAATCGTTGCAACATCGTCTCGCGCCGCAGCGACAACGCAGGCAGCAGAATGGCGACGACGCCGAACCCGCCGAGCCAAAGGCCCAGTGAGTTTCCCGCCGCCAGCCACAACGCGGCAACGGCGATGAGGGAGAGGATGAGTGCGGCGATGGGCATGCGCTTCAGTGGTGGTGCGATGGGGTGGGGCAGACATTCGTGTCTGCGACGGCATTCCATGCCGTTCCGACTCTGTTATCGAGTGGAACGCGATCGCAGACAGGAATGGTTGCCCCACTGCGGGCAAAACGGGTCATTGCTTCGAGTCTATCGGCCGCGGGGTGGTCATGTCCTGGTATTTGCGTTCGAGGTCGTCGATCAACCGCTGAATGCGATCGGCTTCGTTGATGAGCCGTTGCTGCTCGCGCCTCAGCTCTCGGATGACGTCGTACTGAGCTTGCGCGGCCTCGCGCAAAGCGGTATCGTGCGGGGTGATTTTCTGTTCCCATAGTTGCGCAAGCTTGTCGACTTTGTGCTGGTCGATTGCGATGTCTGACAAGTTTGACGCGTTATGTGTTGACGAAGAATCCGGGGCTGAAGCTCCCGGCTTGTCAATCAGTTTGCTTTCTGCCGCACCGATGGGTTCGAGGATCATCGTCACCTTTTCACCCATTTGCGGCGCTACATCGGGGTTGATCTGCCACTCGAGCGTGTCGTTGGCATTGGATGCCAGGTGCGGCACGTCGATCGGCGACAGATCGAAGTTCACGATGCTCACCAGATACCCCGTAACGTCGCCGGCGTAGCGGCCGTCTTCCAGCACGCGGCTGCCGGTGAATACGAACGGGCGATCGGGCATTGGCTCTTTGTATTGCATGGATCGGATCAGCTTGCCGGCGCGTAACGACACCGTCTCACCAGCTTTGCTGAACTCCACGCTCACCCTGATCGGCGGGCCGTGCGGTGGCGTCCACTTTTGCGTGGCATCGCTAAACGTGGCCGGCGCTCCCGGCTCCAATCCGAGCATCAGCAGCGCCAGGTGAACATCAGACGGTTTAGCGGCCGTTCGAAGAACCGCCTCGTGCTCCGGCCCACCCACCGCCACGCAAAAAAACTCCAGCGGCGCATCCACGCGAATGGCTTCGCATTCCACGCGCACCTGCTTCTTGGCGACATCCACTTCAATGAACTTCAACTTGCCGGGCTGCGACGCCGGCACTTGCGCGTGCGCTGCGGCAACGATGGTCATTAGCACGGCCGTCCCGAGATGTAGCGATTGCAGGCTTAATATCATGACGAACACTCGCGTATGTTTGATTGCGCGCAACCGAGTGCGGACCGACGCGTCGTCAATCCACAAGCTGGCGACTGGCAATCGGCAATCGGATGAGTTTAGCCCTCTGTCGGTACAATCGCACGCATGGCTCACATGGACATGATTGTTCCGCTGCTCAAGACGCCGCCGGTGGACGACGCAATTGCCGGACTCCGCGCCGCCGGCGTGATCATCCGGCGGGCCAACCCGTGGGAACTCAGCGCGACACGAACGTTTATCGAGAAGCATTTCACCGTCGGCTGGGCGGATGAGGCATCCGTTGGCTTTGCCAACAAGCCGGTTAGTGTTTTCATAGCCATCAAAAACGGGGTGATCATCGGATTCGCCGCATACGAATGCACCCGGCGGGCGTTTTTCGGCCCGACCGGCGTGGCCCCGCTCGCCCGCGGACGGGGGATTGGCAAGGCGCTGCTTCTGGCGAGCCTTCATGGATTGCGCGAGATGGGCTACGTCTACGGCATTATCGGCGGCGCCGGACCGACAGGGTTCTACGAGACCGTTTGCGGAGCGAGTGTCATTGCTGATTCGGCGCCGGGCATCTATGTTGATGAATTGAAGAAAAAGCGGGCTCGCCTGCTCCGCCGTTAACCCTTCACGCGCATGGTCTTGCCCTTGCGCGCCGATTCCATCGCTGCGATGATCACCGCCAGCGATTTATACCCTTCCAAACCATCAATAATCGGCGGGCGTTTGTTGACGATGCTCGCGACGAATGCCTGCATGATCCCGCTCACCGTTTGCTTCGTATTCGTCGCAACAGCGCCGGTTTTGATCTTGTCCACCTTGCCGCTCACGTGGTTGACGATCACGCCAAACTCTTTATCGGTTCCGAGCAGCACCACGCCCTTTTCGCAGAAGATGGACGTGGTGTTGTCTTCCATGTGGCCGTAGTTGGTCCACGAAATCGTCATCGTTCCCAATGCGCCGGATTTGGTCTTTAGCGTCATGTAGGCGTTGTCGTCCAGCCCCAGCGGCCCGCCGGCGGGATTGGTTTTATCGCGCGTGCCGAGAAAGCCGGTGACTTCGGTAATTTCTTCGCCGAGCAGGTAGCGTATCAGGTCGGCTTTGTGCACGCCGAGGTCGCCGCACACACCCATTACGGCTTCTTTCTTGCGGAAGAACCAGCTCTGCTTTCCATCCAGCGACCAGTTTTCCGGTCCGGCGTGCTGGAAACTCGTGCGGAACGTAAGCACCCGACCGAGTTTGCCCGAGTCAAGAATCTTCTTGGCCGCAACGTGCGGCGGCATGAGGCGCTGGTTCTGGCCAACCATGAGAAACTTTTTCGCCTTCTTCGCCGCGGCAATCATGGCGCGGGCTTCGGCAAGCGTGCCGGCCATGGGCTTTTCAACCAGCACGTGTTTGCCGGCCTGCAGTGCATCGATCGTTTGCCGCGCGTGATACACGTTGGGCGTGGCGACGACGACGGCATCAATGTCATCTCGCTTAAGCATCAGCCGATAATCATCGTAAACACCGATCTTCTCCGACGACCGCTGTCGGGCGGCGGCTGCAAAGCGATCAACGGCGTCCAGCCCGCGGTCGACGTTTGGGTCAACAATCGACACCAGCCGCGCGTTCTTCTCGGCGAGAATTTCAGGAATGTGCCGCCGCTGCGCGATCGCGCCGCAACCGATAACTCCGATTCGAACTGGCATAATGTATTATTGCTCCAGAGTGATTCAATAACTGTTTCCTTGCGAAGCGTAGGGGATGAACTGGAGTGTGGCAAACTGTGGATTCGGTGGCAATTGATCCGTAGAGAAAGTAGCACACTCCACCATCAATGTATATGAAGCCGTTTTCGGCGTTTGCTCCTTTCAGAAATGCTGACACGATCGAAGGAGTTCCATCGATCGGGTACACTAAATTGTAGAATTGTGACTTGGAGAAGCCCGCAAATGAACGCAGAAGAACAGAAACAAGTAGTGGCCGACGTAGAAGCCTATTGCACCGAGCTTCGGCCGATCGAAGAGGTGTGCTACCTTGAACACAAGTTCAATGAAGCCATCGTCAGCCTCGCCAAGAAGCACAACATCATGGGCATCCCCGTGCCCAAAGAGTACGGCGGCCGAGGTGCCGATTCGCTCACTTACGCCCGATGCCTGGCGCGCATCAACCGCGAAGGCACCGGCCCGCGCACTTTCTTCAGCGGGCAGACGTCCATCGGCCAATACCCCATTCTTAAATACGGCAGCGAAGCCACGAAGCGCAAGTACATTCCCAAAAGCTGCACCGGCGACATTATTCTCGCCTTCGGCCTGACCGAGCCCGATGCCGGCAGCAATCCGCTGGAGGGCACCACCACCTTCCGCCGCAAGGGTGACAAGCTGATTCTCAACGGCGTGAAATATCTCATCAGTAACGGCACGATCGCGCACGCGGTAAACGTGTTTGCATTTCCCGAAGGCGCGACAGGCAGCGATCGCCGGATGAGCGCCATTGTCGTCGACACCGCCGGCGACACATTTGAAAAAGAACAGCTTCACGCCAAGCCCGGCATGTTCACCAGCGACACCGGCATGTTCCAGATGAACGACCACGAAGTGCCCGCCGAGAACATGCTGGGCGAAGAAGGCAACGGCTTTCGCATCGCCATGCACACGCTCGTCAGCGGCCGGCTATCGGTTGCCAGCGGGTGCCTGGGCGTCATCGAAGATTGCCTGATCGAAGTGCTGCGCTACGCCAAAGAACGCCATCAGCACGGCAAACCGATCGGCAAGCATCAGTTGATCCAGGAACACATCGCCATGATCGAAATGGCCAGAGCGACCAGCGACGCCATGATCGAGCGTGCCGCGTTGGCCAAAGAAGCCAGCGAACTCGATCCAAAGAACCCCGAAAAGCTGAAGGAAGCCGATTTCAAAGTCGCCCAAGCCAAATTCCACGCCAGCAACGCCGCCTGGCAGGCAAGCGATCACGCCGTGCAAATCTTCGGCGGCCGCGGGTGGAGCGAACTGTACCGCCCCTTCCGCCACCTGCAGGATGTCCGCGTTTGCCGGATTTATGAAGGGGCCGATGAGATCATGAAACTGAAGATTGCGTCGGCGTTGCTTGGAAAAGAGTATGAGGCGTTTAAGTGATCTACCCCCTCGCCCGGGACGCCGGGAGAGGGCCAGGGTGAGGGTTCTTGAAGGAATTAGAAAATGGGCGTTGCGTTTTATCCCATGTTCGAAGACGGCACGCATGATGATTTGTACTGAACTCGCCCGCAGCCCCAGTGAGCCGAAAGCTATGCCGACACCTCGCGCGTCACCACTTTACCAGTACCGCCGTTGCGTCGTCGGCCAGTAGATTCGTGCCGGCGTGGTGGATGACGGCGGCGAAAAGGTCGGCGACGATGTCGGCGGCGGGATTGGACTTCTCCAGCGCGCTGCAGACGCGCTCGAGGCCGAATTGGTCCTGCAGTAACGCTCCGGTTTCATCCTGGACCAGACCATTCTGTTCCACCAATCCATCGCTCACAATCAACACACGCCCCGATTCGGGCAGCTCCGCCGTGACGGCTTGATATTTGAAATCGGCAAATACGCCGATCGGAATCCCATCCCCGCCGCGGAGCGGATTGCACGCTTCGCCGGCGGAATGCAGCATGGCGTAGCCGTGGCCGGCATCGATATAATGGGCCGTGCGATTGCGAAAATCGAGCACGCCCACCCACGCGGTGACAAAGCGTTCGTCGGGCGTTCGCGACGCCACGAATTTGTTGACCGCCAGCACCGCACGCTGCACGTCACCGTGCTCGCGCAGACAGGCGTGCAAATAGCCCTGCGTGGCAGTCATGAGCACGCCGGCGGCGACGCCTTTGCCGGTCACGTCGCCCAGCGCCACGGCTACTTTCCCTTCGCCCAAATCAATAATGTCAAAAAAATCGCCTCCCACGTATCGGCCCGGGCGCGATTCACCCACGCACTCGATCGCGTCGATCATCTGATGACGGGTTGGCAGGATCCACTTTTGCGTGGTGGCGGCGGCGTTGAGTTCGGCTTCGAGCATCACCTGCCGCCGCTCGATTTCGATGCGCTTCAGATTCGCCAGCGCCAACCCCGCCATGCGCCCCAGCGCCACACAGAACTGCGTCGCGTTAGGCCGAGGCTTGCTGGCACCGTGGCCGCGGCTGTCGAGGTAGAGATAGACGGCGATCGTGCCGCTGCCGTCGCCGCGTGCGCCCAGAATGATCGGCACACACAGCGCCGCGCTGATGTTCATCATCACGATGCTCTGGGCAATATCCGATGCACCGGCCTGCAGCTCGGCAACCTGCCCGGTGCTGGCGGCGTTTAAAAGTGATCGGCTGAATCGGGGCGCGGCATCCGGGGAGCCATCCGGGGCTAAAGCTCCCGGCTTGTTGGTGGAGCTTGACGCGACAATCTGCACGCGCCCGGCGTTATCAACCGGCCGCAGCACGGCGGCGTTGGTCATGCCCGTGCCGCGCAGGGCTGCGTCGACGAGCAGTTCCGCCAGGTTCTTCTCATCATTGGCCCCGTGAATGGCAGCGGTACTCTCCAATAGAACGCCGAGTTGTTCGTCAATTAACCGCGCATCAGGCACGTTGCGAACAATCGTGGGCATGCCGTCGTCGGGCTGTACGCTGTCGGCGCGGGTGGGCGTGGCGCTGAACATGAAAGTCCACGGCGAGATGCGCACCAGGTCGCCGTCACCCAGCGGCAGATCCTGCTCGGCGGCGAGTCGGCAGCCGTTGATGTAGGTGCCCCACCGGCTGCCCAAATCGGTCAGTCGCCAGCGCGCGCCGTCAAAGTCCAGCCGCGCGTGGAACCGCGATACGCGATCTTCGCGCAGCGGCAGCGGCAGCTCGCACTGCTCGTTACGCCCGAGGCGCATGGCGGCGATCTTCGTTGAATCGAGCACAAACGGCCCGATCGGCGGACCAGCGACTGAGACGAGGTACATCGGTAACTGGGGCGACATCACGTTTTCAGTGTAACGGCAAACGGTCCCGTTCGTAACGATTGACGATTGACGATTAAGAAGAACTTGCCCGGTCAATCGTCAATCGTCAATCGTTACCTCTTAGCGATAAGTGCGTTCACGTTGACGATCTTGCCCGTCTCCGCACTCTTCACCGCCGCCATCACCGCGCCAAATGATTGAATGTTATCGCGGCCGCTGGTGGGGGCGGGCTGGTTGGATCGGATGGCTGTGGCAAACGTTTTGAGCAGGCCGGGCTGGCCTTCGAGGTCGATCGGCTGAAGCGGGACTTCTTCAATCATCGTATCTTCCTTAAACCCGCGCGAGCTGCGCGCCACGGTTACCTTGTCAAAATTCCAATGGATCGAACCTTGCTCGCATTGCACCCGCCAATCGCCACTCCACCCGGTGTTGCGCCCGCGGGCCGACCAATCGCCGCTGTAGCTGAAGTGCACATCGCCTTCCAGTTTCAGGATCATTTTCAAACCAGGGTTGTGCGCGTACCAGCTCCATTGCGGGCGAAAGGTTTGGGCGAACACCTCGACGACGTTCCGCCTGGTGATGTAGCGGAGCAGGTCAAGATGATGAATGGCCATGTCCACAAGAAGCACGTGGCGCATCGGCTCACGAAACGATCCAGTAAAGTCGGCGGGAATGTAGAAGTCGATGTGCCCATGGCCCAGCGCGCCGACCCGCTGCTGATCAATCAGCGCGCGAATGCGATGCGGCGCGGCGGCATAGCGATAGTTCTGCGCCACCACCAACTGCCGGCCGGCGGAATCGGCGAGGCGCAGCATTTCTTTGGCCGACTCAATCGTGTCGGCAATCGGCTTTTCGGTCATCACATGCAACCCGGCGGCAAAGGCAAGCTTCGCGTGCTCCAGATGCGCCGTCGGCGGGGTGACGGTCAGCAGCGCATCGGCCTGTACCGCCGCCAGCGCGTGCGAAAGTTCAGTAAACCGGCGGTCATGGGCGAGGCCGATCTTCCCGCCCACTTCATCCAGCACCGCGCGGTTCACGTCGACGATCGCCACATGCTCAAAATCAGACGACGAAGGGACCGTGGCCGTCGCCCAGCCTTTGCCGTGCCCACCCACGCCCGCCTGGATCAATTTGAGTCTGCTCATTTTCGGCGATGCTTGCGGAGAATGGCGGCGATTGCAACCACGCCCAGCATGGCCCCCGCCGGCAAAACCGCCGGCGGCAAGGGGATGGCGAGCGTGGCGCGGCGCGAATGCATCGTCGCAAATTCATCGGCCGCGCGGTCGACCCCAACCAGCGTGCTTCCGCGCAGAAGCGTGTACGCCGCGTCGAATGCCTGGTCGGCGGAGTGACCGGCATCGTGAAGCGGCTCGACGCGCGATCGCTCCGGCACGGGTTGCGCCCGCCGGGATTGCAGAGGGTCGGGCGGTTCAATCGAAAGCCGAACCGGTCCGGCGGAAAGAATGGAAACGGCCCCCAGAACCAACACTCCTGCCCACAAGCGAGCGGCGGGTCTGTTCATGGTGTGCCTCTCAAGTACGACAACTGAAGCAACCGTTGCACAACGTTTTATCGTCGATTATTGGACCACTTGAAGCGAAATGTCGTCAACTACTTGCGACAATTCCGACAGGATCGAATTTCCATGCGTCGATGCAATTTTCCGGCACCGCGTATTTTCCGCGTGGCAGTGTGTGCCGTGTAGCGCCAACCATCGTTCTGCTTTGCGGCGAACCGGTCAACCGAGCAGGGACAGGATGCGTCGTTGGCTTTGGAATGCCGACCGAAACGTGGAAACGCCCGCCGCCGCCAGAAACGTGACGCGGAACCGCTGGGCGGTTTCGGCGGCGTAATCGGTGTCGCGGATGATCGATCGCGCGGCGCTGAGATTTTCCGTCGCCACGCGGAGGGCGTTGATGCGCGTATCGAGCACGTTGGTTTGAAACGCCCCGACTTTGGCGCGCAGCATCGCCACGTCTTTAATCGCCTGATCGACCACCGCGGCGCTGTCTTCGCTGCGGTTACTGTTTGCGGCCAGATCACCGCCTGTTTTTAAGTCGTTTAATGAAACGTTTTCGCCGTCGATTGTCGTCGCGCCGATGGTACCGCTGCTGACACGCGTCACCGCCTGGCTTGCGCCTGTAACCTTGAGCGTGAGCGTGCCGTCGAGCAGCTTCTTGCCGTTGAACTGCGTGGTGTTGCTCACGCGGTCGACGCTGGCCACAATTGAATCGATCTGTGCCTGATTCGCCTGACGTTCTGCATCCGAAAGCGTGCCGTCGGCGTTGGCGACCGTGAGGCGCCTGGCTTCGGTCAAGAGCGAAGACACTTCGCCCAGCGCCGCATCGGCGGTCGAGGCGATATTCTGCTGGCGCTCATTGGAAATCACTTCTGCTTCAAGCGCCGCCAGCGTGGCCGAAAGCGATTCACTGGCAATCAGCCCGGCGGGATCATCGGCCCCGCGGTTGATGCGCCGGCCTGTGGCGAGGCGTTCGAGGGAACGCTGCTGGCCGAGCTGGTTCAGCCGCAGCAGTCGCTGGTTTTGTAACGCGAACGAATTGTTGTTGATGCTTCCAATCATATCTGGCTCGCACCGATGACGGCGCGTAGAACAGAGGTGCAATTCAAACGCGCTTGTGGCAAGGAAATTCGCGTTATCGGACTTTAGAAGCGATGTGATTTCATCGGAAACGCGGCCGAGCACCGTTTGCACGCCGCGTGTGCCACGCCGATACTCGCTGGGGATTGGTCAAACGATACCCCGATCTTCTTTTTGCCGCGGGTTGCCTCGTCGTCGGGCTGCTGTGGGTCTGGTCGATGCCCGATCTGGCCCGGCTCGATCGCGACGAAGGCTTTAACATTATGAAAGCCGCGCTCGTGGAGCGAGGCTTTCACCTCTACGGCGAAATATGGTCGGACCAGCCGCCGCTGTTCACTTATCTGCTCGTCGGCTGGCGACGGGTGTTCGGGCCGAGCGACGCTGCGGCGCGATCCTTAGTTGTAATCATCACTTGCATCGGGCTGGCCAGCGTCGGACGGATCGCCACATGGATCGGTCGCACACCGGCGGCGGGGTTGATGGCGGTGCTGCTGCTCGTGGCGGCGCGAAGTTATCCGAAGCTGAGCATGGCGGTCATGATCGGCCTGCCGGCGATCTCGGTGGCGCTGCTGAGCGTGTGGCTGATGATCGCGTCGCGGCGATGGCGTTTTCGGTGGATCGTGATGTTCGTGTGTGGAGCGGTGTTTGCGTGCAGCATGCAGATCAAGCTGTTCACCTTCATCCTTGCGCCGATGGCGCTCTTAACATTGCTACCAACCAACCGTGATGATCCGCGGCTTACGCCACGGCGTAAGTCGCGGATCATCTGCGATGTGGCACTGGTGTTCGTTGGTTTTGCAGTGATCACGCTATACATCGCACCCTTCGAATACCAATCATGGCAGCACCAGCTCATTCTCACGCACTTGAAATCCGGTTTAGCGACCGACGACACGCAAATGGCGTCGCTGCGATCGATTCTGATGCGCTTTCTTGAAGACGGCCCCCTCATGCTAGCGTTTTTCAGCACGATGATTCTCGCCGGTAAGGACAACTTCAGGCGGTTACTGCCGATGGTACTGTGGATGGCGACGAGCATTCTCGTGCTATCGCAAGCCAACCCGCTGTGGGGCCACCACCGGGTGATGTTCAGCATCCCCGCCGCCGTCATGACGGCCGTCGCGACGGCGGCAATTTTCAATTTGCAGAATCGCGCCGACAACCCGCTTGGGGCTCTGCGGAACAAATCGCAACAAATCGCCAGGGTCATGCTCACCATCGCGCTCGGTTACGGCGCAGCGAGCCTCGTATATGCACTGACCACCCTCGGAAGAACGCGCGAAGACCTCTTGGATGCCGAAGTGCTCGCCGAACTTGCTAAGCGCAAATCCCAAACCCTATGGGTCATCAGCGATGACCCCCACATCGTCCACAAAGCCGGATTGCTCGTTCCCCCCGAAACCGCGGTGCTGTCGCTCAAGCGTCTGCAGCGCGACTTCACCGAAGAACGACTCGGCCAGATTATCGAAGCGTACAAACCACAGATGCTGCTGCTGGCGCGGCATTCCTATACTCAGGCGTTCCTGGATGGTGTAACGGTTGGCTACAGACTGGTGCTGAAGAAAAACAAAGAAAGGGTGAGGCTGTTTGAGCGGGTTACGCCGTCGGAATAGCGTCCCAGTCGACTACCACTGCGAGTTGTCTGATATGCGTTGCATTGCTAGTCGCCACGGCTGCGTTGGCAAGCTTGGCCTGCGCGGCGAGAATAACATCAAGGTCGATCGCGCGGTCACCGGCCATGGGTCGGCCGCGGCGGCGCACGTCTGCCCACATTGATGCGGCCAACCGCAAAGACTGAGTATTGAGCGGCATGTATGGTAGCGCAAGGGTTAACTGATCAAGCGCAGCAATCGACTGTGTGAATCCGTGCAACAGAAAATTTCGTCGAAGCTCGTAATCGACGATTTCAACAATGATGACATGCTTGTAGGCCCGCTTCAACGCCGCGAGCCGCAGCTGAGTCTGGTCGCTTGGATTGGGGTGAGCAAGCTTTCCCAGTGGCCCGGAATCGAGAATGACCGATTCAATCATCAGTCAGCTTCCTCATCCCATCGCGAACACGATCCTCATTCATCGACCGAATGACCAGTTCAATCTCCGCGTCCGCTTGCGCCCGCTCGCGAGGCGTGGCGCGTATTGCGCGTGCGAACGCCAGCTTCATCCACCGCTCCAGCGCAGCAGGATTTCCCGGTCGAACCCCATCGGGCAACTGGCGCGCCGACGAACGCCGCTTTGTAGCAGCGACCGTTCGGCGCTTGCTGGTCTTTTTGACGGCTCTCTTCACCACTGTGAACTAACCTCCGCCAGCCCATCGATCACGCGCTCTTGCGCTGCTCGATCGGCTGCGTCGGGCCGAAAAGCTTCCTTCTTGAAGTGACCACTTCTTCATCGATCACATATTTCCCGCCGGCGGGTTGATCCGGCAGTTGGTACATCACCTCGAGCATGATCTCTTCGCACACCGCGCGAAGTGCGCGGGCACCTGTTTCACGCTTCAGCGCGCGTTTGGCGATCTGCCGCAGCGCACCGGGCGTGAACTCCAGATCAGCGCCTTCCAGCCGGAAGAATTTCTGGTACTGCTTCACGATGGCGTTCTTGGGCTCGGTGAGGATGTTCACCAGCGTCGAAACATCCAGAGGTTCCAGCGGCGCGAAGATTGGAAGACGGCCTACGAATTCGGGGATCATGCCGTATTCGACTAAGTCTTCCGGCTGCACTTGTGCCAGCAACGCGGCGCGTTCGTGTTCGTCGCCGATGATTTCGCTGCTTTCTGAGCCGAAGCCGATCTGCCGTTTACCCAGACGCTTGCGGATGATGTCTTCCAGACCGACGAAGGTTCCGCCGCAGATGAACAGGATCTGGCTCGTATCCATCTGAATGTATTGCTGCTCGGGATGCTTTCGCCCACCCTGCGGCGGGATGTTGGCGATCGTGCCTTCGAGCATCTTCAGCAATGCCTGCTGCACGCCTTCGCCGCTCACGTCGCGGGTGATGCTCACGTTGTTCTGCGTTTTGCCGATTTTGTCGATTTCGTCGACGTAAATAATGCCGCGCTGCGCGGCTTCCAGATCGTAATCCGCCGCCTGTAGAAGCCGCAAAAGAATGTTCTCGACGTCTTCACCCACATAACCCGCTTCGGTCAGCGTGGTGGCGTCGCCGATGGCGAACGGCACGTTGAGAACCTTGGCTAGCGTACGAGCCAGCAGCGTCTTGCCGCTGCCGGTGGGGCCGATCAGAAGCACGTTGCTTTTATCGATCTCGACGTCGCCACCTTTGTTGGCGTTTTCGTGCGTGGGGTCATTGGTGGTTAATCGTTTGTAATGATTGTGAACCGCGACGGAAAGATTGCGCTTGGCGCGGTCCTGCCCAACCACATAGGCATCTAAAAATTCTTTGATCGTCCGCGGGGCCGGGATGGTGTTGAACAACGGCTGGCTGGCGCTCATCTTGCGCTTTTCCTGCCGGATGATGTTGTGCGCGAGATCGACGCAGTTGGAGCAGATATAAACATCTGCAGGGCCTTCAACCATCGGGCCGACGTCGCGTGAGCTCTTTCCGCAGAATGAACAGGTCGTCAGCCGGCGGCCACGAAAGCCTCCGCCGGGGGGTTGATTGACGCCCGGCGGTTGTGATGGGGGCACGTTGGAGCCGTACGGAGGAATTCCCCCGCCGAGATTTCCACCGAGACTTCCGCCGCCCATTCCACCGCCCATTCCCCCACTGCCCATTCCGCCCCCTAAGCCTCCGCCGCCCATGCCCCCGCCGATGCCGCCGGGGCCGCCGAAATTTCCACCGTTGCCGGGCCGATTGGTGTTAGCCATTGATGAACTTGCCTTTTTCTCCTCGCCGCTCCGACCTCCGTGCCGGAAAAGCGTGGGATTCGCCGGGTGAAAAATCACCCGGTTACGACCACCGGAGGCTGCGGGAAGTAGACGCTCTAACCCGCTTACGCCTCCAGAGATTATCGATCCGCGACAGGCATGGACTTGATGAACGATCCACACGCCCGGCGCAGTGGGCAATGAATAACCAAAAGAGTGTAGCCGACCAAGCTAAAAAAGTTCTCGCGACGGTCCGGATAAGCTGCAAAGTCCGAGAACATAAAGACTAACAGCATTACCGCACTAAAACAGCCTCATCGCCAACACCCGGCCGACGGACGACAGAATCAACGCTTGGATACACCAATAATCGCGTCGCGGAGTTTCTGAAACTGCTCGTCATCAATCTGCCCACTCTCGCGCATCTGCCGCAGGTCCGACAGCGTGAAATTCTGCGGCGACGTGTCCGCGCCGCGCGTGCTCCGCCTCCGAACCCACGCGATGACCAATATCGCCGCCCCGAGAATGGCCATCAGCACCAGCGACCAAACCCAGATGGGCATCACCGTTTGTTGCGCCAAGACGAGCATCACGCACTCATCCTAAGAACGCCCGGCGGCTGAATCAATCGGCAAAACCCAGGTACCACTGGCTCCTTGGTTTGAGTTCCTCCGGATGAGAATCGGCTATGTGAGCCTTGTTGAGATCGTTACAGCGTTGCTGTGTTCGGCACGCGATTCAGATTGTTGCCTGGTCTTTGCCGGCCATCCGGTTGATTCGCCGATCGGTAAACACGTCAAGCTCGTCACGGCTGGTGCTGGAGAATTCGGTGATGATGGCCCCTTCGCTGCCCGCCTGAAACCAGTGCAAGATGTTCGACGGGATCGTGTGCTGATCGCCCGGACGCAACACGACCTCGTGCCGCGCCGTGTACGCCGATTCGCTTCCTGCCGGCGGCGCGGCCTCGGGCGTCGGCGTCGCCGGACCTTCGACGTGCAGATACACCGTGCCGCGACGGCATCGGAATGTCTCCATCTTTCCCGGATCGGTGCGGCCGTCCACCTGCGGCACGGGCGGATGGCGGTGCTCGGGACAGGTCTGGTACGGCATCAGCACCAATTCCTTGCCGCAATAGCGATCGGTGTTGGC
>CAZXLA010000055.1:0-15889 GCA_964641895.1 uncultured Tepidisphaeraceae bacterium
AGGAGGGGGAGTGCGGCAATCATCGTATTCTGCGTAGCCATTGCGATCGTCTACGCCCCGCTGCTCTTTTCGCCTGCCAACTTCCGCGGGTGGTATGAAACGGTTCAGGTTTACTCTGCTTCGTGGGAGGCGAACGGATCGGTTTACGAACTCATCACCGCCCCGTTCCGCGGCGGCGACGGTGGGAGCCTTGAGACCGCCAAGCAGACCGCGCGGCTCATCGGCGCACTGGGGTTTGTCGCGACGCTATACCTGTCGCTGCGAAAAAAGCTGCCGGTGGCGGATGCGGCGTACTGGCTCTTGCTCGTTCCGCTTCTTCTCGCGCCGGTGGTTTATCCGTGGTATCTGCTGTGGGGATTGGCGGTCGTCCCGCTGCTCCAACGTTCGCGCGGCTGGACGATGCTGGTGTGGGCGGCCACCAGCGTGTTGTCGTATCAACTATTACGTGAACCAGTCTGGCGACTGCCCGCAGGGTGGGCGCTGGCGGAGTATTTGCCGGTCTACCTGGCATTGGGCGTCGAAATCTTTAGCGCAGTTCGACGGAGTAACGATTGACGATTGAAGATTAACGTTGGGATCACGGGTTCATTGGTTAATCGTCAATCGTTTTTCCTTATTTCACTTCCGTGTTCAAGCTGCCGATCAATTTCCCATTGAACTTCAGCCCCGTAACTTGCACGCCCGGCGGAACTGCAAATGCGAGGTAGATATCGAGCGGACGACCGTCGATTTGAGGAATATCGGTTACGCCCTTATCAGCGTCGAACGCGCCTAAAAAGTGGTTGCTGGTGCCGACCACCACCTTGGCAAACGCGCCAATCGGCTTGTGCTTGCCGCCGGCGGAATCTTCCAGTTCGTATTTGGCAACGTCAGCCCATTTCCATGCATCGCCTTTTGGGGCGGCGGTGATCTGCACGATTTTTTTGCCGGCGGGCGTGAAGAGCTGTTTTAGCGAATATTCGGGAGTTCCGGCCAGGCGCTGAACGCTTACCGTGCCGTCAATATTGAAGGCTTTGAGCTTGCGGTCAGAAACAGTCACCTTGCCGCCGGTGATATCCACCTGCGCCTCGGCATCGCCGCGGCCGACGTTAATGCCGGTGAACAGCAAATCATTCACGGCGGCGCGGGTGACTTCCAGTGGCGCGTCGTCGGCATCGACGTTAATCGAGCCGGGCTTCTTATCCAGCACAACCTTCTTCCACTGCAGCCCAACCTTCGCATTACGCGGCGGCGGGCCGGCGATGGGCTGCTCGCTCACATCCAATCGGCCCATGCGCTTCACTTCAACGAACGACCCCGGCTTTAACTGCGGCTGGCCCGACTTCAGCGCCGCCGGATCGCGAAGTACGGCATTCGGCTCGACGCGGAAAACCAGATCAACCATTTCCTTTTCCGGCGGCATGATCAGGAAATCATCCAGGCGGGTGGAGAACACGATGCCCGAATCTTCCAGCGTGCCGATCGGATACCAGTTACTTCCGCCGGACATCAGCCGCACCGAACCGAGGCTGAAGCGAAACCGCTTATCGCGATTGTCGCCGGCGGAGTTGGGGTCGATCTTCGTGCGGACGATCAGCAGCATATCGTTATCGCCCGAAACGCTGATCGTCGGCTTGAGGGTGCGATCCTTGATCTGCTCACTCTCACCCTGAATTTGCGCGGCCTCCCGAATGCGATACAGGCCGGCCAGCGAAACCTGGTTGGCCCCGCCGGCGTTGTAGGCGACGCGTTTGGCACCCACTTGAATGCCCAGCCGCTGGCCGAACAGTTCGGTGAGATAATCCGGGTGAACGCTGTTCAACGGTCGAGCGCCCGCCAGCGAGCCGCGGCTGCTGAGCTTGTCGGCAAAGTTCACCAGCATGTCGTCGACGGGGATGACCAGTGACTTCTTTTTGCTGTCTTCGAACGTTTCATCAATCAGTTCGCCGTGGGCGCGCTTGTCCGCGCCCTTTTGGCCGGGGAAATTCACCACCACCTCACGTGAGGAGTCGATCGGGAACCGCGCATAGCCCGCGACCGACGGCCCGAACGGCAGCAACTGGGCCGCGACGGCAAACACGCCCGTGGCAAACAAAGCGCTGATAATTCCCATGACCGCCGCCCCGACACGATCGAGGTACAGCGGCAGGCGAATGTTGCCCGGAATGAAGCCGTCGAACAACAAGCGCAACCCGGTATAGATAACAGCGAAGAGAACAACCAGGGCCATTCCATGCGCGTAATCTGCCGCCATGCCGCCCAGGAATGATTCGACGACCGTCTCGTGGTAGCCGAACGCCAGCAGCGCCGCGAATACAGCGCATATAGTCGAGATGGTGGCGCTGAAAAATCCCTGGATGTAATGGAAGTACGCAATCACACCGGCCAGCAGGATAATAAGAACGGATAAGATCATGGCAATTCCGGTAACGTCACGCCGCGGCGATTCAAACCGCGGCTAGGTCATCCTCAGTTACGACGCGCTCTTGCCGGCGGCGGGTTTGTCATCGCCGATGCGCAGCACCCGCAGCACTTCCTGCACGCTGGTTTCGCCTTGCTCCACCAGCAGCAACGCCTGCTCCTGTAAGTATCTCGCCTTTTGCTTGCGGAACAGATTCTTCAACTGCGACCCGCTCCCGCCGGCCAGGATGACCTGGCGCACTTCGTCATCTACTGAAAACATTTCAAACACGCCGATGCGGCCTTTGAACCTTAAGTCATTGCAGAAGTTGCAGACGATCGGGTTGCCGCGCTGGTCGCGCAGCGGCTGCGTGCGGGCCTGATACAATTTGCCGACCTTTTCGGGCGACATGTTCATCTTCCGCAAGGTTTCAGGGTCGGGCGTATAACTCACTTTGCAGGCGTTGCAAAGTCGGCGGACGACGCGTTCGTTGATGACAAAGCGCAATTGCTTCATGGCCGATTTGTCATCGCCGACGGCCTTACGCCACTGGTTGATCGCGTCGAATGCGCTGGTCGCGCGAACGCCCACGTAGGCCCGGCGCCCGTTGGCAGAGTGCTGGATCAGCGCGACCGCCGACCGTGGGTTTTCCACCTGCGGGATCATGAGCACGTCGGGTTGCTGGCTGACGACCCAGTCGACGGTTTTAAGTTCCTCCGCCGGACCGGCCGGGGTGGGGATGACGTTTTGAGTGATGCCTTCGAGGTCAAGAAGTTTTTCCTTCTCCACCGTCGCGATATTGGTGAGGAACGCATCGTGCCTTCGAACCATGCCGTAAAGCAGCGAGGTCAGCCCCTGACCCTTCGGTGACGAAAGCAGCACCACGCCGCCGGGGTCGCGAATCAGCGCGTCGATCGCCTGCTGTTGATCTTCCGTGTAGCCGAGCGTTTCGACCATGAAGTCGTGCCGGCTTTTCGGATCGACCACAATCCGCAACGACTCGCCGGCCTTGCTGCCGGCACTGGTAATTTGAAGTTCCTTTTTGTTGCCGTCGACCTGCGCTTTGATCGCGCCGGTTTGGGGCCGGCGCTTGTCCCCGACGTCCAGATTGGCAAGCTGTTTGGCAAATGTCACCGCGGCGGCGCCGGAGGCGCGGTCGAGGGGGGTACCGTTATACGGCATGCCATCGACCAAATAGCGAACCTGCGTGGCGCTGTCGGCGGCAACTAAGTCCACCTGATCGGCCCCGGCTTTCAGCGGCCCGGCCAGCAGGCGTTGCAGCGCGGTGAAGCCGGGAAGCTCGGGCGACTCGGTATCCGGCGTCATCACCGGCGCGCCTTTGTGGTTGAACATCACCACTTCGCCTGGGCCGGCGTCCAATTTACTCTTGTCTTTGGAGAACCGGGCAAACGGCGCGGAAACAAACGATTGGAGTTCGTCGCCCAAATCGGCCAGACCCACCTTCTGATTCCGCAACGCGAGGTAGACGGCGAAGCTGATCGCGCCCAGCACCACTAATACCGCCCACGCGACGCCGAAGCCGGGCAGCATGAAGAACAGGATGGTCCCCAGTACCATCGCCAGTAACATTCCTGTGTTGAGCGCTACCCGAGGCAGGTGGGAGCGTTCGGCGTCCTTATCCGCCCATGTGAGCAATCGCGCCCAGATCAGGAGCACCACCAGCGCCGCCAGCGCCTTCCAGATGCTGATATATGAGCCAACCTCGACGGCGGCGAGTAAAGTTCCCAACTCCATTCACGCTCCTAACCAGTGCTTCGTCAACGGTGCAACCGCGCGGCGGGATTGTAATTGCATCAATCGAATCGTGCCAACAACGTCGGTGTGGAATGTCAGGGCGGGCACGATGACCGCACTTTGCGAACCGCAGCGACCAGCCAACCTGTTACGTCGCGGGTTTGTCCGTGCCATCGGCCTCCAACTCAATGCGCGACGGCGGGGGCTTTTCCATCGTAGGTGCGGAGGTGGACGCCGACCTTTGGCCCCGGAGGGGGATAATCACTTCTTTTTCAGTTTCGCCGCGTCGAATGACCTCGTAAGCGCCTTTTACCTCTTTACCAATCTCGCGCACGGTCATTCCGCCGGCGCACGCGACGCACATCACCAGCGCCATAATGACCGAAACGCCCGTCACCACCCCGCCGAACACTGCCAGCTTCGGCCCTGCCGATGTGCCTGAAAACATGATCGCCAGCGTTTGAATGAGCAGCGTGAGCAACACAAACGCAAACGCGGCGTAATACTGCGAGCGGTTTTTGACCAAATGCGGCCAGATGAGGCATGCGAGAAGAAATGCCACGATTGCGGTGATGACGCCGTCCATGAACGCATCATAGTGCGGCGTCGCATCAATTTCAGCCGCCAAGTGGCTATAGCGGAAGAATCATGACGGCCCGTCAATCTCAGGGCTTTTGTCAAACAATGCGTGTCGACCAGAAACGGAGAACGGTTTTGCAGCCCAACTGATCGGCGTCGACAGCAATTTTGGATGAATCCACTGCAAAAGAATCGGCGCATCGGCGGGGAGCGCCGACCCACTCCAGGCGGCGATCGGGTATTCGTCGACGGCCTCAATCCAAACATCGCAGGCCACGCTTCCGCGCGACGGCCGCTTGGGCGAGTACCAGATTTCCCAATCCCACAAGTTCATCGGCGCCGCCGCGTACGGCGCAGGCTCGGCGTGCAAGCCGACCGAGCGCGCCCCCAGCCGCCGCGCCGATTCAATTCGTTCCGCGACGATCATTCGCGTCGATCGTTCTTTCGCATCTAGCAAAAAGTGCCAGTCGTAGGAGATGCCATGAGTTATCGTCGCGCCTGCGAGGGTGGTTAGAAGCATCGTCGATGTAAAACGATGTCGAACGATTCGCGCAATACCGGCGACCGCGAAAATCAATAGGACGATCGATGGAAACAACGCAAACCGCGCGTACTCCCCAGGCTTCCCCGCCGCGAGTAGTGTGAACTGGGCAAGGATGATCAAGGATGGCGCAAATAGGAGAACGCTGGCTCCCCCTCCCGGTACCCCGGAAGAGGGCCGGGGTGAGGGTTCCCGCGGTGAATCAAGCAACGTCGTTTGCGGCTTTGGCCTCAAACACAAAACGACGCCACCGAGAAGCCCCAACGCAATCACCGGCCACGTCGCTGCATAACCAAGCAACCGCGAAGCATCGGCGACCGATTGCAAGGAGAGCCCCGCCGA
The DNA here is from genome assembly GCA_964641895.1 of uncultured Tepidisphaeraceae bacterium. Lineage (GTDB taxonomy): Bacteria > Planctomycetota > Phycisphaerae > Tepidisphaerales > Tepidisphaeraceae > UBA2421. The sequence goes on from CAZXLA010000055.1 coordinate 5,598, forward strand.
ATACATCGCCCCGCTGTTGGCCAGATTCGATCGCAGCGGGTTCTCGGCGGCGTTCCACGCGACCAAGTGTTTGACGACATACGGATTCGTCGCGGCGTAAACATCAACCCCAATCACTCCGGCGGCAATCAAGGTGATCACGCGATCCCGCCAATTCATCGGACGCAGCAGAACCATGATCGGCAGAATGATAAAGATCGGCGCCGCCGAAAGGATCATCCCCACCGATGCGCCGCACAAAGCGCCGGCGGCGATCCACCACTTTTTTGATCCGGTCTCAATGAACTTTGTTGCGGCGATTACCGCCAACAGCATCAGCACCGCGCCGGGCAGATGCGGCTTGGCTTCGTGTGCCATGTTGATGACGGCGGGCAGCATCGAATACGCAATTACCGCGAAGGCGCAAGCGGCTGCGGATTCCGTCAGGCGCTTCACGATCCACCAGACCACCCAAGCGCCGACGATTCCGAACATTGCAGAGTACAAACGCGCGGCAATATAAAATCGTGCAAACGCTTCAGGGTGATCGAGGTAGTAACTGAGGTCGGTTTTCAGATCGATCAGACCGACGACCGATCCCGCGCCGAGGATCGCGCCGACGGGATAAATCCACAGCCCGCCGTATTGGTAGAGCTTTGGGTCAAGCCGCAAATGCCCCGGCTTCATGCCGGCCAGTGCCATGAAGGTGATCATTTCGTCGGGCTGATAGGAATAAAGCCGGTATCGGCGGACGATTTCAGCGCGCTTGGGGTCGGTGTCGTTCAGCAGGACGGGTTGCGTGGACAACGTGAGTGGATTGCGATCGACGTCGGCGCCGATGGAAGTCGCGTCGTCGCGATCGCCGATAAGCTGCATGATTTGCGCGCCGGTCCACGGCGTGCGATCGCCGAAAAGAAATGGATCGACCTTGCGGCTGGGCAGTCCCCAATTGACGCCCAGCAGGAACGCCGCCGTCACGAAAAGCAGGCATAGGATCAGAACCAGGCGGTCTCGGGGCATTTCGCGAGTCTACGCGATGACCGGCGTGCGTCGATTGCGGACTGCGGATTTCAGATTGTGGATTGAACACCCCCCGTTTCACACCATCAATCCGAAATTCGAAATCCGAATTCGCAACGTTTCTTGACCATCCTGCCAACTCCCACTACCTTCTGCCGCGCTGTGACTGGCGGCGGGAGACGAATATTGACGCGGCAACGACTTCGTGCATAATTTCACAATGTCGGTCGAAAGTCGAAGCTTTTTTTTAAAGAATGTCCGAAGACTCAAAAAAGCCCGGCGGGCCCGATGCCAAAGAGGTCAACCGACTCCGAGAGGAGTACGGCATGGGTAAGCCGGCCAGTTCGGCGGCAAGGCTGGCTACGTCGGGCATTGAGTTTGGTGGGATCATCGTCGTCGCGATTGTGTTGGGTCTGTGGCTTGATTCGCGGTTCGACACCAAGCCGTGGATCATGCTGGGATTGATGGTTTTCGGCATGGTCGGCGCGATGGTGCGACTTATCCGCCGCGTGATGAAGAACGGTGAGCGCTAATGAATAACCCGCTCAGCGAACCGCCAACGCTTGCAGTGTGGCTCATCCGCATCGGCGGAATGCTCGTACTGGCATCGCTGGCGGCGGCGGTGGTTGGATGGACGTTGGCGCCGAGGTGGACGACCCATGTGGGTGCCGCTCGAAATGAAGTTTTTGCAAGCATCGGGTTGGCGTTGGCAGCGATGTTGGCGGGGTTGGTACCGCTTCGCACGCTGCTATCCGCCGGTGCACACAACATCGTTGCGGCGTGGACGGCGGCCATGCTGGTGCGAATGCTGCTTTGCCTGATCGGCGTGATTGTGCTGATCAAACTGTATGGAATGTCGCCGGCGCTGTGCGCGCTAACCGTCGCCGGACACTACGTGTTGCTGCTGGCGATTGAAACCACGGCTATGACGATACTAATCCGGCGGTTATTAGTCTAAAGGTGATCTGGAACCGCAACGCAATTGGCGGAAGAATTCATGGATTCGATTTTACAAATCTCTTCGATGCTGGCGGCGTCGGATAACCCGCTTGAGCACGTGATCGATCAGCCGATCATCAAGCTTAATGACAATTTTTGGCTGCTGAGCAACGTCACGCTGATGTTGATCGTAAGCGGCGTCGTCGCCATCATCGGCCTGACTGCGGCAGCGGCGCGCATTCGCACCGGCAACCAGCGCTCGCTGGCCGATTTTCGCACGCAAGGCATCTGGGCCAATCTGGTTGAAACTATTTGCGTATACCTGCGCAACGACATATTTCGCCCGGTGTTGGGCAAGGACACCGACCGCTTCACGCCCATCCTCTGGACGTTTTTCTGGTTCATCCTTATCTGCAACATTTTTGGACTGATTCCCTTCAAAGACCTCACCGGCGGGCTGCTGGGCCTCAACCACGGCCACGGCTACGGCGGAACGGCAACGCAATCGATTTTTGTAACGGCGGCGCTGGCGCTGATTGCATTTCTTCTGGTCAACGTCACCGCGATTGTTCGAAGCCCCATCGGCTACTTGAAACACCTGACCGGCGGCGCGCCGGCATACATCTGGCCGATTCTTATTCCCGTCGAGATCATCGGAACGTTCGTCAAGCCATTCGCTTTGGCCATGCGACTTTTCGCCAACATGACTGGCGGCCACGTGGTCGTGGCGGTCATGCTGATGTTCATCAAAATGATGGTTGATGGCTTAGGACCGCTCGGCTACGGCATGTCGATTCTGCCGTTCGTGGCGATGATCGGCATTTACTTTCTTGAGATTGTCGTCTCGGTAATTCAGGCGTTCGTCTTTACGTTTCTAACGTGCATCTTTCTCGGCCAGCTCATCCACCACGAGGACGATCATGGCCATGAGGAAAAACACGACGGATACGTGGCTGGCGCGCGCGGTGCGGGCGGGCATCATTGATATTTTACCTCCGCGCGTGTGCGTCGGAGGGTGAGTTGGCTTGCGAGAGGTCGATCGATTGAGGCGGTCGGCTGTCGGTCAGTCCGAACTATTCGGCGACTGGGCACCTGGTGTGCCGCAGGCAGCAAAATGGTCGCGTCCTCGGGCGGCCGACTGACTCGGATAGGAGCTTGCGATGAGCAAGAGTGTATTGTTGGGAATCGTTTGCGCGATTCTGTTTACGGGTTTTGCCGGCACGAGCACGGCCTCGGCGCAGGTGCCATTGGACGATCAAGTGACGCTGCAAAAAGCCCCCATCGCCGGCTGGGGCTATGCCGGCGCCGGCATCGGCGCGGGGCTGGCCATTATCGGCGCTGGGCTGGGCATCGGTCGCATCGGCGGAAGCGCCGTTGAAGCCATCGCCCGCCAGCCCGAAGCCGCCGGAAAGATTACCACCGCCATGCTTCTGACTGCCGCCTTTGTTGAAGGTGTTTGTCTGATTGCGCTGGTGGTGACCATTCTGGTTGTTATCAAATAGAGGCAAAGTTCGGTCCGGCATTTTCAGCCGGACCGAACTTTCACTTTCGATCGATCTTTCGCGGAGCTGCAAAGATGAATCGTCTTGTCCTTATCGCAATGTTCATGTTGCCCGCGCTTGCGCTTGCAGCGCCCGATGCGCTGGAGCACGCCGCCGCCGATCATGCATCGGCGCCGCACGCCGCCAAGCCCACGCCGTTCGCCGGAACGATCGCGCAATCGATTGCGGCCATCCTGGTGTTCTTCATCGTGTTTTTCGTCCTGCGGGCAAAAGCGTGGGGGCCGATTCTCAAGGGATTAAACGACCGCGAAGACCGCATCCGCCGCGACCTCGAATCGGCCGATGCCGCCCACCGCGACGCGCAGGCATCGCTCGAGAACTACAAAAAGCAGATCGCCAACGCCGACACCGAAGTGCGCCAGCGCCTCGCCGCGGCGCAGAAGGACGCCGAATTCATCGGCGCGCAGCTCAAAATGCAGGCGCAAACCGAGATCGAAGAGATGAAAGCCCGCGCCACAACTGAGCTGGAAGCGGCCAAGCAAGGCGCGCTTTCGGAAATGCACGATTACGCCGCCACGCTGGCGACCAGCGTTGCCGAAAAAATTCTCCGCCGAAATGTGAACCAGGACGACCAGCGCGCGATGGTGCAGTCGAGTCTGGAACAATTGCAAACCTTAGCCAGAAATTGAAGAGGGTCGCGCATGGCGCAGACAACCCAATCAAACCTTACCGCGACAGCTTATGCCAAGTCGCTGCTGGAACTCGCCAACAGCGCAAGCGTGGCCGAAAGGATCGGTGCCGAACTGACGGATATTCGTCAGGTGCTGCTGGAAAACAAACCCTTCGGGCGCTTCCTGCAGGATCCTTCGATCGGCAATGGAAAACGCCTGAGCGCCCTGAAATCAATCTTCGCCGGGCACGTGCATCCGCTGGTGCTTAACACGATGGGGGTCATGTCGCAGAAGGGTCGCATGGCCAGCCTCGGGCCGATGTGCGATGCGTACGACGACATGCTCGACGCGCAGCTTGGTAAAGTTGAAGTCAATGTCACCGTCGCGAAAAAACTCAGCGGCGACGAGCTTGAGCAGGTGCGCAAGCAAATCAGCGCCGCGCTAAAGCGCGACGCGGTGGTGCACCAATACGTCGACGAATCGATCATCGGCGGAATCATTTTCCGCGTGAAAGACCAATTGATTGACGGGAGCATTCGAAAGCAGCTCGAAACATTGAAAAATAAAATGCTCGCATCAAAAAAGTAAGTGTTGCCGTTTGCTGGTTGCCGGTTGCCAGCAAAGGCGTGCGTTTAATCGAACTCAAGGCAGCAGGAATCCAGCTCTCGGCAACTACTATCACGGAGTAAGCAATGGCATTGAATGTCGCAGAAATCACCAGCGTTCTGAAGCGCGAAATCGAATCGTTCGAACAGCAGCTTGAAGTGAGTGAAGTCGGAACGGTCGTCGAGGTCGGCGACGGCATCGCGCGCGTGTACGGTCTGCGCAATGCGCAGGCCGGCGAATTACTGGAATTCCAGAACGGCGCGATCGGGCAGGTGTTCAACCTGGAAGAAGATGCCATCGGCGCGGTTATTTTCGATAACCCGCTGGGAATCAAAGAAGGCGACACCGTCAAATCGACCGGCCGTCTGCTTGAAGTGGCCGTCGGCCCGAACGTGCTGGGCCGCGTGGTGAATCCGCTGGGAAAGCCGCTGGACGGCGGGCCGGCGATTGCTTCGAGCGAAACCCGCAAGATGGACATCGTCGCGCCCGGCATCGCCGAACGGCAGCCCGTGCACGAACCGCTGCAAACCGGCATCAAGGCCGTCGACAGCATGATCCCCATCGGCCGCGGGCAGCGCGAGCTGATTATCGGCGACCGCAAAACCGGCAAAACCGCCGTCGCAATCGACACGATCATTAATCAAAAGGGCAAAGGCGTTAAGTGTTTCTACGTCGCGATTGGCCAGAAGGAATCGACCGTCGCTTCGATCGTTGAGACACTGAAGAAGCACGGCGCGATGGATTACACCACGGTGATCATCGCCAGCGCCGCCGACCCTGCCCCGCTGCAATACATCGCCGCCTACGCCGGCGCGGCCATGGCCGAATACTTCATGTGGAAGGGCGAGCACACGCTGTGCGTGTACGACGATTTATCCAAGCAGGCCGCCGCGTATCGTCAGTTGTCACTGCTGCTGCGTCGCCCACCCGGTCGCGAGGCTTATCCGGGCGACGTATTCTATCTCCACAGCCGTTTGCTGGAACGCGCCGTGAAGCTCGGCAAAGAACAAGGCGGCGGAAGCATGACCGCGTTGCCGATCATCGAAACGCAGGACGGCGACGTATCGGCGTACATTCCCACCAACGTCATCAGCATCACCGACGGCCAGATCTACCTTGAGCCTGAATTATTCTTCGCGGGCGTGCGGCCGGCCATTAACGTCGGCATCAGCGTGAGCCGCGTGGGTGGCAACGCGCAGACGAAGATGATGAAGAAGATCGCCGGCTCGCTCCGGCTCGACCTTGCTGCCTATCGCGAACTGGAAGCGTTTGCGCAGCTCGGCACCGAACTAGATCCCGCGACCCAGAAGCAGCTCGATCGCGGTGCCCGGCTCGTCGAGTTGCTTAAGCAGCCTCAGTACCGGCCGATGTCGGTCGAGCAGCAGGTCATGGTCATCTATGCCGCCACAAAGGGCTATATTGATGACGTTCCGCTCAACCGGATCGCCGAGTTTCAGGAGAAGTTTCTCGCCCACGTCGACGCCTCCGCCGCCGATTTGCGGAAGGAACTCGCTGAAAAGAAGGAACTCACCGACGCGGCCGAGCAGAAGCTGGTTGCCGCAATCAAGGGGTTCAAAGAGCGGATGTGGACGAAATAGAAGCCGCCCATAATAAAAGATGGGCTCGGGAACACTACCGTTTCCGGGCCTTTTCTGTTTGCGAGCCCTCCCATAACTCGTTGTCGGGCAACGCCTCGGCGCGCCACTGTCCCGACCAATTCCCCAGATTTCCATGGCGATCAACGTGCGAGCCACTTATTCCCTGCGACATTCCAATATTCGGCTGGACTTAGCGTATATCATAGTGGAGCCGCGCGCCGCGCCGCTCGTTTGTCCGATGGGGAAAATTGATGAGCAGTCTGTCTTTAACTTCCCTCGCTGCCGAAACCGAAGCGCCAGAAGCGCGCGCTAGCCGGACAGTGCCCGCGACGGTGTTCGGATACGAAGTGATCGGCTTCATCGGCGAAGGTGCCGGCAGCCAGATTTATGCCGTCACCGCACCCGGCACCGGGCAGGTTTACGCGCTTAAGCACGTCATCCGCAAAACTGACAAAGATATTCGTTTTGTCGAACAGCTCGAGGCCGAACATGAAGTCGGCCGCAAAGTGGCGCACCCCAACCTTCGCCGCGTGATTGATCTGAAGTTGAACAAGTCGATGCTTTTCAAGGTTTACGAAGCCGCATTGATCATGGAACTTTTCGACGGCCAGCCGCTGGAAAACGAGCAGCCACGGTCGCTGGCTGCGCTGATCGATATTTTCCGCCAGACTGCCGCTGCGCTGACGGCGATGCACGCGCACGGGTACGTGCACTGCGACCTCAAGCCCAACAACATTCTTTATAACACGCGCAACGAGGTGAAGGTGATCGATCTCGGCCAGGCCTGCCCGATCAATACCGCCAAAGAGCGGATCCAAGGCACACCCGATTTCATTTCACCGGAGCAGGTGAAGTGCAAACCCGTTACCCCGCAGACTGACGTGTTCAACCTCGGCGCGACGCTGTATTACTGCCTGGCCAGAGAGAAGATGCCCACACTCTTCACCGCCGGCCGGAAGGAAAACAGCATCATTTCCGACGACCTGATCAAGCCGCCGGCGGCATGCAACCCGGCGGTGCCGGAGAGCCTTAGCAACTTCGTCATGGAATGCGTCCGCCTGAATCCCGCTAAGCGCCCCGCCGACATGACGGAAGTCGTGCAGCGACTCGAACTGTTTCACCTGATGCTGGTTCAGCGCGAATCGGCTTGAACAGTTCCCCCGAATCGGCACGAAGTTAACACGAATAGAATTGTCGCCACGCCAGCGCCGGCTCAGGATTTCACCGATCGCTCAAGTTCAGTCGTAGATTTCAGAGAACCAACTGAAGACGTTGCCAAAGTGGTGCCCTACTCCTATACGTGTTTGCTTCGTGTCAATTCGTGGGCAGTTCTGCGTTGAGCCTTGAAAAACCATCAGTGGTGCCGATGATTGTCGGCAAGCGAGGTTTCAAGGATGAGACGCCAGATTGCTCTTGCAATTGCATTGCTCTTTACGGACCACACCACGTTCGTTCACGCCGATCTGTCATCCGACATTCGCCAAGCCCTTTTAGCCAAATCCGCCGCAAAGGGGCAGGTGGGTGTAGAGGTCGTCCGACTCGGCCCAAACACCGCGGAGTCGATGGCGGTCTTTCGCGCTAATGCCGACGTGCCGATGGTCCCCGCGAGCAACATGAAGCTGTTGACGACGTCGGCGGCGCTCCATCAGCTCGGCGGCGCGTTTCGTTTCACCACCCGGCTGGTGATGCGCGATGATCAGCTCATCGTCATCGGCGACGGCGATCCAACCCTCGGCGACGTAGAAATGCTCAAGAAGCACGGCTGGGGCACGACCACACTTTTTGAGAATTGGGCCGAACTGCTGAAATCACGCGGGATTACGCGCATCGGCGACCTGGTGATCGACGACAGCATCTTTGACGATCATTTCGTTCATCCCAACTGGCCGACGGACCAGATACAGAAGCGGTACGTCGCGCAGGTTGGCGGGCTGAATCTGAACGCCAACTGCCTGGATTTCTACCTGCACACCGGCCAGCGCGGGTTGGTCGTTCAATACCGAATCGATCCACCGACGGCGTACGCAGCGATTGCCAACAACTGCACGCATGGCCAGCGCAACGCCATCTGGCTCAGCCGCGCCGCCGACGCAAACCAGATCGTTCTGAAGGGTGAGACCAATGCGTCGAATGATGAACCGATTTCGGTCACCATTCACGACCCCGGGCTGTACTTCGGCAAGGTGTTTGCCGAGACGCTGCAGAAAGCCGGCATTACCGTTGCGGGGCAGATCATTCGGCAACGCGACGCACACACTTGGAAAGATGCGATACTACTCGCCCAGCACGAAACGCCGATCGACGTCGTCATTCGCCGGGCGAATAAGGACAGCATGAACCTGTATGCCGAGGCGCTCATGAAGCGCCTAGGTGCCGCACCGAGCGACGGCCGCAACGGCTCCTGGCAATCCGGCGCCGCCGCGGTGAAGCAGTTTCTGCAAGATCGGGGGGTGGGTGACAACGAAGCGGTGATCGACGATGGAAGCGGGCTGAGCAAGGTCAACCGTGTTTCGCCGCACGCGATCGTCACGGTGCTCGTCGCCGACTTCTTCGGACCGAACCGGGCGATGTTTATGGATTCGTTGGCCGTCGGCGGAGTCGACGGCACGCTGGAAGGCCGCTTCGGCGGAGACTTAAAAGGCCGGGTGTTCGCCAAAACCGGGTACGTATCCAACGCGCGGTGCTTGAGCGGTTTTGTCAGAACAAAAAAAGATAACTGGTACGCATTTTCCATCCTCATCAACGGTCCCACCGGCAGTGAGGCCAAACGCGTGCACGAAGCGATCGTTGCGGCGATTGATCGGAACGATTGAGCGATTTGTTTGTTGCAGGTAGAGGGTTGTATGTTGAGGGCGGGGCGTTGGTTGAGCAACAACATTTTAGTGAGCGAGTAAAGTATGCTTCCAACTTACAACCCACAATCTCCAACCCACACGCTCCTATGCCCGAACTGTTCAGCGATCGTCTCGTAGAAGCCATCAAGTCGAAAGGCTCCCCCATCTGCGTCGGTATCGACCCGATGCTGGACATGTTTCCGCCGGAACTCAGGCCCGCGAACATGAACGATATTGATGCGTGCGTTGACGCCATTTACACATTCACCATGAAAGTGCTGGAGGCCGTCGCGCCGATCGCGCCGATCGTCAAGTTTCAGTCGGCTTATTTCGAAAAATACCTGTGGGACGGCGTGGAGGCTTACTACTCACTCATCGGTGAAGCCAAAGCGATGGGCCTGCTCACCATTGGCGATGTGAAACGCGGCGACATCGGCAGCACCAGCGCCGCGTATGCCGACGCGCATTTGGGCGACGCCCCCACCCGCGATGGCGAAGCAACTTCTACACCGGATGCGATCACGATCAACCCCTTCCTTGGCATGGACGCGATCGAACCGTTCATCAAATCGGCCATCGAACACGACAAAGGGCTTTTTGTACTCATCCGCACGAGCAACCCCGGCTCGGCCCACGTTCAGGACGTGAAGGCCGCCGACGGCCGAACTGTCAGCGAAATACTGGCCGACCAACTCGCGCCACTTGCGGCGTCGCGGGAGCTTGTCGGTGTTTCAGGATGGAGCAGCCTGGGTGCCGTCGTCGGCGCCACTCAGCGGCATACGATGGAATCGCTCCGCCAACGGCTGCCAAAATCGATTTTTCTTCTCCCCGGTTACGGCACGCAAGGAGCGACGGCCGCCATGACCAAGGCCGCGTTCGTCAACGGGCAAGGGGCGATCGTGTCGGCGAGCCGAAGTGTGCTGTACCCCAAGTCCGCGGGCCAACCCTGGCCCGCCGCCGTCCGCGCGGCGGCAGAGGGAATGCGGGATGACCTTCAAAGGGCGTCTCTTGTATGAATGATCTTCGTCTTATAGAGGAAGCTTTACGGTGCCTTCAACGGCAGGTTTGGTACAATCATCGGAGAGGAATTAGTCATGTCCGTCGTTGAACTTGAGAAACGCATTGCGGCTTTGGAAAAGAAGG
>CAZXLA010000055.1:15989-19581 GCA_964641895.1 uncultured Tepidisphaeraceae bacterium
CTGACTTTTCTCGCATCCCCAACCTTCGAGTCGAAGACTGGACTCGATAATTTACAGTGTTCTTTGAAGATTTCTCGCACCACTATACGATTCATATTGTCATGGACGATTTTCACGGCAAGCGCGTCACCGTGCTGGGACTGGGCCGGTTCGGTGGAGGCATTGGTGTTTCGCGGTGGCTTGTTGAGCACGGCGCCAAGGTGCTTGTAGCCGACGAAGCCCCGGCGGATAGTCTCGCAGAATCGATCGACAAGCTGGCTGGTTTGCCGATTGATTTCCACCTCGGTGCCCTCCATGAGCAAGATTTCACCAATACTGACCTGCTCGTGATTTCGCCGGCCATTCCCCCAAGCCATTCCATGCTGGCGGCTGCGCGAAACGCCGGTGTGCCAGTCACGCTGGAAATCAGGCTGTTTATCGAGCGCTGCCCGGCTACCCTTGTGGGGGTCACCGGCACGAAGGGAAAATCCACCACCACCGCCCTGCTCGGCAAAATGCTCGAACAGAAGTACCGCACGTTTGTCGGCGGAAACTTAGGCGGGTCGCTCCTGGGCGAGTTGCCGAACATGTGTGCGGCTGATGTGGTTGTGCTCGAACTATCGAGTTACATGCTTGAGCACCTGACGCCCATGCGGTGGAGCCCCGATGTCGCTGTTGTTACGATGATCGCCAACGATCACCTTCAATGGCACGGCGGCGTGGAAAAGTATATTGATGCGAAGCGCAATCTTGTTCGCTTCCAGACCAAAGACGACTTTGCCGTGCTGAGTGAAGAAAACACCCTCTCGGCGTCGTTCGCGGCCGATACGCAGGCAAATATCGTAAAGTATGCCATCGAAGGTAGACCGCCTTTTCTGCTTCGCATCAGCGGAAGGCATAACCAACTCAATGCACAAGCCGCGTTTGCCGCGGCACAGTGCTTGGGCGTAACGCGTGAAGCGGCACAACTGGGCATCGCAGGCTTCACCGGTCTGCCCCACCGCATGCAGGTGGTTCACGAGTCGGCCGGCATAACATGGGTTAATGATTCGATCGCCACCATCCCTGAAGCCGCCGTAGCGGCGAGCCAGTCGTTTCCAAGGGGCAAGGTGATTCAAATCGTCGGCGGGTACGATAAGCAACTCGATTGGTCGGCCATGTGCCGCGAACTCGCCGCTGGCTGCAAGGCGATCCTCACCATTGGCACGATCGGCGCTAAGCTGGCCGAGATGCTGCGCGCGTCCGCACCCGTGGCGCGCGTCTGGGAATGCGGCGATTTACCAAGCGCCGTGGCCGCCGCAAAATCGCTGGCCGAAGGCGGCGATGTCGTCCTTCTCAGCACCGGCACGGCCAGCTACGATCAATTTGCGAACTTTGAACAGCGCGGGGAAGCATTCGCAGACTTGGCGAAGCAGGTGTAAGCGACCGCGCATCCGAAAAACGGCTCATGCGTGGTCAACCATTTCCGGGTCGTCTGTCTGGGCCAGAATCTCGATGGCCGCCTCGCATTTGGCCAGCCGCTGGGCGATGCGGCTTGTTATCTCCCCGCCGCGGGCGGACTTCATTTCAAGCTGCCGACGAACCATGGGAAACTGCGACAATTGCTGTTCAACCGTCTCCAGCCGAGCTTGCAGGCAAGCCATGTCTTTTTCGAGCGTAGCAATTCGGGCGTCAACACTTTCGCGGGGCGAATTCTCATCGGTGCATCCTTGCATGAAACAAGAATACTCGACGCGAGCGTTCCATCAACAACGGTTGAAGCCCATTCTGCGATGCGGATAATCCACCCACCATGAGCCGCTCTGACGATCGTTCCCGCCGTTACCACGACCGTGTGGCACGACAGTATGACACCATCTACGAAGATTCCTATTGGGATTTTCATGACGAACTCACGTGGCGAACCGTAAAGCCTAATTTGCCGCGCGATTTGTCGGCCAAGTGTGCCGACCTCGGCTGCGGCACCGGCAAGTGGGGGTTGAAGCTGCTCAAGAGTGGATTCACCACCACCTTCCTTGATTCATCCGGCGCCATGATCGAGAAAACCCGCGAAAAGGTTGAGGCAATGGGCGCAAAGGCCAAGCGTGCCACGCTGGTCGTCGCAGACATTTGCGATATGCCCCAACTGGCCGACGGCGGGTTTGCCCTGCTTCTTGCCATGGGTGATCCGCTCTCAATCTGCAGCGACGCCCAGAAAGCCGCCAATGAAATCGCCCGCATCACCGCGCCGGGTGGCGTCGTGATCGCGACGGCCGACAACAAGCTGGCGGCGCTGGATCACTTTATCGACCGCGGCAACCTCGACGCCCTGGAGCAGTTCGTCCGCAGCAGCCGCACCAACTGGCTGACCGCCGACCCGCGCGAGCAGTTCGAGCTGACGACGTTTACGCCGTCGTCGTTGCGGCACCTGTTCGAGCGCGCCGGTTTCGAGGTGGTGAGCGTCGGCGGGAAGCCGATCATCAACGTCCGCGCCAACCGAAAACTGCTCGAATCGCCCGGCGCGGTGGATCGCTTGTTAAAAATTGAAGCCGATCTGGCCAAAGACCCCTCCGCCGCGGCCAAGGCGGGGCATCTGCAAATCATCGCCAGGAAACTTTTGCCGCAGATGAACGCAGATGAACGCAGATAGGAAAGATTGCTGGTGCCCCAATCTCTGCGTTTCGCAACCCGTTAGAGAACCCTCATCTAAATTTGAGGATACTGCAATTTTGCTCGAATGGGCCGGTATGAGTTAACTGTGTTGATCTGCGTGCATCTGCGTTCATCTGCGGCTAACAAATCAGAACCCCCCGCCGCGCATGACGTCCAGGCTTTGCGGGAACGGGTAGCGGGCGAACACGCTGATCGGTGCGACGCGCCACATGCTCGTTGGCGGGTAAACGTCGCCCGTATACCCCGCATCGTACATCGTGCGCAGAATTGATTCGAAGCTGGGTTGCGCACCATTCTGGTCGAACAGCGCGTTGGCGCGTGCGTCAAGGAAGCTAACCGATGCACTCGGCAACCGGCCTGGCCGGCGGTCAATCATCTCGGACACGATTCCGAACGCATTAGACAAATCCACCAGCGTCAAATTCTGGCGGCTCGGCGGGCGCAGAATGGCCAGCACCTCGACAATGTCCAGGTCGTATTTCAGCACCTTGACCTTATCCGGCCCTGAACTGAATTGCGCCGCGTTCTGGGTGATCGACCGTTCATCCCACTGGCTGGTCGGCAGAATCGATGCCAGTTGCGAGATGATGCCGCGCGAGTTGTCCTGTCCGTTCACCGCACAGATGATGGACCGATATCGCCCCGCCAAGACATCTTCGAGCAGATGATTGCCCCACATGATACGAATACGGGGCTTGGCTTCGGGGTTACGCGATGGCGCCTGGCCGGGCACGAGCACGACGCGATCGGCTATATCGCTCAATTCGCGGGCCATGAGTTGGTCGCCGTCGCCGTCGTACACTTTGGGATGATTGGGGGTTGGCATGTGGATGAGTTCCTTGCCCGCCAAGATACCACGACTTGCGTGTTGGTTGTAGGTTGTAGGTCGCGTGTTGTGGGTCTGGTGAATTGATTCCTTGACGGCGCCGCCGACCAACTCACCACCCCCAACCTACAACCC
>CAZXLA010000056.1:0-19476 GCA_964641895.1 uncultured Tepidisphaeraceae bacterium
GCCCGATACCGCGCAGGTGGTGAAGGTGCATGTGAATACGTTTGAAGCGTGGGGGGCATAATGTAGTTGAGTTTTAACGAAATTTGCGAGTTTGCCCTCCCCGCCAGCTACAACCCCAGTTCACATAACAGCCCCAGTGGAATCATTAACGCAATCGTCGCGGTCGTCGCGTCGCCGGGACGGATGGCAGGGCAATCGCATGTGCCCCGACTTACGAGCCGCGAGCGGCAGCGACCGGATGTATTTCTGCGGGAATCGGTCGTAGTGCTGCTGGAATCGGGTCGCTGACGCTCGCCGCTCGTTACATGCGTTTGCCCTGGAGGGATGGCGGCGAGTCTGACTTTTGCGATGCGATCGTTGATCGGCGTGGTATACTGCCTGGATATGGTACTTCGAGTGAAACATCAGGTCGTTGTGGGCCCGGGGGGTCACGTCCAGATAACGGACCCGAGTCTGCAGGCCGGCTCCGAAGTCGAAGTGACTGTTCGCGTGCCTGAGAGGAAGAGCACTCCTGCTGAAAAAATCGCGGCGCTTCATTTCTTGCAGGAGAGCATGAAGTTGACGAAGGAGCACGCCGCCCGCTGGATTGCCGACATTTCCGCGGAACGGAAGGCTTCAAATCGTCCCCGCACATGATCCATCTCGACACGAATTATGTCGTCGCGGCAGTCGCCCCGGATACCGAAGCGGCGCAACAACTGGCCGCGTGGATGCGGAGCGGGGAACTTGTCGAAATCAGCGTGTTGGTCTGGAGTGAATTTCTTTGTGGCCCTTTAACGCCAGCCGAACGAGCTGCTGCGACAGTCCTGTTTCCACAGGTAGTTCCCTTTTCCCAGGACGCCGCATCGTTGGCAGCCGAATTGTTCAATGTCGCAGGCAGAAGACGCGGAAGCATGATTGATTGCATGATCGCTGCAACGGCCATTGATGCCGGCGCCGCACTGGCAACATTTAATACGAACGACTTTCAAAGATTTGTCGGGTCAGGTTTAACGCTACTTTGAAGACTCTTCTCTTGTCCGCGCCGCCGTCCCCCGTGCCAGCCATAACCCCAATTCGTACAGTAGCCCCAAAGGAATCATCAGCGCCACCGTCGCCGTCACCACATCGCCGGGCGTGATGGCCGCGGCGGCGACGGCTAACACGAAATAGACGTAACGCCGAGCCGCCTTAAGCTGGTCGAGGTCGAAAATGCCGATTTTCGCGAGCGCCATGACGATCAACGGCAGTTGAAAACTCAGGCCGAACGCAGCCAGCATGCCGACCACCAGGCTGATGTAATCTCCCAACTGAAAATCGGGTGCCAGCAGGTTTTCGGTGCCGAAGCGGATCGAGCGAGTCTGCCCTTTGTGAAAGATTTTAATTTTGCTCGTCGTGTCGTCGATCCACCATTCTCCTTCGGCGGGGTCGGCGGGATCGCCCTGAAGCACCGTTACCCTCGAAACCGTATGGGGCTGCGTTGTGGTGATGCGTGTGCCGGGGACGGGGACGGCATTTGCAAAATCAATCACAAAACTCATCGACCACGGCAGCACGATGAAGTACACAAACACCATGCCGACCAGGAGCAGCGTAAGGCTCATCGGCAGATATTTTGTGATGTATTTTCGTTCGGCGGGGTAAAGCCCCGCGGCGATAAATTGCCAGAATTGATACAAAATCCACGGGCTGGCGATCGCCGCCGCAGTGATGACGTTCACGGCCAGCCACGTCGTCAAGGGTTCACCGATCGTGTCATACCGAAGCTGCGTGTTAAGCCCCTTGGCCTCAAGCACATGGTAAAGCGGCCGGCAGAACGCCAGCAGCACCTGGTTGCCGACGATGAAGCATCCGACCAACGCCACCGCTAACCCAAGCAGCGCCTTGATCATCCGCGATCGTAATTCTTCCAGGTGATCGCCGATGGTCATGCGAAAATGATCAGGATCAAAGTCTTTGCGCGGCGGATTTGTCTTGGCAGGCTCGGCAGACATCGGCGGGGCATTGTAGAGCGGATTTCCGATTGCGGAACACGTCTTGAAAAGAAAGCGGATTGAATTGCCCCGGCGGGGGCATTTCAATCCGCAATCGCAAATTCACAATTCGAAATCAGGTTACGCCGCCGGAAGCGGGTCGAACTCGAGCGCGATGCGGTAACCCATGGCGCTGGGTTCACAGCGGAGCACCCGGCCGTAGGCATCCCAGCCGCGGTAAGCGCCTTGGGGGGGGAAGAAGACGCTGATGCGCTCGCCGTCGTCCAGCGGCGCCGAGCTGATGGCGCTGAGGCCGCCCAGTGAAAGATCGCGCATGGCCAGGCTCACGCGGCGATCGCGCAGCGCGGTCAGGCTGTGATCCATCCGCCGGCCTTCGATCCAAGTGTGCATTTCCTTGCGCGGGAAAATCCGCTTTTCCTCGTTTGACTGCGTAACACGTTGGCGAGGCATTTTCAGAAGCGCAACCATTGCGACACTCCGATGTATAAAATCCCAAGGCGGCCGCTGGCGAGCGGGTAACACCTTGTTATCCTCATCGGCATTGCCGCCGGAAAAGATTACCCCCGTGAGGAAAAGTTTACCCCGTGCCTGACAAGACTTTAGAAAAAATCCGAGGCTGCGTTGCGTTGGTCGGCGCAGGGCCGGGCGATCCGGGATTGCTAACGCTGCGCGGGCGGGAATTACTGGAACAAGCCGATGTGGTGATTTTCGATCGTTTGATCAGCCCGAGGCTCAAATCGTTCGCTCCTGCGGCCCAATGGATCTTTGCTGGCAAGCAGGCCGCCGAGCATTCAATGTCGCAAGAGCAGATCAACGGCCTGCTGATCGAGCACGCCCAAGCCGGCAAGCGTGTCGTGCGATTGAAAGGCGGCGACCCCTTCGTGTTCGGCCGCGGGGGGGAAGAATGTGAGGCTTTGGCGGCGGCGGGCGTGGCGTTCGAAGTGGTGCCGGGCATCACCGCGGCCATCGCGGCGGCGGCGTATGCGGGCATTCCGGTGACGCATCGCGATTTCAATTCCAGCTTCACACTCATCACCGGCCATGAAAAGGAAGATGAGTATCGCGACGAACGCGCCCAAGCTCGCGGTTCAGCCGCCGGATCATCCGATCTCGATTGGATCGCCCTCGCCAAGCTGCCCTGTGTCGCGTTCTACATGGGCGTGAAATCATTGCCGCGCATCACGCTGAAACTGATCGAACACGGCATGGCCGGCGATACCCCCGCCGCGTGCATTCAATGGGGAACGACTCCTCGGCAGCGAACGATTGTGGGAACCGTCGCCGACATTGCCGACCGCGCCGCATCCGAAGGAATCGGCACGCCGGCGATGACGATCGTCGGCCGCGTGGTCGCGCTCCGAAACACCATCCGCTGGTTCGATACGCGTCCGCTGTTCGGGCGAACCATCGTGGTGACGCGCACGCGGCAGCAGGCGAGCGAACTGTCGGCAAAGCTCGAACAACTCGGGGCGAACGTGATTGAAGCCCCCACGATCGAATTATTTCCGCAGAAGGATATGGGAGCGGTGGATAGCGTGTTTTGTTCCCTCTCCCGGTACGCCGGGGGAGGGTTAGGGAGGGGGACGTGGGATTGCGGATTTTCGATTTCGGATTTCGGATTGCCACGCGACCCCAATCCGAAATCCGACGCACCCCGGCCCTCTCCCGGGGTACCGGGTGAGGGAGGGGCTGATTGGCTTCTTTTCACCAGCCCAAACGCGGTGGAGTTCACGCGAATACGGTTGTTCGAACTCCATCTCGACACCCGCATTTTCGCCGGATTGAAGATCGCGGTGATCGGCGATGCGACCAAGCGTGCAGTTGAAAATCAACTTTGCTGCCGCGTCGATTTGTGCCCGGACGCGTTCATCGCCGAGGCGTTGGCCAATGCGCTTCGCGACGCCGGTGAAGTGCGCGGCAAGCGGTTTCTGCTGCTGCGCGCCGATATTGCACGGCCGGTTTTATTCGATCGCCTGCGCGCCGACGGCGCGGCTGAAGTAGTAGATCTCCCCATCTACGAAACCCGCCGGCCCGATTCGTTGCCGCCGGAATTGCTTGAATTGCTCGATGCGAAGCAAGTGGATTGGATCACGTTTGCCAGCAGCAGCAGTGCCAGGAACTTGATCGAACTGCTTGGAGAAACGGCCAACGAGCGTTTGACAGGCGTCAAGTTGGCGAGCATCGGGCCGATCACTTCACAAACACTGCGTGAACTCGGGCACGGGCCAACCGTTGAGGCGTCGCCGTACAATCTTGAAGGATTGGTTGCAGCAATTTCGAATACGCTGGTTGCTTGAGTAAAAGTCACAGGTTGGAAACCCGTGCTACGGAGTGGTGCATGACTTCATCATGGCGAAACAAGAGTCCGGGCGATCTGTCGTTTGAACTACCCGAGGTGCGCGCGACAGAAATCGAGCCTGTAATTGCATTGGCGCAAACTGCTTCAGCAGTTTGGATGCATACTCCACTTGAAGCCCGCATCGAGCAACTTCGGGTCGCTCAACAAAAAATTGAACTGATTAAGGATGAACTGGCAATGGGCATTGCCGTCGAAACCGGCAAGCCGCTGCGCGAGTGTCTGGGGGAGTTGGGCGCGGTCGTTGCGAAGTTTGATTTTACGTTTGCGGACGCCAAAAAGTATCTGTCCGATCAGACCCCAGATGATGCGCCGCACCCCGCCGTCGTGCGCCGTCGCGCCCGCGGGCCGGCGGCGGTGATTGGGCCGTTTAACTTTCCGATTCATCTGCCGCACGGGCAGATTCTGCCATACTTGGCGGCGGGGAACCCGGTCATCTTCAAGCCGTCACCCATGGCCGCGAATGTGTGTGCGAAGTATGCGGCCGCCATGCAATCGTGTTTGCCGCCGGGCATGTTTGGGCTGGTGCAAGGCGGGGCCGAAGAGGCGCAGACGCTGTGCCGCGATCGGCGCATCCGCGCCGTCGGCTTTACCGGCAGCGTGCCCGCGGGCAAAGCCATCGCTGCGGCGACGGTGGATGACCTGAGCAAAGACGTCGCCCTCGAACTCGGCGGTAAGTGCGCCTCCATCGTGTGTGAAGATGCCGACCTGCAGCGCGCCGCCGAGATGTCCGCCGAGGCCGCGTGCCTGACGGCGGGGCAGCGTTGCAACGCCACCAGCCGGATCATCGTCGATCGTAAGGTGCTTACATCGTTCCTGGAAAAGTTCCTCGCCGCCATCCATCAGTTCGTACCGGGTGATCCAACTTCGGAGGCGACGCGCCTCGGCCCGCTGGCGACCGACGCGGCGTACAAGCGATACCTGAGATTGATCGAACTGAACGAAGGCAATTGGCTCAAACGCGGGCATGCGCCGGCGAGTGTTGATGGAAAAATCGGATATTATGTTGAACCCGCCGTCGTGCTATTTGATGACTGCGAAGCCGCAAGCGGGGCAACGTTGTCGCGCGAGGAGGCGTTTGCGCCGATCGTGTCGATCATCGCGGTGGACTGCGAGCAGGAATTGCTCCACGTCCACAACAACACTGCGTTCGGTCTGACGGCGTCGGTGTTCACGCGGTCAAAGCAACGGTTCGATCATCTCGCCGAGCATCTGGAAGCGGGCAATCTCTACGCCAACCTGCCCACAACATTTTCGCCCTCGCAACTCCCCTTCGGCGGGTGGAAAAACAGCGGCAACGGCCGGCCCGGCGGGCGCGGGTTCATCCGGTTCGCCACCGAAGAGCAGGCGGTGCAGTGGGGGAAAGATGGGTTTTCGGCGGAGTGAGAGCGACAGCCTGTTCGGTTCGGTGGGGCAGACATTCCTGTTCTGGTGGGGCAGACATTCTTGTCTGTCATCGCGTTCCACGCAATTCTGAAGTTCATACGGCATGGAATGCCGTGGCAGACAGGAATGTCTGCCCCACCGATTTGTCTTTCTCCGTTCGCGGCACTGCTTGGCCTGAGAGCCAAGTAGTGGCACCCACGGTCAATCGTCAATCGTTACGGATGAAATTGCGTACACCCCACCCATTCCGTTAAAAACCCCTTGTGGCAAAATCACCCACCGCCGCCGGTCGACCGCGCTTGCCTTCGGGGATGAAGCTGGTGAATTTGCTGCTCGGTTCATGGACGGCGGTGGTGCTGCTGTTTCTTTATATTCCCATCGTGATCCTTGCGGTGTCGTCGTTTAACGATGCGCAGCCGCGCGATGAGAAGCGCGATGCCGAACGCATCGCCAACTCGCCGGCGTTCACCACGCTCGATGACAAAGTCGTTCGCCGGCAATGGTTTAATAACGAATGGGGCGGCGCGACATTCAAGTGGTATCAGGTGCTCTGGTACGGCGGATTGCGCGAACTCAAAGACGGCGTCGGCACCGGCGAATCGTGGTACCAGCGCTGGCCGCGCAGAACGCTCGACACGCTTGGCGCCGCCGACGCCAAGCAAAAGCTTTCTGCGATCGAGCCTCGCGTGCGCGACAGCGTAGGCCCGATTGTCGGGGCGATGTTCAACTCGCTGTTGATCGCATCTGTGTCCACCTTCTTCGCCACGATCATCGGCACGGTGACGGCGTGGCTGTTGTTTCGATACAACTACCCGGTATCGCGATTTCTCAACACCCTGGTGGCGGTGCCGATGATCGTGCCCGAGATCATCATGGGCATCAGCCTGTTGATTTTGTTTGCGACGATCAACTGGCCCACGGGCTATCTCACGGTGATGGTGTCGCACATCACGTTTTGTTTTCCCTACGTCATGATTACCGTGCAGGCGCGGCTGGCGGGGCTGGATCCGTCTTTGGAAGAAGCGGCGCAGGATCTGGGCGCCACACCGCTGGTGGCTTTTTGGAAGGTGATCGTACCGTTTCTGCTGCCGGCGATTGTCAGCGGGGCGTTGATGGCGTTTACGCTGTCGATGGATGATTTCGTGGTGACATTTTTCACCTACAGTGCCCGCGCCGAGACGTTCCCCATTCGTGTTTATAATGCGGTGAAGTTTCCCAACCCGCTGATTATGTCGGTGTCTACCTTGCTTGTGGTGCTGACGGCGGTCATGGTGATCGCCGCCGAGCTTGTTAAACGACGAAACGCCCATTCCTGATTTTACAACCGGAGGTTCGCATGAGACTGCTTCAGAACGTGACAGAACTGTTTGCCGCCGCCGCTATGGCGGTGGGGCTGGCCGGGTTTTCATCGACCGCGTCGGCGCAGAACAAGGAACTGAACCTGTTCGCCTGGTCGGAATATGTTCCGCAGGGCGTGATCGACGGCTTCACCGCCGAAACGGGGATTAAGGTCAACTACGAGTCGTACGCCAGCAACGAAGAAATGCTCAGCAAGCTGCTGGCGGGCGCTACAAAGTACGATCTGATTCAACCTTCCGAATATGCCATCGAGGCGCTCATCAAGCAGAACGGCCTGGAACAGCTTGATCACAGCAAGCTGTCGAATCTGGGGAACCTTGAGGACGAGTTCACCAAGATGCCGCACGACCCCGGCAACAAATACAGCGTGCCGTGGATGAGCGGCACGGTGGGAATTGTGGTCAACACCGAAAAGGTAAAAGACCCGATCAAAGGGTACGCCGACGTTTTTCAGGACAAATACAAAGGCCGGTTAGTCGTGCTCGACGACGGCCGTGAAATGGCCACCTGGGCAATGGCCACGCAAGGCATTGGTCCGAACGATGTCACCGAAGCCAACCTCGAGAAAGTGAAGCCGATACTTCGCAAGTGGCTCAAACTCGTAAAGGTGTTCGACAGCGACAGCCCCAAAACACCGCTGCTCAACGGCGATACTGATATTGGCATCGTCTGGTCGGGTGAGGCGGCTTTACTCTTTGCCGATAGCCCGAAGTTTCAATATGTTTTGCCGGTGGAAGGAACTCACCGCTTCATCGACAGCCTGGCCATTCCCAAAGGCTCTCCCAACAAAGACGCGGCCCACGCGTTCATCAATTACATTCTGCGTCCCGAGGTGAGCAAACTCATCAGCGACGATTTTCCCTACACCAACCCCAACGCCGCCGCGAGGAAATTGCTGACGGATGATCAACGCAACAACCCCGCCAGCTATCCAACCGGCGATCCGAAGCTGGACATCTTCCACGACATCGGCGACACCGCGGGCAAGATCGACAAAATGATCACCGAGTTGAAGAGCGAGCTGTAAGCAACACTCCCTCTCCCGGTACGCCGGGAGAGGGCTGGGGTGAGGGTCGACGGCGAATGGCGCATTGAACGTTCGGCCCTCCCCCTGCCCCCTCCCGGAGTACGAGGAGGGGGAACCGGAACATGCCCGCAGTCATCGAAATCCCCGACAGTAAGCCCATCGGCCGCCGGCCGCGTGCCGGGGCTTGGCTTTTGCTTGCACCGTTGATCCTCTGGCTGCTGGTGTTCGTCATCGCGCCGGTGGCGATCATGGTCGTCTACAGCTTCTGCCAACCCAAGCAGCCGGCCGGCGTGGAGTATTCGCCGAGCGTTGACGCGTATCGCAGCATTCTCAACTGGCCGCTGTTTAAGGCACTGTTGATCGCCGGCGCCGGCGGAGCAATTGGGGCCGCGAGCATCGTCGGCGTGTTGGTGGCGATCGGGCGTGCCTGGCCATGGCTGGGTGATTGGATTGTGCGCCATTGGCGCCGGGTGGCGACTGTTCTGTTTGTCTGCATCAGTTGGGGTGTCTTTCGTCACCACGTTATTTCCCGCGTGGAGGTCAACGATCCCGCTTCTCTCACCCAGGCCCAGCAGGACGAGCGCGAAAAACTGACGATGTTCAAAATCTTCGTTGTTTCGATTGATTACGCCGTGTGGTCGACGCTCATCTGCGTCGTCATCGGTTACCCGGTGGCGTATTTCATGGGTCGGGCGCCCGAGAGTTGGCGCAATATTCTCATGCTGCTGATTATGGTGCCGTTCTGGACGAGCTTCCTCATCCGCACCTACGCATGGGTGGGCATCCTGAACAATCAAGGCACGCTCAATGATCTGCTGCTGTGGCTGAATGTGATCTCCAAGCCGCTGGATCTTTGGCCGAGCAGCATGGCGATCATGATCGGGCTGGTGTACACGTATTTGCCGTTCATGATCCTGCCGATTTACACCAGTTGCGAGCGGCTCGATCAATCGATGATCGAAGCCTCGTTCGACTTAGGCGCCAACCCGTTTCGCTCGTTCTGGAGCGTGATTCTCCCGCTCACCTGGCCGGGCGTGGTGGCGGGCGTGGTGATTACCTTTGTGCCCGCGATCGGCATGTTCGCTGTGAACGACATTTTGGGCGGGAAAAAGGAACAGCTTATCGGCAACGTGATCGTCAACCAGTTCGTCGGCCAGGGCCGCAATTGGCCGCTGGGAGCAGCACTGGGGATGGTTTTGATGGGGATGTTTGTCGTAACATACTACTTGTCGACGCGCAAACAAGGGTCGATCGTCGGTTAACGCGAATCGGCAATTCTGTTTGAACCACCAGGACACGAAGGCACGAAGAGCCGCTCGCCTGCCACGATTGATTGCCGACAGGACTCTCCCCATCTCTCTGATTTAATAAATGCAAAGCCTGAATTGACGGGAAGCAAACCTATCAATGCAATGTCGCTGTGCATCAAACTTCAGAGTTTCGGTTTGCTCTTCGTGCCTTCGTGTCTTGGTGGTTGGACTTTCTGGTTTTAGCGAATCATGTTTGATTGGCAATCGGTAATCGCGTTCCGGTATGATGCCCGTCATGGCGTCGATCGCTTCCAGCCCGCTTTCCACCGTCACTTCCGAAATCGCCGTCCGGCTCGATCAGGTCACCAAGCGCTTCGGCAATTTCTGTGCGGTGGATAACGTGACGCTCGACGTGCGCAACGGCGAATTCATGACCTTCCTCGGCCCCAGCGGCTGCGGGAAGACGACCATGCTGCGCATGATCAGCGGCTTCGAAACCCCCACCTCCGGCCGCGTGCTGCTGGATGGGCAGGATGTAACGCACCACCCGCCTTACAAACGCGATGTGAACCAGGTGTTCCAAAGCTACGCGCTGTTTCCGCACTTAAGCGTGTGGGACAACATCGCTTTCGGCCTGCGCATGAAACACGTGCTGGAAGCCGAGATCAAACCGCGCGTCGAACAGGCCGTTGAAATGGTCGCGCTGGGCGGCATGGAACAGCGCAAGCCCGGCCAGCTTTCCGGCGGGCAACGGCAGCGCGTGGCACTGGCCCGCGCCATCGTCAACAAACCAAAGGTGCTATTGCTCGATGAACCGCTCAGCGCGCTCGACGCCAAACTTCGGCACGGCATGCAGATCGAACTTAAGCGGCTGCAGCAGAAGGTGGGCATCACGTTTATCTTCGTCACGCACGATCAGGAAGAAGCGCTGACGATGTCCGACCGGATCGCTGTCGTCAACAAAGGCAGGATCGAGCAACTCGGCAACGTCGACGAAATCTATCACCGGCCCCGGACGACGTTCGTCGCCAACTTCATCGGGCAGGCCAACCTGCTTCCCGCCACGCTCATTAAGCAGGAAGGTTCGGATTCAACGCTGCGCATCGGCGAATGCCTCGATGTATTGGTTGAAACCCGCGACCTGCCGGCGGACTTGAACAACATCACCGTATCCATTCGCCCGGAAAAAGTGCGCATCGAAAAAACTCGTCCCGACGGCCCCAATGTTTTTGAAGCACGCGTTGAAGAAGAGCTATTCAAAGGAGCCACCGATCAGCTTGTGGTTGTGACCGACGACGGCCTGCGCCTCACCGCCGTGGTGGCCAATGAAAGCGCCGCCGAGCACGCGGTGCATGAAGGGGACCGTGTCTATTGCCAGTTGCACGAGGACGACATCGTGGTCGTGCAATCCGACCCCGCCTCGCCCGCCGACTTACCCCGCCGACTGATCCCGCCGACTGATCCTGCTGGGTTGGTCCGGTGATCATCCATCGATTTGGTTCCGAATTCCCGGGAATTGGCTGGAGTTATTCGGACGCTATGTCGAAACACCGAATGGCGACGCTTTCGCGCGGCGGCGGCGAGCGCCCGGTAGGTCCGCCGATCAACACCTTCGAGGGAACGCCTATGAGTGCAGCCAAGTCATCCGAAAATGCCAAGTCAACCACCTCGGCCACAGGTGGGAAATACCTCACGTTTGCAATCGGAGACGCAGACTACGGCGTGGAGATTCGCAAGGTGCGCGAGATCATCGGTTTCATGGATGTCGCTCCGGTCGCCAACACGCCAGCGCATGTGAAGGGAGCGGTCAACCTTCGGGGACAGATCATCAGCGTGATTGACCTGCGCGCCAAACTCGGCTTCGAGCCGACGGCCGCAACCGAAGAGGCATGTATCATCGTCGTCGAAGTAAACCAGCAAGGCGGCAAACGCAACGCCGGCATTCTGGTGGACTGGGTCACCGAAGTACTCACCGTTCCCGCAGCAGGGCAGACCGCGAAAAATCTCCTGGACATCGATCTTCTGCTGGCCAACGAGAATCTGCTCCCGCTCGCAACACAGAGCGTGGAGCGCGCGCTGGCCGCGTAAGCAGCCGTTCGATGTTATCCCGAAGCGTACTCGCGAGGCTCCTACCTGTCGTAGTGCGCTATTTGTGAAATCGGTTTGGCGAATAAACGCCGTTCGACGGACAGGTCGCTCCGAAGTACCGTTCGGCTTGACAGATTAGCTGGCAATGATCTGCGTCCCTCTGCGGCCAACTAAGCTGCTTCGTCCCGCGGTATTGGCGCAGCGAACGTCTGCGGCGACGGTTTTTCTTCCTTCGGTTCCAGCGTTTTAATCACCTTGCCCGGAATGCCCACCACCACCGAGTACGGCGGCACGTCTTTGAGGACGACGGCGTTCGCG
Source organism: uncultured Tepidisphaeraceae bacterium (assembly GCA_964641895.1). Taxonomy (GTDB): domain Bacteria; phylum Planctomycetota; class Phycisphaerae; order Tepidisphaerales; family Tepidisphaeraceae; genus UBA2421. The sequence goes on from CAZXLA010000056.1 coordinate 11,758, forward strand.
CCGATGACGCTGTCGTGGCCGATGCGAATTCCGCCGCACACGACTGCGCCGGCGCCGATATCCACGCGGTCTTCGAAGGTCGGCTTGAGCAACGGCGAATCGCCGCGCCGGGCGACGCCAAACGTGGTGTTCTGGCGGATGTGAACGTCGTCGCCGATTTCGCGCGCGCCCAATACCATTCCGCCGAAGTGCCAGATATGCACGCGCCGGCCGACCTTCACGGTGTAAGCCAGGCTGATGCCGCACGTCCATTGCACCCACTTGTGCAAAAATCGATAAAGCAACGTGAACGGCGGGCGGAGCAACTTCGGCAATCCCATCCGCCAGTTGCCGAGTCGATGTTGAAACAACGCCCAGAATCCCTGACTGAATAGATCGCCTTCGTGCGTGCGCAAATCTTCTTTAACAAGTTGCCAGAATGAGATATCAGGTGGATTCTGATTCGTCGTCCCAAGCACCAATTTCGCATGAGGCTTCTCAACAGCGCTTGCGGTTGCGCGGAAAGATTGCGTGGTATTTTCAGGAGTAGGGGTAGTGCCGGAATTCACAACAGCATCTTTCGTTGAAGACCCGAACCAGAAATTACTCCGCACAAAATCGCGCCAAAGCTTGGGTGGATCGGGATTATCTTTCCCAGTCACTTTCCGTTTCAACAAGCAAAACGAATATGCCACGATCCACGCGGCGTTTGCCAATTGCGCGTAAAGCCAGCCGTGGTTTTTGTTGAAGTAATGATAACGCGATTCGAACCAATACATCGGCCGGCGCTTCTTGGCGCGGTCGGCCCCGGTGACGCCCGACGACTGGCCGACAAAATGAATCAGCCGGCTCGTGGGCACATACCAGCAATCGAACCCGGCGCGGTGGGCGCGCAGTGCGAAATCGCTTTCTTCAAAGTACATGAAGTAGTTTTCATCCAGCAGGCCGATCGTCTCAAACACCTCCCGGCGGACCATCATGCCGCAGCCGCTTACCCAGTCGACGCGCGTGGCGCGCCCTGGAATCGGCAGCCCGACCGCGCGGCTGCGCAGAATGCCAGAGACGATTCCCAGTTCGGCCTGGCGCTCGATTTCACCCGCGATCGAGTGGAATCGAAACGCGCTCTTGCGCACCGTTCCGTCGCGATTCTCCGCCCGGCTGCCGGCAATGCCGCACCGCGGGTTGGTGTCCATGAAGCTCACCAGCTCGCGGAGCACGCCGGGGAAAACGGTGGTGTCGGGATTCAGCAAATAGACGTACTCTGGTCCCCTCTCCCGGTACCCCGGGGGAGGGTTAGGGAGGGGGCCGGAGTGGGTGTGATCCAACGCGCGTCGAATGGCCTGGTTGTTCCCATACGAAAACCCCCCGTTCTCCGGCAGCGGCATTAATGTACACCAGTGTTGCCATCCATTGCCTTCAATTGCGCGTGCGATCGTCTCAACCGAATCGTCGCCGGAGGCGTTGTCCGTGACAACGACGCGGGTCTGGTCATCCATCTCCGGTGCAAGCGAGCGCAGGCACTCGACGGTTAGCCCGCCGGTGCGATAGTTAACGATGACCACTAAAGTCTTCATATCGCTCATCTCATCCAATTGCCACGCGGGCCGATCGTTTGTTGGCCAGGCCGATCACAATCTCGGCGCGCCGTCGATGATTCACCTGCAATGTTCGCTGCTGACCGGCGCGCCAGGCGTTCTCGCCGAGGCGGTTGAGCAATCGGCGTTCGCGGTGCAGGTCGATGATCGCCTGGGCCAGCAGCAGCACGTTCTGCTGCGGAACCACGATGCCAGCATCGGCGGTTTCGATCAGACGATCGGTCGCGCTGTTTTCGTAGGCCACGGTCGGCAGGCCGACGCCCATCGACAGCGACATCGATCGCTCGTCAAAGCCGTCGCGCGCGATGCTGACCTGAGCATCGTACGCCTCCAGCAAATTCACCCAGGCGGCGGTGTCGGTGGGTGGATCGATTTGCCGAACGTGTTCGCTCATCGCCAGTTCGCCGGCACGATTGAGATAGGTCTGCGCCTTCGCCGCCGGGGCAATCAAATCCACTGTCACCGGCACGCTGAGCCGACGGCAATGGGCCACAGCCCGCACTAAATGATCGGCCGGGTCGGTGGGTTGCTGTGGCGCGAAAGTGACGAGGCGCAGCGGCCGCATTTTATCGGAACGTGTCGCCGTACGGGCGGCGATCTGTTCTTCGCCGGGCAATTCATCGCCATCGAACAGCGGCGCTTCGAGCAGCGTGCAGTGCGTATCCCACGCTTGCGAGAAGCGTTCCTTGATCGAGGGATGGTGCGCAATCACCCGATCAGCCGTCGCGACCGCGTGCCTGCAGAAGTGAATCTTGTGATGAACCAGCCGGCCCTTGGCAAGCCGGCGGACCGGATTGCGATCGTGCTGGTTCTGCGCTCGCATGCGTTCGAACGGATCGACGGCATCAAACATCCACACGATCTTCGCGCCCGTCTCGTGCGCGACAGGCCAAGCCACTTCACCGAGCATCATCGGATGGCCGCCGTAACCAAGTTGTGCAACGTCCGCCGCCGCCAGATGCCCGGTGAGGGCGGCGACAAGTTTTTCTTTGCGGCGCAGGTAGTCGCGCATCGATTGATAGACAGGAAGATGAAGCAGCTCGAAGCCCAGGTCGTCGGGATTGAACTCGCCTGACGTGCACTTGCGGGCCGCCGGGTGGTTGGTCGGAAGCACCGGCGCCGCCACCAGCAATCGAATGCCGACGGCGTCGAGCGCGCGGGCCTGGGCGCGCACGTCGGCGAGCATCGCCGGCGCGGTGCGCAGCATCGTCGCCGACCGGCCGAACGCGAACGGGACATGGTTCACCAGCACGTAGTTCATGCCGCCGCCTCGGCCAGTTTGCTCGACGCCGCCGCACGATTGGCGCGCTTGCGGACGATCGCGGCAACACCGGCGCATGCGATCGCGATCTGCAGCGGTTCGATCAGAACCATCTGCTTCACGCTGGCCACCGTTGCCCCGGCGAAGATCAACGTTGCAATAAACACCAGCGTCAGGAAGCCGATCGGCAGGCGCGCGCGAAACGCAGTCAACAGGCCGACCAATCCAAGCAGCGCCGCCAGCGATCGTGGGATGAGCGCCAGCGGGTTGCGCGACATCGGATGATCGTAGTCGATCCACCAGACCTTGATGAGTCGTGCCGGAAGCTGACCAAGCCATACGCCGCCGTGCACGGTCAGCCACTCGCTGGCCCACTTGCGGAAGAGCGATTCCCGCTGGGCTTCGGGCAGATCGCGCAACGCCGAACGCTGCGCGGGAGAAAGCGGGTCGATCTGCATCATGGGAGCGCGCACTAGGTCGCTCGAGTCGTCGGCTTCAATCAGCAGCTTTGCTGCCGCGTGGCGCTCGGGCGTCAGGCGCAAGCGGTCGCTGCCGGTCGCATTCGGGTTCGCGCCGGCCCACACGCGCTCCCAGAATGTCGTCGTCATCAGCCACTGTTGATGCACCGCGTGGTTGCGCGCGATCCACGGCAAGAGCAGAAGCACACACGCCAGCAGCAGCACCGCCATGTTCCGCACGCGGACATCGGCGGGCCAATTCCGGATGAACGGCGTGATCCCCGCCGCGAGCAATATCACAAGGAAGAATGGTGGTTCGATCAACGCTGCCAGCGCCGCGGCGAGGGAGAAGCCGATCCACGGCAGCAGGCTGTGATTTTGAAGGGATCGCACCCAGAACAGACAGGTCGTCGCCACGCACAATGTCGCCAGCGCCATCGGTTGCGCGAACGTTGCGGCGAAGATCTGCGGCGGCCAGACCGCCACCAGCAAACCCGCAACGACCGCCAGCGTGGCGTGCTGCGTAAGCCGCTGAACCAGCTTCGCGATAACCGCGGCGCAGAGCGCGCCGAAGATCGCGTTGAGCGCCAGCGCCGCGAAATAAGCGTTCGGTGTCTCGGGCCCGAAGACCCGGAAGATCGCCGCCAGCACCACGGGATACGGCGGCGTGGTGATACTGCTCGGCCCGAAGTAGCCGTGTTCACGAAATGTGAACGAGCCGTTGTCGAGCAGGCCCAGCGCAAGCTGGCGGTTTATGCCGGGCGTTGCCGAATCCCAGCGTTTGAGAGTGAAGATCGCTCCGAGGCGCGCCGTCAACGCAAGCAGAATGATCAGCGCCATCCAGCGGCGCCAGCCCGCCGCCGACATCACGACCCCCTGGCGATCGCGGGAAAGCCGCCGGTCGATTCACGTCGCCGGGCGATCGGCAGCGAAGCGATGGGCCGTTCGCTTTCCAGCATCACCCGGCCGATGAGCACGTCGGTGATCGAGCTGAACAATCCCAGCATGACGATGAGCAGTCGCGCGTAGACGAAGCCGAAGAAGACCGTGTACATCGCGATGAGAATCGCAAACAGCACCGCCGCCGAAAACATCACGGGCAGCCGCTGCGATTCAGTGGGCGCCACGCAGAATGCCGACGACGTTCGCAGCGCGATCACGAACGGTATTGAAAGGAACAGCAGGAAATACGGCCAGCCTTTCTGCATGATCATGAGCAGGTAGGCGTTGTCCACGCTATCGAGGTCGAGCGTGTCTTTGCTGATTTTTTTTCCGAAGCCGAACCAGCCCGCTTCCTGAACGACCGGCCAGCTTTGCTGAACGATCTTGGTGCGCATGTACAAACTATCCGTGACGGATTGACCGAGTTTGTCATCGCGTTCGCCGAGCGGCCGGCTGAGCAGGTGATTGGTCACCGCCGCCCCGCCCAGGATTCCGATGAAGACGAATACTGCCACGACGCGCCCCAGATCAGGAATAGCGCGAAGCGCGAAAAAGATCCCCGACGCGACGGCGATGTTGAGAAACGCGCTGAAGCTCAGCGACGCCATCGAAACGAATATCGCCACGCCAATCGCCGCCAGCGGGCGCCAATTGCGCAAGCCAATGGAAGTGGTGGTGGCGAAGATACCGATCAGCCCGGCCAGCAGAATGCCGCAGTTGCCCTGATCCATCGGCTGCCAGAAGGTCGTCTGGGCGCGCGCCAGGCCGAAGCGGTAAAGCGCCATCGAGTTGGCCGGGGTGTACAAACCCAGCGCGTCGAGCTGGCGGCTCCAGAACTGAGGCCAGAGGCGCATTTCGATCGGCGCCATCAACGCGACGATGCACGCGCACGCGGTTGCCGACCAGAACGCCGCGCGCCGGCCGTCGGCGGATTGGAAGGCGATGCGCGCCATGAAGTACGGCGTGAGAAAATCAAAAAATCCGTCGCCGAGACTGTTGCGCAGCAGCTCGCTGCCTTCGGTCACGCCGGCGCTAATTGCATTGAGCAGCCACAGCGCGGTCATGATCGTGTCGAGCAGATTCCAGCGGATCGTCAATCGCTCGCCACCTTTGAGCGCCAAGCCCGCCAGCACGCCGTAGCCCACGGCGAACTGGCTGGTCATGTCCGGCAGAAGCGGCAGCGAGATGGCTTTGGTGGCCGATAGCAACACGAGCACCGGCAGATACACCCACGCGAACGCGAATGAGATCCCGCGCGTCCACGTGAAGTAAGTGGCCGATGAGAAGATGAGCAGGACGACGATGTAACTCATCGATTCGCCTCCCGCCGCGTCCGCACGCGCTCGTTTGCGTGGTCGTCTGCGTTTTCCCCCACGTCTTCTCCGTCGCGCCTTTGCGTGATGCGCGCGATCAGAAACGTCGGCCGGCCTTTCACTTCAACGAAGATGCGCGAAAGGTATTCGCCGATGATCCCCAGCGAAATCATCTGCACGCTGCCCATAAACAGAATGAGACAAGCGGTGCTCGTCCAGCCGCGTAGGGTTTGCTTGTCGTAAAGGAAAGCGTAGGAAACCCACAACCCCATGATGAAACTGGCGAGCAGACTCAGCACGCCTAATCGGGTGACGAGCTTAAGCGGCACGTTGCTGAAGCTCACCAGCCCGTCGACCGCCAATCGAATCAGTTTGCCGGCGGTGTAAGACGGCTTGCCCGCCTGCCGCGCGTCGCGCTCGTATTCCACGCCGATCTGCTTCAGGCCGATCCACGTCCGTAGCCCGCGCACGAACCGCTGCCGCTCGGGCAATTGGTTAAGCATATCGACGGCGGAGCGGTCCAGCAGACAGAAGTCGCCGGAGTCGAGCGGGATGGAGATTTCGCTGATCGCGTTGAGCAAGCGGTAGAACGTCCAATAAGCGGCGCGCTTCAGCGCGCCTTCCTTACGATTTCGGCGGATTGCGTAGACGACCTGAAACCCTTCGCGCCACTTGCCCAAAAACGCCGGCAAAACCTCGGGCGGGTCCTGCAAATCAGCGTCCATGATCGCCACCACTTCCCCGCGCGCCACCAGCAACCCCGCAGAGACCGCCGCTTGATGACCGAAATTGCGCGCCAAGTGAACAACTCGCACGCGCGCGTCTGCCGACGCCAGCCGGTCGAGCAGTTCGGGCGTTTCATCGGTCGACCCGTCGTTGACGAACACCAACTCGTAATCCAACCCCCACTCGGCCAGCGTGGAAGACATCAGCGAAAGCCGGTCAAAGGTCGCTGGCAGCACCGCCGCCTCGTTGAGGCACGGCAGAACAATGCTCAGCAGCCCCGCCCCGGCGCAAGCGTTGGAAGTTTCGTCAGAACGCATCATGCAGCGGCGGGATTATCCGGGCGAAGCGTCAATGAAACAAACCCAAGCGAATTGGCCGCGCGGTCGCCGGTTACGTTGCGTTGTGCCACGTGGCACAATATTGGAAGCACGACCGCGATTGTGCCATGTGGCACAATCGCGCGATTGCGACGTAACTACAGTATTGGCAATATCTTACACCAACTTGATAAAAACAACGACCCTAACTTTATATTAAGATCAACCATTCCCCATTTTACCCCGTCCGCCCCCTCCGCCGTGCGAGGGGTGTAGCGGTGCGTCGAAGGACAATACATTTCTACGCCTTGATCGCGCTTAAAGTTGCGAACACTTCGTTCCTGCCCCGACGCCGCAAGCGACGGCTTTGCCGAACCGCGATTGACAACGCTTGCGCCTTGGCGGGGAGGGAACGAATGGCCTGAGCCGATTCAGCGTGCGAACACCGATTCGAGATCAGCGACGTGCAATCGTTTTGTGCTCCTCGGATACAATGTTGCGCAGAGGATACCCCCATGCCCATCGCCAACATTCCGCGTCGGATGGCCCATCTCAAGCAAGTCGACCCCGAGCACCTCGTGGGCGACAAAATCCAGCCGGGCCACCGGTTGTTCGGCCTCGTGTGGATCAACCCGGCCCGCGTGAGCGGCGCGCCGTGCTTTTTTGGAACGCGCGTGCCGATCAAAACGTTATTCGATGTACTCGCCGCCGGCGACACGTTGGAGCAGTTCCTCGACGATTTCGAAGGCGTCGATCGTGAGCAGGCCGTCGGTGTTATGGAACTGGCGAGTTGCGATCTGACGGATGGCTTGGAGGCGCTCTGAAGATTCTACTGGATCACAATGTTCCCCGTCGATTTCGCGGCTACCTCCCCGCGCACGAAGTGCGCACCACCCGCGAGATGCATTGGGACCAACTCGCCAACGGCGCGCTGCTTAACTCCGCCGGCCAAGCTGGGTTCGAGGCCTTTCTGTCGGTCGACAAAAACATTGAATTCCAGCAGGATCTGAAGATTCTGCCCCTCCCCCGTGATTCTGCTCGGTGCCCCGACCAATACCATCCAAGGTCTGGTCCCGCTCGCCCCCGCGCTGCTCAAGCTTCTGGACTCACCCCTGCGAAACGTGCTTT
>CAZXLA010000057.1:0-18882 GCA_964641895.1 uncultured Tepidisphaeraceae bacterium
CGGCGGCGTTCTTTAGCGTCTGCCGCGGCAACGGGCCGATCGTTTAAATCTGCCGTTTTCAGGTGGCTTGAGAGCTGGTTTGTTACGTCGTAGGTCGGGTTTTGCTTGACCGTGCCATTTTGTGCTTCTATACGTTATGATCTCGTGCCCGTGGCGGCTTGTTGTGCAAAAAAACGGGCGTAGAAACGGGTGTAGAAATTAGGGATTCGATGATGAACCGCTTATTGTCCGCAACTCTTTTTCTGGCAACAACTTCCGCGATCGCGATCGCCGCCGAGCCGGCGACCGTTGGGGCGGTCACACAGCCCAGCGCGCGGCATACGCTTGCGTTTGAAGGCGCGGGCATCGTCGCCCAAGTGCTGGTAAAGGACGGCGACACGGTCAAAGTCGGCCAGCCGCTCGTGAAACAGGAAACGCGAATGGACGAGGCGGAAGCCGAAATCCGCCGCATTGATGCCGAAAGCCAGATCGAAGGTCAGGCGGCCGAAAAAGAGTTTCAACTCCGCAAAGTTCAATACGAACGCAAAGCCGGCGGCGGCGACGGCGCGTATTCCACTCAGGAAGTGGAAGAAGCCCGCATCACGATGGAAGTGGCCGACCTGAAGCGTGCCGAAGCCAAGAATAAGAAAGATCAGGCGATCGCCGTTTACGGCCGTCAAAAGGTGAAGCTTGAATTGATGCAGATCGTGAGCAATATTGATGGCATTGTCGAAAAGATTTCCGTCGACGCGGGTGAAATGGCCGACCCTCAAAAGCCCGAGGGTGCCATCAGCGTCGTAAAAAATGACCCGCTTTGGGTCGAAGTGCCGCTATTGAAGGCATGGCAGGTCGCCCGGCTGTCGCCCGGCCAGGAATTGCCCGTGCGTTATACGGTTGATAAGGCTGACGCGTGGCAGAAAGCCAAGATCATCTTCATCGCCCCCGTGGCCGATGCGCGATCGGGCACGCAGGCGGTGCGGCTGGAACTGGCTAACCCTGAAAATCGGGCATCGGGTTTGGACGTCGAACTGAAGCTTCCGCCGGAACTGCTCACCGACCCGACAGCGCCCGTCGGAACTGCGGCCAATAACTGAAGGAAGTTGCCCGTTGTCAGTGGATAGTTGCCAGAAGTTACAGGGCATGATTTTTCATCTGACAACTAACAACCAACAACTGACAACGAACAACTGGCACTTATGTCTACAGTAGTCGATTCATCACAATCCGGCGGCTCGCAGGAGAAGCAGCGGCAACAGCAGCAGCAGGAGTCGCAAAAGGCGCTCTCGCGCATGCAGCAGTTGCAGAAGGCGATTCAAAACGCGCCCGACCTGCCGCAGTTCCTGCACGAACTGATCTACATGCAGGCCGTCACCGTCGCCGGCACCGAGGCCGCGGCATTTATGGTTCGGCCGGGGGAGCAAAGCGGGTTTCTGCTCGAACTCGTCGATCATATTCGCCCGGATTCGTCTACGCCCGAACAACGTGACGCCGCCATTCTGGCGTTCAAAGAAATTTCGCTGCCCTGTGTGCAGCAGCGCAAAGACGGGGCGATCGAAGTCGATGCCGCCGACGCTTCTGGGGATATCCAATATTGCCTGGTGACTCTGCTTTCCAATGAAGCCGGGAACATTGTCGCCGTCACGTCGGTGATCACCCGTTGCCGGGACCTGCAGCGGGCGCAGCAACGCCTCGATTCGATGCGCCTCGTCGCCGGATACTTTGATATTTTTGTGATGCGCCGCAAGCTGGAGAACGTTGCGGTGCAGGCCAAAACGCACCAGGACGTGCTGCAGTTCAGCAGCAGCTTCGCGACCGCCGAAGGCTACGTCGCGGCGGCGATGGGCTTGTGCAACGAGCTCGCCACGCGCACCAGCGCGGCGCGCGTCAGCATCGGCTGGCGCCGCTTCCGCAACATGCGCTTGCGGGCGATGAGCCACACCGAGAACTTCGACCGCAAGCAAGAGCTATCGGTGATGATCGAAAAGGTGATGGACGAATGCGCCGACCAGGAAGGCCCGGTTCATTATGAGGCCGACGGCACCGGTTCGGAAAACATCACCCGCATGGCGCAGACCCTGAGCCGCGCCGAAGGCGGCGCGACCATCCTCAGCTTGCCGATGCGGCGCAGCGGCGATATGAAGGGCGTTATCACGCTTGAATTCCACCCCGGCACCAAGCTCAACCCCGCGGCGTTGAACGGGCTTGTTGTGGCCGCGGAACTGCTCGCGCCGCAGTTGCACGATCGGTTTGAGAACGACCGCTGGTGGATGACCAAGACGGTGCTGAGCGCCGGCAACGTCGGCAAGATGGTCGTCGGGCCGAAGCACCGGCTGGGCGTGCTGATTTCGATGCTCGTGATCGGCCTGATCGCATTCGTGTGCTTTTACAAGCCGATGTACACGGTCTCCGCGCCGTTTACATTTGTCTCACTCGATAAACGAATCGTCAGCGCCCCGTACGAGGGCATCCTGGCGAAGGTACACGTTCGCCCAGGCGACAGCGTGACGGCGGGCCAGCTCATCGCGGAGATGAAGACCGACGACTACGAATTGCAGATGCTTTCCAAACAGCTCGAAGCCGAAGGCAAGCATAGCGAAGCCTCCAAGCTGCGCGGCGAAGGAAAGATCGCCGAGGCCATCGCCGCGGATCTGCTCGGTCAGTCGGCCGACGCCACGGCGGATTTCTTCAAGTTGAAAGTGTCGCAGGGCAAGGTTCTCGCGCCGATCGCGGGCCAGGTGCTCAAGGGCGATTTCCGCGACAAGCAGGGCACCACGATCAAGCTGGGCGACGAAATCTTCCAGGTCGGCGAAGTGAACAGCGAACGGCTGGAAGTGGAAATGCTGGTTCACGAGCGCGACATTCAAGAAGTTCAGCTGGCGCAGAAAAACGAAAACAGCCGGCAGACCGGCAAGCTGGCGACGACGTCATCACCCGAAGAGAAAGTCGAGTTCGAAGTCCGCCGGCTCGTGCCGCTAAGCGAACAGAAGGAAAACAAAAACGTCTTCCGCGTATACGGCACGGTGGTCGGCGCGGGAAATAATAACTGGCTTCCCGGTCAGGCTGGCGAAGTGAAAATCGACATCGAACCTCGCGCGCTCGGATGGCAATGGACCCATCGTTTTGTCGACTGGGTGAAGATGAAAGCGTGGACTTGGCTGTAAGGATGTTGGTTGTAGGTAGTTGGTTGTAGGTTGGATACTTCAGTCAACAACCAACCCACCACCTACAACCCACAACGACCAACGATGCTGCAACTAAGACCAACATTCTCCGAGTCCTGGTACCGAGTGGTCGGCCTGAAGCCGAAGCTGCGCGCCACCGCGCAGATCAGCCGGCAGTATTACCGCGGGGAGCGGTGGTACGTGGTGCGCGATCCGGCGGGCAACCAGTTTCATCGGTTGTCGGATGCCGCTTACCGTTTCATCGGCCTGCTCGACGGCCGGCGAACCGTGGGCGAATCGTGGGATATCGTTGGCGGAACGCTGGCGGATGATGCGCCGACCCAGCCGGAAGTGATTCAGATTCTCTCGCAGCTCTATGCGGCGAATCTCATTGAGACCGATGTCACGCCGGATGCAAAGATTCTCCTCCGCCGGCACAAAAAGCAGTTGAAGCGGAAGATGCAGGGCCGGATGCTGCAAGTGATGTTCCCGCGGATTCCGCTGTGGGATTGCGACACCTTCCTGGTGCGCTGGATGCCGCTGATGAAGACGTTTCTCAGTCACTTCGGCATTCTGCTGTGGCTGGCGGTCGTGGGGTTTGCGGTTTTCAAGATCGCGCCCGAGTGGGGCCGAATCCAGTCCGCCGCCGCGCATACGGTTTCGCCGGATAACTGGCTGTGGCTGTGGGCGGTGTTCGTTCTCACGAAGCTCATTCACGAACTCGGCCACGCGTTCATGTGTCGTCGCTTCGGCGGTGAGGTGCATGAATTGGGCATTATGTTCCTGGTGTTCATCCCCACTCCGTACGTCGATGCGTCGACCGCGTGGGGTTTTCCCAGCAAGTGGCACAAAATCCTCGTCGGCAGCGGCGGGATGATTTTTGAAATCTTCTTCGCGGCGCTGTGCGCGTTCATCTGGCTCAATACCAATGAAACCTCGCTGCTCAGCCAGCTCTGCTACAATGCGATGTTCATCGCGTCGGTGAGCACGGTCATCTTCAACGCCAACCCGCTGCTGCGCTACGACGGCTACTACATGCTGTCGGACTACCTGGAAATCCCGAACCTTCAGCGGAAGAGCACCGAATACACCCTGGGCCTGATTAAGCGCCACGTCTTCCGAATCAAGCCGAATCAACCGCTCCCGCCGCCGCTCCAACGGATGTGGCTGTTCCTCTATTCGATCACCAGCACGGTGTACCGCGCGTTCGTCATGTTCGTCATCATCTTCATGGTGACGTATCAGTTGCCCGAGCAGATTCGCTGGCTCGGCCTGTTGATGGCGGCGGCCGCCGTGATCACTTGGGCGTGCGTGCCGCTGTTCAAGCTGTTCAAGTACCTCACGATCGAGACCGAGTTGCACCGCAAGCGCGGCCGCGCGTGGGCGTTTACCGGCGCGGTGACGGCGGCGATCGTGCTGCTCGTGGGCATCATCCCGTTCAATGTCAGCGTACATGCCGAGGGCGTCGTCAACCCCCGCGAAGAGCGTTACGTGTTCGCCGATTCACCCGGTTTTGTATCTGAAGTGAAAGTAACCGACGGCCAGTGGGTGAAAGAAGGCGATGTGCTGCTCGTCGCCACGGATGACACGCTCGACGCCCGCCTGCAGGAACTCGCATCCACCGTCAAAGCCCAGGAAGCGCGCTACCGCCAGCTTCTGGTGGTCGACGCGGCGCAGGCCAACATCGAACGAAAGCAACTCGAAGTTTACCGCAGCCAACTCGCCGACGTGCGGCGGCGCAAAGACAAGCTGACGATTCGTGCGCCGATCTCGGGCCAGTTTGTTTCGCCGATGTATCGCGAGATGCAGGGCAGATACATTCAACCCGGCCAGGAAGTGGCGGTCATCCGCAATCTGGATGAAGTGGTCGTGAAGGCCACGCTCGAGCAGACCGAGGTGGAACTGGTTCGAAAAGACCTCGTCCGCGATATGCCGACCGGCGAAGCGAAGGTGCGTTTCGCCGGCCGCTTTGGCGAAGTGCTGCACGCACTGAAATACACACTGGTGCCCGGCTCGCAAGACAAGGTCGATCCGCAAGTGACCCACACCGGCGGCGGGCCAATCGCCCCCGACCCGCGCGACCCATCGGGCCAGCGGCCGATGCAGGAACAGTTCACGCTAAGAGTGGAATTGGCCAACCCGCGCGGTGATTTTATTCCCGGCCAGCGTGCGTACGTAAAAATCGAACTCGACAAACGACCCCTTTTCTGGCAAGGCTGGCGGCGTTTGCTGCAGCTTGTTCAGGGCACCAGTGGCGGCTGAGGGGACGAGAAAAAACAATGTCGCAACTCGCCGCCGACGAACTTTGGAGCATCTTTGACGCCCGCCGCGTGAAGCAGCCGGAACTCACCGGTTTTGACATGGCGGTCGCCGGGCTGGTGGGCGTTTATAAAAATCGCCTGCCCTATTTGTCGTACCTCAGAAAGCAGGCCGAGCGCATTGAGTTGATGGAGAAGGAAGTCCACACGCTGGGGTCGAACCGGTTCAAAGAAGAAGTCGATAAGATCAAAGAGATCGCCCACCTCGGGCGATTCAATCCCGGAAAATATCAGGACACCCCCTCGCTCGAACGCGGCATGGCGCTGGTACGCGAGGCGGCGTGGCGGTCGGTCGGTAAGCGGCCGTTCAAAGTGCAGGTCATGGGCGCGATGGCGATGGCCGAAGGGTACATCGTCGAAATGGCCACCGGCGAAGGCAAGACGCTCACCGCATCGCTCACCGCAAGTTTGTGGGCGCTGGCGGGCAAGCCGGTGAACGTGATTACCGTCAACGATTACCTCGTTCAGCGCGACGCCGAGCTGATGGGCCCGGTATACGACATGATGGGCCTGCGCACCGGTTTCGTCGTGCATGATACCAACCCGATGCAGCGCATCGATCACTACCGTCGCGACGTGGTGTATGTCACCAGCAAAGAGCTTGTCGCCGACTTTTTGCGCGATCAACTTATTCTCGGCACGCTGCGCACCAGCGCCCAAACGGCCATCACGCTGCTGGCCAATCAGGCGATTCGCCAGCCGCTGATGGTGCCGGGGTTGTTCAAAGTGATCGTCGACGAAGCCGATAGCTTGCTGATTGATGAAGCCGTCACGCCGCTCATCATCAGCAACAGCCCCAGCGAAGAAGCCAACGCAAAACACTATCGCGCGGCCCACCACCTGGCCGAGAATCTTGAAGAAGGCGCGCACTTCAAAATCGACTGGACCGTGCGCAATTGCGAAATGCTGCCCGGCGGTGAAGACAAGCTCGATGAACTGGTCGGCAACGATGAAGGCATCTGGAAAGGCCGCCGCCGCCGCGAAGAACTGGTGACGCAGGCGCTGACCGCGCGGCATTGCTACGTGCGCGGCGAGCAATACTTGGTCGGCGACGACGGCAAAGTGCAGATCATCGACGAGTTCACCGGGCGCATCATGGCCGACCGAAGCTGGCGGCACGGGCTGCATCAGGCGATCGAGGTGAAGGAAGAAGTCACGGTGACCGCCGACAAAGAGAATCTGGCGCGGCTGAGCTTTCAACGCTTCTTCCGGCAGTTCCCCATCATGTGCGGCATGACCGGCACCGCGTGGGAAAGCGCCGGGGAAATGTGGCAAATCTACCGCCGGCCGGTCGTGCGTATTCCGACCAACAAGCCGTGTGTCCGCGAGCAACTGCCGGTGCGGTTTTTTGAAACGACCGATCAGAAATACGACGCCGTCGTCGAGCGCGTGGTCGACCTGCACAAGAAGGGCGTGCCCATTCTCATTGGAACGCGCAGCGTGCTGGCCAGCCTCGAAGTGGGCAAGCGCTTGCAGGCCCGGCAGACCGCGCACCGCGTGCTCAACGCCACGCAAACGGCCCAGGAAGCCAGCATCATTGCCGAAGCCGGCCAGCATGGGAAAATCACCGTCGCCACCAACATGGCCGGTCGCGGCACCGATATCATCCTGGGCCGCGGCGTCGCTGAACTGGGCGGGTTGCACGTGATCAGCACCGAACCGCACGGCAGCGGACGAGTCGACCGCCAGCTCTTCGGCCGCTCCGCCCGCCAAGGCGACCCCGGCAGCGCCCAGCTTTTTGCGTGCAAAGACGACGACGTGTTCGTCCGTCACGCCAAAAAACTCCGCTTCCTCTGGCGCGCCGTCGGCGCGCAACGCCTGATCCGCATGGCCCAAAACCGCGCCGAACGCCTGGCACGCTTCAACCGCAAGCAGGTGCTGAAGAATGATGACTGGATGGACCAGGCCGTGCCGTTTTAGAATGCAACGCCGTGGCAGACCACACTACAACAGTCCTCGATCGGATGGTGAAAGCCGTGGAAGACGTGCGCAAGAGACTTCTAAGGGTCGTTGCTGCGTTCAAATCCGCCGGCATCCCGTATGCCATCGCCGGAGGGAACGCCGTAGCCTCGTGGGTTGCGACGATCGATAAAGGTGCAGTCCGCAACACGACCGACGTTGATGTCCTCATCCGTCGGGCTGATTTCGATCGCGTAAAATCCGCCCTTGCATCAGCCGGCTTCGTACACCGCCACGTTGCCGGCATTGACGCATTTCTCGACGGGTCCCAGGGATCTTTCCGGGAGGCTGTTCACATCCTGTTTGCCACCGAGAAGGTCCGGCCGACCGACGCCTGGCCAAACCCAGATGTCGTGCCCGCGTTCGACAACGGCGACTTTGATGTGCTGGAGCTTGAACCCCTTGTGCGCGTGAAGCTGTCCGTCTTCCGTCGCAAAGACCAGGTTCACCTGCTGGACATGATCGAAGTCGGCCTGATCGATGCTTCTTGGCCGACCCGTTTTCCACCTGATCTGGCAAATCGCTTGCAATTGTTGCTCGATACGCCCGAGGGGTGACCGCTCGCCCGGCGCGGAATCAGTGAAAGATCAGCAGCAGATCAGCAGCTTCCGCTGCCGCGTGGCTGCTGATTTTCAAAGCGTGGGAATGTGCTGGAAATTTGCGCGCGAGTGTGGCGTCTATCGTGGTGTTACATTTTACTCGGTAATGGTCAGATGATGCCAATTGCGCATGATTCGCGCGCAGAACTTTGGGTGCCGCGATCTTGGCTCTCAGGCCAAGTCGTGCGGAGCGGGTCTACTGCGTTCGTTTGTTGGCGGCACTACTTGACCTGAGAGTCAAGTAGTGGCACCCCGAGCGTAGGCGCACGGCAGCACGCGGATTTACATGGGCAATGGGCATTGCAACACGATTCCTGGAGAGTGATATGTCGAACAAAATCGCCTGCCTTCCCTTGGAAACCCGCCGGCTTCTTGCGGCCAGCGTGGTGGATTTACAGCTTGTGATCGATGGCACAGCCGGCAACGATGTCATCACCGTCGCATTCAATTCCGCTACTTCGCAGATTGATGTGACGCTCAATGGCGTCAGCGATGGCAGCTTTCCCCCTACCGATTTTTTTGACATCCGCATCAATTGCCTGGCCGGCGATGATTCAGTCACGGTCAGCACCGACCGGCGCGGAATTGTCTATGGCGGCGCCGGCAGCGATATCATCGAGGGCGGCTTCGGTGCCGACATCGTGCAGGGCATGGCCGGCGATGACATGATCCTTGACGAATTTTTCGGCGACGGGCAGCCGGACACGTGGTCCGGCGGCTCGGGCACCGACGCATTCGGCTTCGACGGGTTTCCCGCACGGCCGGCAACGATCGCGCTTGATGACCTCGCCAACGACGGCTTCCCCGGTGACGTGAACAACAACCTGATGAGCGATTTCGAGGTCATCGCCGGCGGCCTCGGCAATGATTTGATCGACGCGTCGACGCTCAGCAAGGGCGTCACGCTGCGAGGCTTTGACGGCAGCGACACGCTCATCGGCGGAAGCAGTGCCGATCTGCTGGAAGGCGAAGCCAACGCCGACTCTCTCGTCGGCAACGCCGGCGAAGACGTCCTCCGCGGCGGCGGCGGCAACGATACGCTGAGCGGCGGCCCCGGCCTCGACAGCTTCAAGGCCGGGTTCGGCAACGACGTAATGAACGCCGCCGACGGCGAGGCCGATGTCGTCAACGGCGCGCAGGGATTGGGCGATTCGGCGGATATCGATGATTTGCTTGATACCGTCATTCGTGTAGAAACGATAAATTAACCTCGTCCCATTCCCTCACAGTCGATACGCTGTGACGTGCTATGGAAGCACCGCTGGTCTGGATCATCATCGGCGTCGCCGGCAGCGGGAAAACCACGATCGGGCGGCAACTGGCCGAGCGGCTGGATTGCGATTTTATTGAAGGGGATCGCCGGCATCCGCCGTCCAATATCGCCAAAATGGCCGAAGGAATACCGCTGACCGATACCGACCGGGCGGCGTGGCTGGATGATCTTGCCGCCGAAGTTCGCCGTGCATCCGACGCGCGGCGGGAAATGGTGATGAGCTGTTCGGCGCTGCGGCGCATGTATCGCGATCGTCTCAAATCAGCGGGGCGAGTGCAGATGGTTTTGCCGGTGGTGCCGCAGGAGATTCTGCTTGCGCGGCTTGCGCAACGCAGCGACCATTACATGTCCGCCAGGATGCTACAGGAGCAACTCACCGCATTTGAATTGCCCGTGCCGGATGAGGGCGTATGGCACTTTGACGGCCTTGCGCCTGCCGATGAGGTGATCGATCAGTTGATCGCCCGGGTGCGGCAACAATGGCCTCAACTGCGCGAGGCGTGGTGGCGCAGAACGTAGGGAACGATCCGTTGCAGGTTCTCAAAAGAATACCGATGATTGTTCGTTTGAAAGAACCCTCACCCCGGCCCTCTCCCGGGGTACCGGGAGAGGGAGGCAATTCATTTCGCAATCGTCAGATCCACTGATCACGAATCATCTTCAACTGTCCGAAGTCATCTTCAGTAAACCAGTTGGGACAAGTATCGCCCAATGAGTTCGCCAGCAGCTTGCCGAAGAACGTTTCGGCGTCGTCGTCGATGCGATCGCGCTCCTGGCCCATGCTCAATCGGGCGGCGTAGAGGTCATCCTCAATGCTGGCCAGGCGCAGCGCTTCGTAGCCGCAATAGCGACGGACCAAGTCGGCTAAACTGCGGTAGAACATCCACACGTCATCATCCGGGAAAGGCGGCGCCTGGCAGTGGCGCTTTAACGCGTGCTTGAAGTATTTGAGCTTTTCATCCCAGCTTAGATGCGGATCCATGGCCAGGGTGACGTACTGCCCAACCTTGTACGCCTCGTGAACGTGCGCATCGCCGGCTTCGTCGGCCATGTGCACGCGCTTGGCGTAATAGTTTTCCGGATGCCCGATCTCGGGCATCGGCGGCAGTGTTCTGGCTGGCGCCATCGAAATGCCCTCGTACGATGCACGCAAACTGGGATAAATTGAGCCGACGTAAGACGCGACAACGCCCACGGCCGGTTCCTTTCTGGGTTAATGTACCCTTAACACGCTGGGTCTCAAACTAAATTGCCCGTTCCCGCACGACGTGAGCGGGGCAGTTACAGCATCGAATACAAATGCGGCGGGGGAAGGGGGCAAAATAGTTGGTCAAGGCGCGATAACCTTCATCGCCTGCGTGGAAGCGCCGGTTGAAGCGTTTGCGCCGGTCACCGCCCTATTGGAGCAAAACCAATTTAATTCCGGCGCGTGCCCGAGGCCTCCGAACGGCAAGGCGTATTGTGGTGCCGCTCGGAATTCTTCTCGGAACGGGCCAATGCAATCATAAGTGTATTGTTTGAAGAGGTTTAAGCTTTAATCAATCGAGGCGATCGGCAGGCTTCGTGGAACCTCACCGGCGAACAATTGTCAGTCCGCCGACGTTATGGCTTCATGAGCGGCCCGGGTTTGGGTTATGGGCTGTGTGCTTGACACGCTTTAACAGCACCGCCAATATCCCCGCCCGCTTCAGGCTTTGTTATCGGTTGGGAGAAATATCAAGGGTGGGTGCCGCACAGACGATAGGTCTACGTGTTGCAACCACTTACGAGAATGTGATCGGCAAAACTCATGGCTAAACGCACCGGAAAACACCTGGTCATCGTCGAATCGCCCGCCAAGGCGAAGACTATTAATAAGTACCTCGGCGACGATTACGTGGTGAAGGCTTCCATGGGCCACATCCGAGATTTGCCCAGCAAAGGCATGGGCGTTGATCTCGAAACATTCGTGCCCGAATACGTCATTATCGAGGAACGCGGTAAGGGGAAGATTGTCACCGAACTGAAGAAACTCGCGAAAGATGCCGCCGACGTCTATCTCGCAACCGACTTGGACCGTGAAGGTGAGGCGATCGCGTGGCATCTCAAGGAAGCCCTGGGCATTTCCGACGACCGCGTGAAGCGCGTCATCTTTAATGCCATCACCAAAGCCGAGATCAAGAAAGCATTCGACACGCCCCACAAGCTCAACATGGGCCGGGTGAACGCTCAGCAGGCCCGGCGGATTCTCGATCGCGTGGTGGGGTATGAAATCTCGCCGCTGCTGTGGCGGAAAGTGGCCAAGGGCCTCAGCGCCGGCCGGGTGCAGAGCGTGGCGGTGCGGCTGGTGGTTGAACGCGAGCGGGAAATCGAAGCGTTCGATCCGAAAGAACATTGGAGAATCGGCGCCGTCTTTGTGGCAGGTGGCACTTCAGTGCCCCTGTTAGCGCGCCAATGGCGCGAGTTCGTCGACAACACCGGCAATGGCCCGCGCACCAAAGTCGAAAAAGACAAGTGGCTGACCGAAAACGAAGCCTTCACCGCCGAGTTGATCGAAGCCGGCGGGAAGAAGTTTGAGAACATCGGTCACGATGAAGCGATCAGGGTCGCCAAATCCATCGGGCTGGTGATCGATAAGGAAGAAAAAACCATCGATGCCGACGCGAAGGGTTCGGCGAAAAACCTCATTCGCGTGGTCGGCAAACTTGGTTCGATGCCAGCGTACACCGTACGCGACATCGATAAAAAGCGCACGCAATCGCGCCCACCGGCGCCGTTCATCACCAGCACATTGCAGCAAGCGGCCAGTTCTCGCATGAGTTTCGGCGCGCAGCGGACGATGCGCGCCGCGCAATCGCTCTACGAATCGGGGCGCATTACCTACATGCGTACCGACAGCACCAACCTGTCCGGCGAAGCCCTCAACATGGTTCGCGGGTTCATCAAGGCCGAGTTCGGCGACCGGTATGTTCCGGAGAAACCAAACTTCTATTCCAGCAGCAACAAAGCGGCGCAGGAGGCCCACGAGGCGATTCGGCCCACCGACCTGTCTTTCACGCCGTCGGACGCGCACGGCAAGCTCTCGCCGGATGAGAGCAAGCTGTATCAGTTGATCTACAACCGCTTCGTGGCGTGCCAGATGCCCAATGCGGAGTTTGATCAGACCACTGCGCTGATTGTCACGAAACCGATTCCACAAATGGAATGCGTCTTCAAAGCCACCGGTCGCAAACTGGTGTTCGATGGCTTCATGAAGATCGCCGGCATCAGCAGCGAAGACCAATTGCTGCCCGATCTAAAGCCGGGTTTGCCGGTGTTTCCGATCGATCTCGACCCCACGCAGCACTTCACGCAAGCCCCGCCGAGGTTTACGGAGGCTAGTCTGGTGAAGGAACTGGAGCGATTAGGCATCGGGCGGCCGAGCACCTATGCAAGCATCATTACGGTCATTCAGGATCGGCAGTATGTCGTTCAGATCGACCGCCGGTTCCACGCGACGCTGTTGGGCAAGGTGGTGACCGACAAGCTGATTCAAGGATTCCCTGAGATCATGGATGTCGGCTTCACCGCCGACATGGAGCTGAAGCTCGACAAGATCGAAGAAACCAACAGCGACTGGGTAAAGCTGCTCAAAGATTTTTATGGCCCGTTGAAAGAGGGCGTGCAGGCGGCGCTGGAACAGATCGATCATGCCGGCGGGACGGAGTCGCCGTTTGATTGCCCCAAGTGCAAGAAGAAGCTGCTTTACCGCATCAGCAAGAACGGCTTCTTTTTAGCGTGCAGCGACCGCGAGTGTGGGACGACACAACCGGTCGACGTGCATGGCAAGCCGACCCTTCGTGAAAAGAGCGACATCAAGTGCCCCGTCTGCGACCGCGAGATGATCAAACGTAAGGGCCGCTTCGGGGAGTTCCTTGGCTGCACGGGTTACTCCGTGAAGAACGAGAAAGGCGAGCCGAGTTGCACCTGCATCATCAATCTCGACAAGGACGGCAAGCCGCTGCCGCCCAAAGCCAAGCCGATTACGACGACCATTCCCTGCCCGACCTGTGGCAGCCCGCTGTACCTGCGCGGCGGCAAGCGCGGGCCGTGGCTCGGTTGCAGCAAATACCCCAAATGCCGCGGCCGTGGCGCGATGAACAAGCTGTCGCCGGAAGATAAGCAGCAGATCGACGCGCTCGTGCCGCTATTGAAAGAAGGCGCGGCGCGCAGCGAAGAAATGATCGGCAAAATTCTCAGCGCCAACCCGACGTTAGCGGCGGCGGCGACGGGGCCGAAATTCCCGATCACCACCGACATCGACTGCGACGTCTGCGGCAAACCCATGATCATCCGCAAAGGCCGCCGCGGGCCGTTTCTGGGTTGCAGCGGATACCCAAAGTGCAAGAACACCGGCGAAGTGCCGGCGAAATTGCTGGAGGAACTGGGGTTGAATGAAAGTGAAAGCGCAACGTCGAAGAGCCAACGCGATCCTGAGCCAGTGATGGCCGAGCATGAAGATGCTGGATGATCCGCCGTCGTGCTAAGCATTTGACCGTGTGGTACTCTTGGGTCCGTGCGGCCACGAATCGTTATTGATACGAATGTGCTCATCGCCGCGCTACGATCGCGACGCGGAGCTTCGTTCCTGCTTTTGCGATCCATCGGGTTGGGCGGGTTCGATTTTGTCGTTATGGTGCCATTGTTCTTACAATACACCGATGTTGTGCTACGAAACGTCGGAGAGGCCGGGTTCGTGCAGGAAGATGCAGACGCGGTACTGCGTCAAATGAGGGATACCGGTAAACTGGTCGAAGTGTACTATCTGTGGCGACCCATTTTGATGGACGCGAAAGACGACCTCGTGCTTGAAGCGGCTATGAACGGTGGTTGCTCGACCATCGTGACGTACAACGAGCGTGATTTTGTTCCGGCGAAGTCGCTTGGAGTATCAACACTTACCCCGGCTGCGTTTTTGAGGAGCATTGGAGTGTTGCGATGAGTGTGCTAACGCTGAATCTGCCCGCATCGATCGAGAAGCAGCTCGCCCAAGTGGCGGCTCGCGAAGGCGTGTCGATCGAACAGCTCGTCAGTTCTGCAGTCATCGAAAAAGTTTCGGCCATCCTGACCGAGCAATATCTTAGTGCTCGCGCCGGCGGGACGGATCGATCAGCGTTCGAGCGAGCGCTGTCAAAGGTGCCGGATGTAGAGCCGGACCCCGGCGACCGCCTGGAGACCGCGTAGACTGATTCGGGTCATTTCCATGTCGTCGGCGATCGAACTCCTCTTCCTCGGCACCGGCACCAGCGCCGGCGTGCCGATGATCGGTTGCCATTGCGACGTGTGCAGCAGTGCCGACCCGCGCGATAAGCGCACGCGGTGTAGCGCCGTGATTTCATACGGCGGGCACAGCGTGCTGGTCGACACCTCGCCGGAACTTCGTTTGCAGGCCGTTGCCAACAATGTCAATCGCATTGACGCCGTCGTGTTTACCCACGCCCACGCCGATCACATTATGGGCCTCGACGACGTCCGCCGGTTCAACACCATCAAAGGCGGCCCGCTGGATGTATTCGCCGACGCGCACACCAACCGGGTGCTGCAAACATGTTTCGCGTATGCATTTCAAGAACCCAAAGCCGAGTGGAAACTGTTCCGCCCGCATCTTAAGCCCCATGTCATTCACGGTCCGTTCGATCTACTCGGCCAGACATGGACACCCGTTGAGCTCATCCACGGAGAAGTGAACGTGCTCGGATTTCGCGTGGGCGATTTGGCGTATTGCACGGATGTGAGCGAACTGCCCGCCGAGTCATTCAAGTTGTTGCGCGGATTGGACGTGCTGGTGCTCGACGCCCTGCAGGAAAAAAAGCACCCCACGCATCTGACGATCGATGAGGCGTTGGCGGTCATAGACGAACTCAATCCGCGCGAAACCTGGCTAACCCACATGTCGCACCAGGTCATGCACGCTATTGCCGATGCGAAGCTGCCCGCCCGGGTCAAGCTGGCTTACGACGGGTTGCGGGTGTCAACTCATGCCGGTTTGCAATCGGACACGGCGGCGCTGCGCCAATGAGGCCCCGCCAGCGCAACGCCCATTTCGGGAAAATAAATAAAATTGATGAGATGGCGCGTCAAAAACGTGGAATACAAGTTGCGCGCTGCGCCAGCGCGCGCTCGCTGGCGCAACGGCGACGGATAGACGAGTAGACGCTCTTTGGCAATTCAATCATACGGCCCACCGGCAACGGCCGATTGCCGCGCCCCGTGCGAGGAATGCACGAGAATGCACGAGAATGCACGAAATGGTACGATCGCGAATCAGAATTGGCCCACCTGCAATTCAGGCAAATGCTTAACTGGAATGCACTTGGGATTGTCTTACGGCGCGCGTGACGAGGATTGATCGTGCACGCTCATTCGCAATCTCGGCGCGACGATCGCTCGCGCGAAGGCGCGCGCGGTGGGACCAAAATGCCCGCCGGAATTGCTGAGCGCCGAATACGAACGGTGGTAAGGGATTTGAGTCACGCGTGCCTGCATTGGCGCGGCGAGCGATGACAGATCAAAACACAGGTTGCCCGCGGCGGTGGTTTTTACATTGTCGTAGGTCCCGAAATTGCTCGTTCGCCACTTGAGGAACGCGGTATCGCGATCGCTGTGGAAGTGGGTCAAAGTATGGCGGACGCGCATGAGAGGAACGCTCAGGTCGTATTTCGGTGACACCGACGGGTGCAGGAGCACAACGCGATCGATCAAAACGTCGGGGTCCAGCCGTCCCATCGCTCCCAGCGCCACCCCGCCTCCGGCGCTGTGGGCGAGGATGAAGATCGGCGCGATCGGATGAGCTTTCTGGATGGTGGTCAGTCGGTCGGCCAGGTTCCGCTCGGCCCTTTCGTGAATGGAGACGGTGTTGAAGTTAAGCATGAACAGCGGCGCGGGCGCACCCCACGAGAACGATTCGATCGGCAGCGTCACGCCGCCGTCGCGCAGGCCGCGCTTAAGGTCGTCGTACCACGGCCCGTCGCCGTTTACGCCTGGTACAAAGATGATGACACCGTTCGCCGCTGCTTGCGGCTTAGCGGTGCATCCAGGTGAGAATGCAGTCAGGAGATTCAAGACGATCATCAGCGCAGGGAGTCTGCTCATCGACCAGGAATGGTGATAGAATCGCGGCGCAAGTCAACGGTTGAATGATTGAGGTTTGTTATGATCGCAGCCAACGAGATCGAAAAAGTGATGCCCAGCGTGGTCGATCTGCGGCATCGCCTGCACGAGATTCCCGAACTTGCCTTCGAAGAGTTCAAGACCGCCGCCATGGTTCGCAAGGAACTCGATCGGCTCGGTATCGCGTACATCTCCGGTGTGAATGCAGCGCCGACTGCAACGATCGCGTGGATCGGCGATCCAACCAAGCCGTGCATTGCGCTTCGCGCCGATATCGACGCGTTGCCAATCATTGAGCAAACGGGTTTGCCCTACACCAGCAGCCACCAGGGCCGCATGCACGCGTGCGGACACGACGGCCACACCGCCACACTCGCCGGTGCCGCAGCGGTGTTCAAGAAGAATGAGAAAGACTTGCCTGCGTGCGTCAAGCTCATCTGGCAGCCTGCCGAAGAAGGCGGCGGCGGCGCGGAGGTGCTGTGCCGCGCGGGTGTGCTCGATGGCCGGGTCGGGCCGAAGGTGACGGCGATCTTTGGTTTGCACGGTTGGCCCGGGTTGCCGGTGGGCGTGGTGAGCACGCGGCCGGGAGCGTTGCTGGCATCGACCGATACCTTCACCGCCACGTTCATTGGCAAGGGTTGTCACGGCGCGTTTCCTCACCTCGGCCGCGACCCGATTGTGACGGCGTGTGAGGCGGTGGTGAACCTCCAGATTTTTATAAGCCGTGAAGTCGACCCGACCGATTCGGCAGTCGTCACGGTCGGCAAGATCTACGGCGGCACCGCGACCAATATCATCCCGGACCGCGTGACCATCGAAGGCACCCTGCGCGCCCTGAACCGTGAAACGCGCGAAGCCCTTCGAAATGCCGTCCTGCGCCGGTGCGCCGGTGTGTCGGCGGCGAACGATTGCGAGTTGAATTTCATCCTCGAACCCGGCTACCCCTCAACCGTCAACGATGTCGCGATGGCCGCGTACGTGGAGAAAATTGCCCGACAATCGCTCGGCGCCGAGGGCTATCTTCCCGCCGCCAAGCCCGCCATGGGTGGGGAAGATTTCGCGTACTACCTCGAACAAGTGCCCGGCTGTTTCTTCATGGTGGGCACCATTCCGCAGGGCCAATCGAGCTATCCGTCGCTGCACAATGAAAAGTACGATTTTACGGATGCGGCATTAGCGACTGGAATGCGGATGTTTGTGGACCTGGTGATGAGTTGGGGTAAGTAAAAAGCAGTTGGTGGCACAGACATTCCTGTCTGTATCTCCGATCTTCGAGTTGTCACCGGAAACACAGACAGGAATGTCTGTGCCACCAAACCACCTATTCCACGCGATCAACAATCTGTGAGCATTTCATCGACTGCGTATCGATCACGGCAAACGACGGCAACCCCATCCGCCGCCAGATGTCAAACGGCTTGCCGGCGCCGAGTTGGGCCAGGTAGAGCGCCATCGCGGTGCCGTGGGTGACGACGGCAATATCACCTTGGTCGTGCTCGGCGATAATGGCGTCGATCGCTTTGCGGAACCGCGCCGAGCATTCGTTGGCCGTTTCTTTGCCCAGCACCAGTTCGTCGGGTTTACGAAAAAACAGTTCGATGTGCGAAATGAACTCGCCCGAACGCATGTGCGGCACGTTGCTGCGGTCGTGCTCATGAATGTCGGCGCGGAACTCGAACGGCATGTTGAGTTTACTCGAGATGACCGCTGCGGTTTCGATAGATTTGACTTCATCACTATGAAAGATCTGTCTGATCGCAAACGCGCGAAGCGCGTCGGCGAGCTTGGCAGCGGCGGCGCGGCCTTCATCCGACAGCGGCCATTGCTCGGGCGGCATGGCGGGGTCGACGGCGGGGCGGGCGTGTTTGATGAGGAGGAGGTTCATGCGGACGAGAGGGATCAACGGGTGACTCGAACGTCGAAGCCTTCCGCATGCGCTGCTTCGATCAATCGATCATCGGCGCATGCGAATGTCACGGGTTCCCCGGCCAATGTTCGTGCCTCGATGGCGCTAGCGAGATGCACCGCATCGGCACCGCGCAGTGGGTATCGTTGAACAAGTCTGCGACACGTGAGCAGGACGCCGACGTCCACTGGCATCGGCAGTATGTTTGTCCAGTGCTTCTCGAACGTTTCAGCAACAGCATGGATCAATTCCGGCGGCGCACCCTCACGAAGTCGGCGCGCCAGCGCCGCATGCGTTTCTGCGTAGACGAGGACCGATCCAATGGGTGGAGATGCATCATCCCAAAGCCTGAGAACCAAATCCGATCCAGGCTCGTCGACGTACGCCTTCACGAGAGCCGACGTGTCGAAGAAGACGATCATCTTCGATCCTCAATGACCATGTCAGAGACGAGTCGACCGCCGAGTTTGACGCGCGGAATCTCACTGCTATGACGCTTCGGCTGCGTCGGCAGCCTCCAACCGAGTGCTTTCGCAGCGGCAAGCAGACGAATGGCGGC
>CAZXLA010000058.1:0-18827 GCA_964641895.1 uncultured Tepidisphaeraceae bacterium
TGAAGGAGGCATTGTGCGGCAGCGCCGACCATCTCGCCACGATGGCGTCGGCCGGACGCGCGCGGGTGGTGAAGTGTCACGACATTCAAAAGTCGGCGAGCGCGCTGGCGGCATTGCTGCGGCAGGCATGAAATCGTCGGCGACGGGGCCAAGATCGCCGGGATCGTGTCGTCGTCATCGTCCCGGGTTCGTTAGCCGGCGGATTCGTCGCGCTGATCGAGTCGGCGTCCAAGCGAAGCGATGATTTCTGAATCGCGGTTCAAACCCCGTAAACCTCACTCGCCTTGCCTTTGAGATAGTTCAACAACGGCTGCGACGACAGATCCGCCCCCGTCACGTGTTTTACCAGCTCGCGTGCCGAATACCGCCGGCCGTGGACGTGAATGTTTTCGCGAAGCCACCCCAACAGCGGTTTGAAGTTGCCGGCGGCGAACAGGGCGTCGAGGTCGCCTAAGTCTTTCCTGGCTTTTTCAAAGAACTGCGCCGCGTACAGGTTGCCCAGCGTGTATGTGGGAAAATAGCCCATCAAGCCGCTGCTCCAATGCACATCCTGCAAACAGCCTTTGGCATCATTGGGCGGGGTGATGCCGAGGTACTTCTTGTACTTCTCATTCCACGCCGCGGGAACATCGTCAACGCCGAGTTGGCCGCTGATCATGGCGGTTTCCATTTCAAAGCGGATGAGGATGTGCAGGTTGTAAGTCATCTCGTCGGCTTCCACGCGAATGAAACTTGGCTGCACCGCGTTGGCGGCGGCGTACCATTGATCATCCGTCACGCCTTTGAGCGTTTCGGGAAACGCCTCGCGGGCCTTGGGCATGAAAAATTTCCAGAATGACCGGCTGCGACCGACTAAGTTTTCCCACATCCGGCTTTGGCTCTCGTGAATGCCCAGCGAAATTGAATCGCCCAGCGCCGTGCCGAGATATTTCTCTTTCTGCAATCCTTGTTCATAAAGCGCGTGGCCGGTTTCGTGCAGCACGCCGAAGAATGCATCGTTGAAGTGATGTTCGTGATAGCGCGTCGTCATGCGCGTATCGCCCTGACCTTGGCCGGAACAGAACGGATGAACGCTGACATCGAGTCGGCCGGCGTTGAAATCGAAGCCGATCGCCTCGGCAGCGATTCGGCCGAACGATTCCTGCGCGTTCACCGGATACGACCGCTCCATGATCTCAATCGGCGCTTTCCGCGATGCGCCGGCGATCTTTTGCACAAGGGTCACCAACTCGTCACGCAGCGATTCAAATACTTTCGTCACCCCGGCGGCGGTTTCGTAGGGTTCGTAGTGATCGAGCAGGGCGTCGTAGGGGTGATCTTTGTAGCCGACGCAATTCACCTCCTGCTTTTTCAGATCCAGCCACTTGGCCAGCCACGGCTTGAAATCAGAATAGGACGATTTTTTTCGCGCCTCGGCCCAGGCGTGGTGGCCCAGCACCTCGGTCTTGGCCATCTCGGCCACCAGCAACGCCGGCAGCTTGGTTTCGCGATCGAACTGTCGGCGCGCGTCGCGGGCGACGGCGGCGGCGTCGCTGTGACGGTCCAGCCCCTTTGCTTCGGCCTCGGCGGCGGCGATGAGATCGCCAAGTTTTTTACTGGTCGACCGCTCATGCACCAGCGTGGCCATGAGTTCCATCTGCCCGGCCCGGTAACTATTGCCGGCGTCAGGGAGCATGGCCTGTTGATCCCACCCCAGCAAAGAGCCGATAGAACCAAGAATGCCGATCTCGCGAAGCTCGGCACAAAGTTGTTCGTATGCGGGGGTTGAAGTATTCGTTGAAGTGCTCGGTGAGTTGCTCATGGCGATGTATTGTGACCTTTCTTGCATAGGCTCGTCCACTGATTAGCCGCGGGTTTGCGAAAGGTTGCGGCGTGGGTAGACTTTCCGCTCTTTTCCGCAATATCGTGCAGGAAACGTGCCCCAATTATGCGCCTCGCGAGCGGGGCGGCTAAACAGTCCAATGGGACACCATTAAAAGAACAGTCCAGTAGGACAAATTGAGAAGCGGTATGAGTGACGATCTGTTGAAGGAAAAGTTCCGACCGAACCCCGACGCCGCGCTCGATGCGCAGATAAACGACGCCCTCACCGGCGTATCGCTCGATGCGCTCTATGCGCAGAACGAGGCCGATCGGCGGGTGGAACAATCCGGCTCGGCGCACGCCGGTTCCGCGCACGGCCCCAAGCGCGGCCGCGTCGTGAGCGTCGATCAGACCAAAGGCGAGGTGTTCATCGACTTCGGCGGCAAGAGTCAGGGCCTTGCACAAGTGATGCAGTTTCTGGATCTCCCGGAAGTGGGCGCCGAGATGGAGTTCACCGTTGATCGCTACGATCCCGCCGAAGGCCTGCTCATCGTCATGCCCAAAGGCGCGCTATCGACGAATGTCAGTTGGGAAAACCTGGAAGTCGGCCAGATTGTCGAAGGCCTGGTCACCGGCATGAACAAAGGCGGGCTTGAACTGCAAATCAAGGCCATGCGCGGCTTCATGCCATCGGGCCAGGTGGCGCTTTTTTTTGAAAAAGACATCAGCGTGTATCTCGGCCAGAAGCTGCCGGTTGAGGTGATTCAGTTCGAGCGCGATTCGAAGAAGCTGGTCGTCAGCCGAAGGAATATTCTTGAGCGCGAGAAGGAAGCCGCCAAGCAGAAGGCGATCAGCGAACTGGCCGAAGGCATGATCGTCCGGGGGACGATTCGCAGCGTGCTCGACTACGGTGCGTTCGTCGACTTGGGCGGGCTTGATGGCCTGCTGCACGTCAGCGAAATCACCCACCGCCGCGGGAGCAAGCCGAGCGATTTTGTAAAAGTCGGCGACGTGGTTGATGTAAAAATCATCAAATTCGACCGCGCAAGTGGCAAGCTCAGCCTGAGTCTCAAACAGACCATGGCCGACCCGTGGACGGGTGCCGAAAGCAAATATTCCGTCGGCACCACCGTCACCGGCCGGGTGGCGCGGCTGGCGCCGTTCGGCGCGTTTGTCGAAGTCGACGAAGGTATGGAAGGACTGCTGCCCATCAGCGAAATGAGCTGGCAGCGCATCAAGCACCCCGCTGATGTGGTCAAAGAAGGCGACACGATCAAGCTGATCGTCATCAGCCTCGACGCGGCGGCGAAAAAGCTTAGCTTCAGCCTCAAGCAAGCCGGCCCCAACCCCTGGGCCGAGGCGATGGCCAAATACACCGCCGATTCGACCGTCACCGGTACCGTCACGCGGCTGGTGGATTTTGGTGCGTTCGTCGAACTCGAACCCGGCTTGGAAGGCCTGATCCACATCAGCGAACTATCCGACCAACGCGTGCGCGCCTCCGGCGACGCGGTCAAGGCCGGCCAGCAGGTTGAGGTGCGCATCCTGGAAGTCGACCCGAAAAGCCGCCGGGTGAGCCTGTCGCTTAAGCAAGCCGGCGCCAAAGGCGACGCGGTAAGAGCCGCCTCCAAAGCCGCCGAAGTCCGCGCCGAGGCCGATGTGAAGAAGCGCCAGGAAAAGCGCAAGGGCAAAGCATTGAAGGGCGGGTTGGAGTTTTAGGCGGTGGGTAATAGGTGCGCATGGTGGCACAGACATTCCTGTCTGTGTTTCCTCGATGAGTTCCCCCGATAAAATTCCTCCGTCGAAGTTTTTCGCTCTCGCACGCGTCTTCGTTTACCCGTGGCCGCGCGCTGCGGTCAACATGCAAGCCCGGGTGCCACGATATGGCTTTCAGGCCATGTCGTGCGCGGCTTGACGGCCAATTCGCCGCGCCCGTTTTGCCATCACACGGTCGTGCTGCGGTACAATCAGGCCATGCTGTTGCGCGCCTTTTTAATCGTCGTAATAATGTCAGGTTTGAGCCGCGGCGGGGTTGCGCCGGCAAAAGTGCGCGAGGCGATCGACAAGGGCAAGGCGTGGCTTTACACGCAGCAAAAGCCCGACGGCTCGTTCGAAGCCAAACCCCAGCGCGATCCGAACGATAAAGCCTGGACCGAATCGGGCGGGCAGTGGGGAGGCAGCACTGCGCTGATTGTTTACGCGCTGCTCGTCGGCGGGGAAAGCCCCGGCGAAGCAAAGTTGTCCAAGGCGATTACATTTCTTAAAGAGGCCGAGCTGCAAGGCGTTTACGCCATCGCGTTACGTTGCCAGGTGTGGGCGAATCTGCCGCAGTCGCCGGAGGTGAAGCAACTGCTTCGCAAGGACACGCAGCAGTTGCTCGGCATGATGCAAACCAGCGGTCGCGCCAAAGGGTTCTGGGATTATCTTCCGGGCACCGGCGACGGCTACAGCCACTCGCGCGGCAACTACGCAGTGCTGGGCTTGTGGGCGGCGGCGCAGAGCGGGGTGGAGATTCCTGATAGCGTCTGGAAGCAGGTGGTGGAAGGATGGATCGGCCATCAGGACCCGACCGGCGGGTGGACTTATAAAGCGAAGGAAGACATCGATTACGCCCTCACCCCGGGCATGACCGCCGCCGGTGTGGCGACGCTTTATATCGCGCTGGACTACGCCGCCCCCGATGGTTCACCCGCCAAGCTCGCGCCGGCGCGCGAGGCAATCGACAAAGGCGTGAAATGGCTGAGCGCCAACTTTGAAAAAGTCATGAGCGATCAGCGCTACGATCGTGACTTTCCGTATGCAACCCTCTATGCCGTCGAGCGCGTCGGGCTGGCCAGCGGGCTGCGCTACATTGGCGAGCACGACTGGTACGAGAGAATCGCCACGTTCCTGCTTGCCAAACAGCGGCCGGGCGGGGGGTGGCATCGAGATAACCGCGGGAGCGGCAGCCCTTCCGATACCGCGTTCGCCATCCTCACGCTTTCGCGCGGGGTGGCGCCGGTGGCGATGAACAAGCTCAACTACGGGGGCGCGACGGCCAAAGAGACCGATTGGAATGCGCGCCCGCGCGATGTAGCCAACGTCGTTCGCTTCATGGGCCGCACGACCGAGCGCGAGCTGAACTGGCAGATCGTCACGCTCGACTCCCCCGCCGCCGACTGGCACAGCGCGCCGGTGTTATACATCGGTGGAAGCAAGTCGGTGCCGATGACCAGCGAAGAGAAACAGAAGTTGAAGCAGTTTGTCGAACAAGGCGGGCTGGTGCTGTGCGGGGCGGATTTGTCGAGCAAAGTGTTCGCCGACTCGATCAAAAAACTGGGCGCCGAAATCTTCCCCGCCCGCGAATGGCGCGAGCTACCGGCCGAGCACGTCATCTACACCAACCAGCAATTCCCGCGTAGCGCCTGGAAAAGCAAACCCGTGGTGCTGGGCCTGAGCAACGGCGTGCGCGAGTTGATGATCCTGCTGCCGTTCGGTGATCCGCCGAGGTGGTGGCAGTCGAACAACACGTCGAGCAAGGAAGAGTTCTGGCAATTGGCGACCGACATTCACCAATACGCCGCCGGCCGCGAGAACCTGCGGCTGCGGGGCGATTCATACGTGGTGGAAGAAGACGAATCGATCAAGCCCACGCGAACGATCAAAGTCGCTCGCCTGCAATACGAAGGCAACTGGGATCCGGAACCGGGTGCGTGGCAGCGCCTGGCGGCGATTGCGCTCAATCAGGAGAAGGTGAAGCTCGACATCCAACCGCGCAAACTGGGCGATGACTTCACCGATTGCAAAGTGGCCCACCTCACCGGCACCGATGCAGTGAAGTTCGAGCCGGCGCAGGTGAGTGCGCTGCGCAAATTTGTGGAAGCCGGCGGCACGCTGTTGATCGATTGCGCGGGCGGATCGAGCGCGTTCGCGGCGCCGGCGGAGCAGTTGGTGGCGGATTTCTTCGTCGAATCAAAACCCGAAGCGTTACCGGTCGATCACCCCATGCTGCGCACCGCCCGCGGCGAGGAGATTGATATCGCCTTTCGCGCGTTCGCAAAGAAAACCGTCGGCGAGCTGAGCGGCGAAACGCGGTTTAAGGTCGTCAAAAAAGGAGACCGCGTCGCCGTCATCTACAGCCGCGACGACCTGACGGCGGGCATGGTCGGCAGCCCGGTGGATGGTGTAGTGGGATACACCCCCGCCACCGCGACGGAGCTGGTGCTGCGGCTGGTGATGACGGCGAAGTGACAGGATTTCGGTGGGGCAGACATTCTTGTCTGTCACGGTGTTCCACACCGTTAGTGATTTTGTATCGCGTGGAACGCGATGGCAGAAAAGAATGTCTGCCCCACCGGGAATGACAGGAAAGGGTGTGTAATTCAACAGGGGTGACAGACAAGGCTGTCTGTCCACAGGGAATGCTCAAAAATATTCCTGGCAGTACGGCGTCGGGCCGACGCTGAACGCATCGAGAAGCGCGATACCCGCGGGCGAAACCGACGCCGACAGCAACCCGAGTTGCTGGGCCTTCGACGCGGGCAAATCGCCGCTGACCACGCTTGCCCAGAGGACGTCGGTTAATTCAACATCGGTGGTGTGTGTGGTTGGCGCGACGGCGATTCGGCCGTCAGTCACATCAATGCTGAAGCGCGAAGTCGCGCCTTCGCACTCGCGTACTGAAACGTTGAGTTTGCCTCGTGTGCTCGTCGGCAACATCATCGCTTCGAGGGTCTTCTTATGATCCAGCACACGAATCTGCATACGCGTGAACGGCTTGGCAACCGCCACGGGGTGATCGACCTGGCGGTGGGGAATCTGGCTTTCGCGCAGCACGCGGTTGAGCGGGTAATCGCCCGGCAGCGTGATCGTCACGTCGCTGTACTGGTCCTTCATGCTGGCAAGAAAGTAAAGCACGCGCAGCATCGCGGCCGGCGAAGCGGTGTAGACGTCCGAAACGTTGAGCACCGCGCGCGCCGAACCGCGCTCTTCTTCAATAAACACCATCGATTGGATCGAGCCGTCGGTGGTTTCATCGGGGGCTTCATCGACGGCGACCAGGCCGTCGGGCCACTGCGCCATCCAGATTTCCCAAGCCTGCGGCGAGGTTTCGATATCGCACTGGCCGGCTTCGCATTCGCGCTGGCGCATCGCCATCAGCTTCGGTAAATCCCCTTCACGATAGAAGCGGATGCCGCCGAAGTCGCCGCGTGGGAGGATCGAAACGGGGATTGTCCACAAGGTGCGATGCTCGGCGTTTCCGTAGCCGAAGTGTTCGTAATAACTGGCGCGAAACGGCATGAGCGCGCTGATGGGCTGCTCACGCTCCCGCGCCTTGCGCAGCGTTTCGAACATGAGCTGCGTGGCGATTCCCTTTTCGTCGCCGCCGCCCATGCGCCGGGCGGTTTTGATCGTGCCGACGTAAGCGACGCCCTGGCAGGGAATGCGGCCGCCGCGCATCCAGATGTTAAGCGACAGCGCCGTGGCTGTGCCGACCGCCTCGCCGTCGCGTTCGGCCAGCAGAAAATCGCCGGGTTTGGCCCGGTGGAATTTCTGCAAGCTGTCGAGGTACTTGGGCAGCATGTTCGCCGCCGGCGCGTAGCAGCGCATGCGCGTCTCGGCGAGGCGCTCGTACGATTCTTCACCGACCCATCGAAGTTGCAGCGGCATAATGCGATTCTGATTTGGCGCGTCAAAAAATCAATAACCCATGCAGCCGCGCCGGCACGATCCGGCGTGCAGTTTCATAGTCTAAGTCTGCCGCGCGATAAAGTTGAAACAGTCGCCCGCTTCAAACACCTGTTCGAACTGTTCGAGCGAAAGAGGCCCCACGCCATCCACACGGAAAAGTGTGTAGCCCAATTCGGTGCAGAGAAGATCGAAGTACGGCTTTGGCGAATCGCCGTAGCTGATCGCGCGCTCTTTCTGAAACTCAAAGATGACAATTGGCCGGCATCGCGCGAGCTTCGCCGGGTGCCTTCGAATTTTCTGCGGATGGATTCGCCTATGCCCATGGAAGACTCACTCAATTATCGGCTGATTTACGGGTCGGCGTGACGAGGGACGGATGCCGGGAAAACAGGTTGGCTATCGGACGCGCCTATGCAACATCACACGCTCGGCGCCCAACTTCCAGCGATCAGCGTCCGACGTTGAGAAGCGGCGCGACAGGTTCGTCTGCCGCAATGCTCGTCGCGGTGGCGAGCATATGACGAATTCGCGAAGCAATCCCGCTGGTGTGCAGACCGGCTTCTTCCAACTGCTGGGCGCGGGTCATGTGCCCAATGAGTCGGTCGGGCATACCCAGCACTTGCAAGTCTTCGGTCGGCAGTTTGTTGGCGACCGCATACTCCGTCACGGCGGCACCGAAGCCGTTGATGTGATGGTGGTCTTCCACGGTCAACACCGGGCGGCCGGATTGCAGCACGCGATGAAGCATCTCGCCATCCAGCGGCTTACAGAATCGCGCGTCCACCACTTCGACATTCACCCCCTGAGCGCACAATTGCTCGGCGGCGAGAAGGGCATTCATGGCCAGCGCGCCGTAGACAATGATTGTGGCATCGTCGCCGTAGCGCAGTACGCGCGATTTGCCGAGTTCCATTGCTTCACTCGCCGCGGCATCAAAGTGTTCCGCCGGCACGTTATCGCGGGGATAGCGCACGGCGCTGGCCCCATCGAGCGAGAGCGCCAGACGCAGCATGCTGTTGAGTTCGGCTTCATCACTCGGGGCCATCAGCACCATGCCGGGCATGGTCCGGAAAAAGGCCTGGTCAAGAAATCCGTGATGCACGGCGCCATCGTCGCCGACGTAGCCGGCACGATCCAAGGCGAACACTACCGGCACGTTGTTGAGAATCACTTCCTGCCAAACCTGATCAAACGCGCGCTGAATGAATGTGGAGTAGACGGCGGCGACGGGCCGTAGCCCCGTTTTGGCCATGCCGGCGGCCATGGCGACCAGATGCGATTCGCAAATGCCGGTATCGATGTACCGCGGCGGAATCGCGCCGTCGAACGCTTTTTCAAACTTGCTCAGCCCCGTGCCGTCGGGCATGGCGGCGGTTAGGGCGACCACCCGCGGGTTTTCTTTGGCGATGGCAATCATCGCGTCGGCGAAGGCGGTCGTCCAACTTTTGCCGGCGGCTTTGTTGATCTCAACCCGGCAGCCGTTGAGCGTGAACGGGCTTGGGCTGTGCAGCATGGTCGGCTCTTGCGCCGCCACTTCGTAGCCCTGACCCTTTACGGTTTTGATGTGCAGCAGCACGGGCTTATCAACGTGCTTGATCTCAGCCAGGAAATTCACCAGGCCGGGCAGATCGTGTCCATCAATCGGGCCCATGTATTTGATGCCCAGCGCTTCGAATAACTGCCCGTGCCACATCGCGCCCTTGAGACCGCCGCAGAACGCGTCCCAGGCGTGTTCGATCGTCGTGCCCAGGCTCGATGGCAGGTTGCGAACGATGCGTTCGCTGAAGCGCTTAAACTCTTCATACGTCGTGCTCACGCGCACGCGTTCAAGATACTGGCTGAACGCGCCCTGCGGTTTGCTGATGCTCATGCCGTTGTCGTTGAGCACCATGAGCAGTTGCCGCTTGAGCGTGCCGGCGTTGTTCAAACCTTCAAACGCCAGACCGTTGACGATTGACGCATCGCCCACCACCGCCACCACGTGATTGTTGTGCTTGTGATGAGAATCCCCGCGCGCCACACCGACGGCAGTGCTGATGGCGGTGCCGGCGTGGCCGACGGCGAACAAGTCGTAAGGCGACTCTTCCGGCGAAGGGAACCCACTGACAGAATCTTTCTTCCGCAGCCGCTCAAACCCCGCGGCGCGGCCCGTGAGCATCTTGTGTGCGTAGCACTGGTGGCCGACGTCAAACAGCAGCCGGTCGGGCCCGGTGGGGTGCGGGCCGAAGTCGTAAATGTAATGCAGTGCGATCGTGAGTTCGACCACCCCCAGGTTGCTCGCCAGATGCCCACCGTTCTTGCTGACGGCGGAGAAAATCCGCTCGCGCAGCTCACCGGCGAGCTGTTGAAGCTGGTCGATGGAGAGTTTCTTCAGTTCGGTCGGGGAATGAATGCTGTCGAGAAGGGCCATGAGTGGTACTCGCCAATGCGGCTTTCGATTACGAGATTGCCGCCGGATTATATCCGATCCGAACGCACGAAGTAGTGTAGCCGCTGTTGTATCAAAAGTTTCAGAGGCGTTGTTGGCCAGCTGAGTTGTAGCGAGGAGACCGGGGGAATGAAATAGCCAGGAGGCGTAACCCGACGGGCCGCCGGCGAACGATCTCGGGTGCCACGATATGGCTCTGGCCATGTCGTGCGATCAACAATAACCGCTGACTCGCATTTGGCGGACTACAAATCAGCACTACTTGGCCTGAGAGCCAAGTAGTGGCACCCACCGTAAATAGTGGCACCCACGCTATGACTGGCGGTCTACAACAAATTTGGCGAGGTCACGCAAGCCGTCGGCTTCGGGGCCGAAGTCGGCCAGCGACGCAAGCGCCAGTTGCAATTGATTCATCGCCTCGCGTTTTGCGCCCTCAAGGCCGAGCAACGCGGGGTAAGTGTTCTTCCCGCGGGTGGCATCTTTTTTTGTGGCTTTGCCCATGTGGTTGGGTGTGGAGGTCTCATCCAAGACATCATCGACAATCTGAAACGCCAGGCCGAGATGCTGCGCGTAGGAAGAAATGGCGTGAAGCAGTGGCGGCGTGGTCGATTGAACGCGCCCACCACTCGAACACTTCATCACTCCACCGCTGATCGCGCCCATGCGGCACGCTGCGACGATGAGCGCGCCGGTTTTCATGCGGTGCAGGTTTTTAAGCTGGTCGAGCGAAAGTTGCTGGTTCTCGCCGGCCATGTCGAGGATTTGCCCGCCGATCATCCCCGTCGGGCCGGCGGCGCGGGCGAGTTCGGTGATGAGTTGCGGGACGATCGCCGGGTCGGCGTCGGTGGCGATCAGCTCGAACGCCAGCGTGGTCATCGCATCGCCGGCGAGGATCGCGACGGCTTCGCCGAACACCTTGTGATTGGTCGGTCGCCCGCGGCGCAGGTCGTCGTCGTCCATCGCGGGCAGGTCGTCGTGAACGAGCGAAAAGGTGTGGATCAGCTCGATCGCACCGGCGCACGCCAAAGCCGATGTCGAAGCGTTTGGCGGCGTGCCCACTTTAGTGGGCACTGCTGAGTGTCGGGAACACGCGCGCTCGGATTCCAGCACCAGCGTTGGCCGAAGCCGCTTCCCGCCGGCCATCAGGCTGTAATCGATCGCCTCGATCAGCCGGGATGGCGCACCATCCAACCGCGTGAGCGCCTGTTGCAGGTAGTGCTCCACGGCCTTCGCGTGGCGTTTGAGAATGTCGGGGGCGATGGGCATTTCAATTGAAACAAAAGCGTGTCATCCCGAGTGTACTCGCGCGGGACCTATCGGTGAAAAAGCATCGGTTCGCAGGATGATTCCCGCGAATGGAACACACCGCCGTGCAGGTCCCTCAGTCGCATAGGCTCCTTTGGCATGACAGTAATCAGTCCGCCTCGTCGGTTGAGTCTGCTTCATCCTCGACCGGCTTGGCGGCGACATCCTGGCTCTTGGTCAGCAGTTCGATCTTCTGCTCCGCCGCCGCCAGCACCTTGCGGCAATGCTCGATGAGAAAGCTGCCGCGTTCGAACTTGGCCAGCGATTCTTCGAGCGTGGTCTTACCTTCTTCCATGTCGACCACGATCCGATCGAGCTCGGTCACGGCGTCTTCGAAATCCTTCGGCGGTTTTTGGCTGGATTTGCTCATCTGTTGATGATGATAAACCGGATGAACGTTGGATTGAACCGGTGGGGCAGACATTCCTGTCTGCCATCGCTTTCCAAGCGATTCGAGAATTCGGACGGCATGGAATGCAGTGGCAGGCAGGAATGCCTGCCCCACCGCACAGATATCCCCGATCGTCATTTGGGTTTTAACGAAGGCAGATACCGATCCAGCACCTTCGCACTGCACAACACCCCCGGCATGCCTGCCCCCGGATGAGTGCCGGCGCCGACGAAATACAGGCCTTCGATGCCCGGAGCTTTATTGTGAAAGCGGAACCACGCCGACTGGTCGAACGTCGGCTGGATGCTGAACCCCGCGCCGTGCATGCTGTTGAGGTTGTCGCGGAAGTGCTCGGGGGTGACGTAGAAATCTTCGGTGATACATTCGCGCAACCCGGGCAGGGTGGTGCGTTCGAGATAGTCGACGACGATTTCGCGGTACTTCGGTCCGAGTTCCTTCCAATCCTGCCCGCCTTGCAGATTGGGCACGGGAACCAGCACATACCAGCAATCGCATCCCGGCGGGGCCATCGATTCGTCGGTGGCGGTGGGGCGGTGCAGGTAGACGCTTAAGTCACGTCGTTCGAGGGTCTTGGCGTCAAACATATCGCGCAGCAGGGCCTTGAAGCGCTCGCCGAGGATGATCGTGTGATGTTTCACTTCGGGGTATTTTTTTGTCGTGCCGAAGTAGAGGACGAAGAGACCCATGCTGTACTTGAGCGGTTTGACTTTCGAATCGATGCGGCGTGCCGCAACGCCGTGGCGATGTTTTGCTTCGAGCAAGTACTTATACACCTGCGGCGGGTCGCCGTTGCAGACGATTAGATCGGCCTCGATCTGGTGGCTGTTCGTCAGCACTGACGTCGCTTGCACGAGGTTCTGTGCCGTATCGGGGGTACGCTGGCGCGTCACGGGCGGGACGCCCGTGGTACATAATATCTTAGACACCTCTTCACCAAACCGAATCTCGATCCCCTCCTCCCGCATTAACTTCTCAAGCCCATCAATAAGCGCCCCCGTCCCGCCCATCGCATAATGCACGCCCCATTCGCGTTCAAGAAAGTGGATCAGCGAATAGATCGATGTCGTCGTGAACGGATTTCCGCCAACCAGCAGCGGCTGAAATGAAAACACCCGGCGGAGCTTCTCGTTTTTGATGTATTTGCTAGCCATCTGGTACACGGTGCGCCAGTTGCCCAGCTTCAGCAGGTCGGGCGCGCAGCGGAACATGCTTACAAAAGAATCGAATTTCGCGTCGCCTAGTTTGACGAATCCGATGTCGAAAATCTTCTTCGAGTGTTCGAGGAACCGCAGGTAGCCCTCGCAATCGCGCGGCTCGAATTTGCGGATTTGCTCAAGCGTTTGTTCGATCGTTCCGCCGTAGTCGAAGTGCGTGCCGTCGGCGAACTGCACGCGGTACCACGGGTAGAGCGGGACGAACTTGACATAGTCTTCGCGCTTCTTGCCGAACAGCTCGAATAGCTCATCAAACAGAAACGGCGCGGTGATGACGGTAGGCCCGGCATCGTAGGTGAACCCGCCGCGCTTCCACACGTAGGCCCGGCCGCCGAGTTTGTCCTGCTTGTCGATAAGGGTGACTTCATACCCCTTCCTGCGCAGCCGCAGCGCCGCGGCGATTCCGCCGAACCCCGCGCCGATAACAATTGCCTTTGCCATTCTTCGCCTTCAGCCACAGTTGAGCGCCAATGAACGTGGAAGAGAAAAGGAGAGGCAACCGCAGATTTCGCAGATTAGAAAACGCCTTTCAAAAATCTGCGTAATCTGCGGTTATGACTCCTCGTCTTTACCGCGTTCATCCGCGTCCATCGGCGGTGCCTCTCTATTCCCGTTCCACTGAAACATCCGTAAAAAAAATCCGTGTCTTGCCATCATCGGATTTGTGTTCGGTGGCCAGCGTCAGGCCGTTGAAGTCTTTGTATCCATCCCAACTGAAACCGCTGCTGTTTTTCTCATCAGGACGATAGGTCCAGTGGTCGATGCGGTTCTGCTTCAGATCGATTGAAAGATCATACTGATCGCCGGGCGTCATGCCGACGGCGTCGAAGCTCATCGTCATTTTCCCGCGGTTGGGGGGCATATCGCGTGTCGAAATGAGCGGGCTGAATTTTACGCCGCCGTCGAGGAGTTTCAGGGGCATCATGAGCCAGTAGCTGTCGTTGGTCCACCGTTTGAACGCCTGTAACTCATCGCCGCCGCGCTCTTTGCTGTCGTACACGTTCGTAAACAGGGCCTTGCCGCCGACCGTCACGGTGTCGACGCCAGTTGTCACATTCCAATCGTGTTTGATGCTGGCCTTCAAAGTACCCTCGGATTCGACGTTGAACGTGAACATCAGGCGCGTCACTCTCGGCCAGACATCGCCGCCATGCGCTTTCACGATTTGTCGCGCCAGTTCAATCTCCGGCGACTCGCCCGGCGCCGACGGCTGTGTGGCGGGTTGAAGCAGCAGGCTAAAGACCAGGGGAAGCAGGCAAAAGTTCATCGTTCACCTTTCGTTTGAACTCTTTCTCATGGTGACCGATAGTAGCCTGCGTTGATGCGCTTGGAAAATCGTCATCTTTCAAATGCCGAGTCGTTCGTTCCGCGAAACCGCAAGCGCTATTTGGCGCTGGGTGCGATGCTCACTGTGGTAACTGTGCTTGCTTACCTGCCGTCATTGCAAGGCGGGTTTATCTGGGACGATCCCGACTACGTCGTCAACAATTCCACCCTGCGCGACGCGAACGGTCTGCTGCGCATGTGGACTGATATCCGTTCGTTACCGCAGTGGTATCCGCTGGTGCATACGACGTTTTGGGTCGAATACCAACTCTTCGGCCTGCAGCCACTGGCATTTAAGGTCACCAATCTCACGCTGCACATCGCAACGGCGCTGCTCCTGTGGCGATTGCTCCTACACCTCAACGTGCCGGGAGCATTCCTGGCTGCGGCGGTGTTTGCGTTGCATCCGGTGCATGTGGAATCGGTGGCGTGGATTACCGAGCGGAAGAATGCGCTGTCGGGATTGTTTTATGTTTTGGCGTTTGGGGCATATTGGAGGAGTCGGTTGTTGGTCGTAGGTTGTGAGTCGGGCCAGAACGGATTGTCTACTCCAACCCAAACCCCACCACCTACAACCGCAAATCCTCGCGGGTACACCGCCGCACTGTGTTTTTTCGGGTGCGCGCTGCTGAGCAAAACCGTCACCGCCTCATTCCCGGCGGCGGTGCTGGTGGTGATTTGGTGGAAGGCGGGTCGGGTTCGATGGCGGGACATCAAACCGCTGTTGCCGTTCTTTGCGATGGGCATTGCCATGGGGGTGGTGACGGCGTCGCTGGAGCGAAACTTTGTGGGGGCGGTCGGGTCGGAATGGGATCACTCGCCGACGTGGTACGGCGAACTCGCGGCGCGAACACTCATCGCCGGGCGGGCGATCTGGTTCTATTTGGGAAAGCTGGTTTGGCCCGATCCAATTGCGTTCATGTACGAGCGGTGGACGATTGACGTGCGCGATTGGACGCAATGGATTTATCCTGTTGCCGTGGTATTCGTATTCGTTGTGCTCGTGCTAAGCCGCAAGCGTTTGGGGAGGGGGCCGGTTGCGGCACTGCTGCTGTTCGTCGGAACGTTGTTTCCGGCGCTCGGGTTTTTTAACGTGTTTCCACACCGCTATTCGTTCGTCGCCGATCACTTTCAGCATCTGGCCAGCATTGCCATCACCACGCTCGTTTGCGCCGGCATCGCATTATCGCTTCGGCGGATGAACCAGCTTTGGCTTTGCGTGATCGTGCAAGGCGCGTTGATCGTCGTGCTTGGCGCGCTCACATTTCGGCAGGGGTTTGCTTACAAGTCGGTTGAAACACTGTGGCAAGACACGGCGAAGAAATCGCCGCGGGCGTGGGTGGCGTATACCAACCTCGGCAAGCTAGCCGCCGACGCGGGGCGGCAGGAGCAGGCGATTGCGTACCACGCAAAAGCGCTGCAACTCGCGCCGTACGTGGCCGACACCTGGTACAACATGGCCGCCGTCTATGCGACTCAGGAGAAGTGGCCCGAAGCGGTCGAAGCGTTTTCGCGCGTGATCGATTTGAGCAAAGGCAACCCGCGGGCGTCGGTGAATCTTGATGCGCTCATCGGCTTGGCGCGCCTTGCCGGCTTGCATGAAAACGATGCGGCCAAGGTCGAAGCCCTGTTCAGACAAGCGATCGCCCTCCGCGGCGATTACCCGCCGGCGCGGCTGCATTACGCGCGGTTCCTGAAGCGCGTCGGGCGCACCGGCGATGCAATCGAGCAGTACGCCGAGATGGTCGAACTAGCCCCAAACGATTTTGGCGTGCGCGCCGAACTTGGAACGATGCTCCTCAATGCCGCCCTCTACTCCGCCGCGGCAGAGCAGTTGGAGATTGCGGTTCGCCTGCAACCGACGTCGCAGGACGCGTGGACCAATCTGGGCTTTGCGCAATTGGGCAGCGGGCAGAAGCAGCGGGCGGTGGCATCTTTTGGGCGCGCCCTGTCTGTCAACTCGGGGAATGAGCTGGCGAAGAAAGGTTTGATCGAAGCAAGAAAGTAGAAAGCTGCAGCGGCGCCGGATCAGCCGGCGCTGGCGTATTGCTTCCGCGCCACATCCAGTTGCTGACGGGCGGATTGCCACGCCGCGCTTTGGGCCACGCGCGATCTCGCATCATCGCGCAGCCGGCGCAGTTCGGCGCCGGCGTCAACCAGCGCGTACCGCG
This sequence comes from uncultured Tepidisphaeraceae bacterium, assembly GCA_964641895.1. Taxonomy (GTDB): domain Bacteria; phylum Planctomycetota; class Phycisphaerae; order Tepidisphaerales; family Tepidisphaeraceae; genus UBA2421. Next base: position 16,330 of record CAZXLA010000058.1, read on the forward strand.
CGGCTTCCACGTTCACGTCGCTGGCGAGCGCCGACTTGCGCAGGTCGGTGATCCGCGCCCGGATGCGCATGACATTCGCGGCGGCGTGAAACATGGTCTGCGGATTTGCTTCCGACGGGTGGCGCCGCTTCTCGCCGTGTTGCTTTTCAACTGCGGCGACGGCCGATTGCAGCTTCAAATCAAGGTCGATGAATTCGTGGCTCAGTTCCACCGCGCTGGTCGCCTCCGCGAATGCTCTCTGATGCAGCGCCTGCGCCGCATGCAGGTTGACGACCGCCGTGTCATACTCGCTGGTCGCCTCCACCGTTCGGCGGGCGGCTTTGGCGGCTTGGCGAAGCTGGCCCTTGGCGACATCAATCTGCCGCGACGCCGCATTCACCGCCGCCCAATTGATGCGACGCTTCGGTTCCGGATGCCGGTTGATCGAGATCGATACCGCCACCGCCGAACCCGCCATGGTCGACGGCGGAAGGACGACCGCAGCGGTCAAGGTTGCAAGGAGGATGGAAACTGTTCGTCGCATCGCTTCAACTATCGGCTTAACGACCCGTCGCCGGGCGGAACGCACCATCAATAATAGTACGATCGACCGAATGCGAATCGCAATCGAGGAATCCAGCAGGCAGGCGTAAAAAATGCGTAAGTGGTTATCCAGACTGACTTTCAGCTTCCTCATTATTGCCGGCGCGTGCGGGTTCGAGGCGTTCGAAGGCTTTGCCGGACGTCGACCGGCGCGGGTCGCGTGGCAGCATATTGCCTTCGCGGTGGCGGCGGCGGGGGCGTTTATTTTTTTCCTTGCGGCGGTGCGGATCCGGCGCACTCCGAACGACCCTCGCGATTAACACCCTTCGCTTTCCTCGGCCCGCCCGCCTCTCTATCATCTCTCTGAACGTGAACAGGGAATTTGATGTCATCATCATCGGCGGCGGGCACGCTGGCGCCGAGGCGGCTTGGGCGGCCGCGCGGCTTGGCGCGCGCACCGCGCTGGTCACGCTGGATGAAACCAAAATCGGCGCGATGAGCTGCAACCCCGCGATCGGCGGGCTGGCCAAGGGGCAGATGGTCCGCGAGATCGATGCCCTCGGCGGGCTGATGGGCCTGGCGATTGATAACACCGGCATTCAGTTCCACATGCTCAACCGAAGCAAAGGCCCAGCGGTGTGGGGGCCTCGCGCACAAGCCGACAAATACAAATACGCAGTAGAAGTGCAGCGGCTGCTTGGGACTTGCTCAAACCTGACGATTGTGAAAGGTGAAGTTGCGGAAATCGAGACGGTCGATGTTTCAGGGTTGGTAACTCAGAGCGCACCCATAACGAAACGAGAGCCGAGCGGCTCCGCCGCCGGTACATCACGCCGTGTAACGGGTGTAACGCTTTCCGATGGAGCGCAACTTCGCGCCCGATCGGTCGTCATCACCACCGGCACATTCCTCCGCGCGCTGATGCACACCGGTGAAACCAAAACCGAAGGCGGCCGCGTGGGCGAGGCGGCGGCGAAGGGCCTATCGGGTTGCCTGACGCGGCTCGGCCTTGAACTCGGCCGGTTAAAAACCGGCACCCCGCCGCGGCTGCATCGCGATTCGATCGACTTTTCAAAATTCGAGACCCAGGCCGGCGACGAACCGCCGGCGCCGTTTTCGTTTCTGAACGAGTATGCGGAATTTCGGATTTCGGATTTTGAATTTCGGATTGATTCATCAAGTCCACAATCCGCAATCCGCAATCCGAAATGGAAGCCGCCTCTCCCGCAAATCCATTGCTGGATCGGCGGAACCAATGAGCAGATTCACGAGATCATCCGCGCCAACCTGCATCGCGCGCCAATGTACTCCGGGCAGATTAGTTCCACCGGTCCGCGGTATTGTCCGAGCATTGAAGACAAGGTGGTGCGGTTTGCCGATCGGCCGTCACACCAGATTTTTCTCGAGCCCGAGGGGCTGGATACGCCCGAGATTTACGTAAACGGCATCAGCACCAGCCTGCCGGCCGACGTGCAGGAACCGATGATTCGGCTGATCGACGGTCTACAGAACGCGAAGATTCTGCGCTACGGCTACGCGGTCGAATACGACATGGTCTGGCCGACGCAAATTCGCGCCACGCTCGAAACCAAACGGATTGCCGGGCTTTACCTCGCAGGCCAGATCAACGGCACCAGTGGTTATGAAGAAGCCGCAGCGCAAGGTCTGGTTGCCGGCATCAACGCAGCGCGAAAAGTCCTTCAAGCCGATTCTGAGCAAAGCGAAGATTCGGATCAGGATTTTGTCCTCAGGCGCGATCAAGCCTACATCGGCGTGTTGATCGACGATCTGGTGACCAAGCCCCCGACCGAACCGTATCGCATGTTCACCAGCCGGGCCGAGCATCGCCTGCAGTTGCGCAACGACAACGCCGACGATCGCCTCACCGCACTCGGCCGAAACATTGGCCTGGTCGATGACGCGCGGTGGAATGCGTTCACCGCCCGGCGCGACCGTATCGACGCCGCCGTGGTCGC